>JBBIOE010000093.1:0-26688 GCA_037443525.1 Archangiaceae bacterium | reverse complement strand
CTGGCGCTCGCTCGAGCACATCCAGGAGCTCGGGGTGCGCATGGGCGAGCCGTCGCTGGTGAAGGGCCTGTCCGAGCTGTTCGCCGCCGACTGGGACGTGACCGGCGGGGCCTCCGACGCGCGCTACAAGGAGATCGACTGGCCCGAGTTCCCGGTGAAGGCCGACGGGCTCTCGCTGACGCTCGGGGCGAGCCCCCAGGGCTTCCTCCCCGAGGAGGCGTGGGAGCTGCCCAGGCTCATCAGGTGGATCGACGAGGCGAAGACGAGCGTGAAGGTGCAGGTGCTCACCTACAAGCCGGTGAACCGCGACGGCGTCGGCTTCCGCGAGCTCGACGACGCCCTGAGGCGCGCGGCCGAGCGCGGGGTGAAGGTGCACCTGTTGGTCTCGAGCTGGAACGCGAAGGACCAGTCGTTGCGCTCGCTGGCGCAGGTGCCCAACGTCGAGGTGGGGGTGATGACGATTCCCAAGTGGTCGGGCGGCGACATCCCCTTCGCGCGCGTGGTGCACGCCAAGTTCTTCGTCGCCGACTCCAGACGCGCCTGGGTGGGCACCAGCAACTGGGAGGGCGACTACTTCCTGAAGAGCCGCAACGTCTCGCTCTTCGTCGAGGGGCCGGTCTTCGCCGCGCAGGTGGCGCGCATCTTCGACGGCGACGAGAAGTCGCCCTACGCCTCGCGGCTGCGCTGAGCTCCGGGCTCACAGCGGGGATCGGTGCGACGGTTCCCCGTTGTCAGTCCGCGTCCTGGAGCACCAGGGTTCTCCAGGCGAACGCGCGCCGCAGGGCTTCGCGAGCCCGCCGCGCATCGGCCCTCGGGAGCCGGCCCAGCGTGCGCATGATGGTCGCGCGCGCCCGGTTCAGCGCGGCGTTCCCGGTCTTCACGTCGCCGTGCTCGAAGGCGCTGCAGGCCAGGGCGAGCTCCGGGCCCGCGCCCTCGAGCTCGGGCCGGGCGAGCACCGGCAGCCGCGGCCCGCGCCAGCGCGAGTAGGCCACGGCCAGCGCCCGCGCCACCGGCCGCCCGAGCCACGCCACGCCCTTCGCCACGCCCAGCGCGACGACGCAGGTGAGCGCCACCATGACGAGGAACCACGCGAGGAAGATGACGCCGAGCGCGCCGAGCGCGACGCCGTCGCCCGCCGGCCCCAGGCCGAAGGACGGCACGCAGTTCGCGAGCGGCGCGTTCAGCGGCACGGGGGAACGAACCCGCATGAGGGCGGCTCATTCCCGGCGCGACGCTGGGTCACCACGCACGACTCGGCGAACCTCGCACCGACGCCGGAGCAGTGCAGCCACGAACTTTGGTGCGCTCGTGGCGGCCAGTGGCATCATCAATGGACACGGAGGGGGCATCAGGTGGCCGACGATCAGAGACTCTTCTTGAACCTTGCGGGTCACGACCCAGTGCTTGCCGAACAAGCGCTGGCAGAGCTTTCGTCGATGCCAGCCTCGGTGCTCCCGCGCGTCGTGGCGGCCCCGCATCCGGGGCACAGTCACTACACCCGCCTGCTGAGACGCCTGTTCGAGGCCTGGAGAGAGCCTGCCGCCGAGCAGTTGGTTGGGATCCTCGAGACCGGGAAGTGGGATGCGAAGAATCTCGCGGGCTACTCGTTTCCGCGCTCCGACAGTCGAGAGATCGAGAACGCTCTCTTCCACCTGCTGGAGCACACTGACTTCGACGTGAATCGTCTCGCCATCGCGGCGATCGGTCGCGCCGGCTGCGAAGGCCACATGTGGCGAATCCAAGAGGCGGTCTTCCAGACCAGCCACTCGAACGAGAAGCTGGCCTCGTATGCGATCGAGGCCCTTTCTGCGCTGGTGGAGACCGGCCACGACACCGGCGTCATGCGAGGCGCCCCTCTGCGTTACGCGGCCGACATGTTCGAGCGCGGGCTTCACCACGACGGCTCACGCGCACCCTCCTACGACGACATGTTCGAGCGGTCGTTCTCGCTCCATACGGCGCAGGCAATTGATCCCTTCGTCACGAACTGGCTGTCTCACTCCTCGTCGCGACTCCGTCACCTGGCGATCGGTGCCCTGGGGACGATTCGAGGCTCGCGGAGCCTTCCACACCTGAAAGCGACGGCGATCGACGCCGACGAGGGTCACAGCCTGCGCGGCGCAGCGTGCGGCGCTCTGGCGGACCTCGGCGGCGTTGAAGCCTGTCGAGTCGTGCGAAGGGTCAATTACGAGCTCAAGACCCCCTCGACCGTCAAGCACTTCGCCCGACTGCTGCCTTGGGCTGCACCGAACGAGCCGGGCCTCGAGGCTGAGTTTCGCGAGCACCTCATGGGAAACCTGAGCCGGCCGCACGCGATATGGGCGCTCGGTTACTTCCCTTCGCTGCACACTGACGAGTTGGAGGCGGCAACCGCAGGGGCACATGACTGGGAGCGTTGGCCTGCGGCGCTCGCGCTCGGCCGGCGCGGCGGAGAGCGGAACGTTCGACGCCTCGAGACCATGCTGAAGGAGGCTGGCTCGCCCTGGGAGCGCACGGCGATCTGTGCCGCCCTGGTGCTTGCCGGGCGCGACTTCGCCGACACGCTCCACGAGGCCCTCTCCCAACGCGAAGTTCGCAATCAGATGCTGGACAGGCTCCACTACGAACATCGACGAGACCTGCTTGCGGCCCTCGTCATCGCCCATGGCCCCAAGCACCCTCGAACGATTGCGTGGGCGCACGCGTTCCAGATCGACACCGAGGTCGCGATCGACGAGCTCGTTCAACTAGGGACACTCGAGGACACCTCCAGCTCTGCGGCTGCTCCGAAGTCACAGCGCGCGACCGTCGCGCCGGTGACGGCTTCGGCGATTCCGAGCGATCTTCGAGCATCGACCAACCCGTCGGAGGTGCGCTCGTTCTGCTTCTTGCATCTCAGCGATCTGCACCATGGGTTGCCGGGGCAGAGGCACCTATGGCCGACGATGTTCGAGGCACTCGTCGCCGATCTCTGGATGCTACGCCCGAGAACTGGTCCATGGGATGCGGTCGTCTTCACGGGCGATTTGAGCCAGAGCGGGAAGAAGGAAGAATACACCCAGCTAAACGAGACCCTCGGGGAACTGTGGAAGGAGCTCAACGCGCTTGGCTCGAGCCCGCAATTCGTCGCGATCCCGGGAAACCACGATCTCGAGTGGCGAAACGCACTGGATCCGGCAGTCAAGATTCTGCTCGAGCTCGACCGACACGACGACGCGCGTCGTGCGCTGTTCGAGGAACCGAAGTCGGACTACCGGCGGGTCGTCGAAGACGCCTTCGCGCAGTACAAAGCGTGGTGGGCGAGCCATCCGTTTCCGAGGCCCAGGGCCGAGTTGGCAGGGAGGCTGCCTGGGGACCTCGCGACGATCGCTGCAAGCACCACGATGCGCGTCGGCTTCTTGGGCCTGAACAGCGCCTTCCTCCAATTGACTGACGGAAAGAGCCTCGGAGGGCAACGGGAGGCGCCGCACCGGGGATTGCTCGGGCTGGATGCAGCGCAGCTCTCGACCGATGACAATCGCAACCTTCACAAGTGGCTCGTCGGAGAGGGCGCCGACTTCCTCTTCTTGTGCACCCACCACCCCCCTGACTGGTTGTCGCCCCGTGGGCGCGAGGCGCTCGCCGCGGAGATCGCGCCGCCTGGCCGCTTCGCTGCACACCTCTTCGGTCACATGCACGAGAACCGCTCGACGGTGACCTCCCTGGGAGGAGCCCCGATGCAGCACTCGTTGCAGACCACTTCGCTCTTCGGACTCGAGCACCTCGCCGGAGGGCAGGAGCGCCGCCACGGCTACGCCGTGGTGCGAGTCGAAAGCGCAAAGGACGGAGCCCGCCTGCGGGTGTGGCCGCGAACCGTCGTGAAGAAGCAGCAGGGGCACCGCGGCCTTGTCGCGGATCAGACTTTCGATCTCGACGCCGAGGAGAGTTTCGCGCACCCCGTGAAAATGCGAACGAGCTCGTAATGATGCTGAAGAAGGCACGCAGCGGAGCGTGATCTGGTGCGTCGCCAGGAGGGGCGACACGCAGGAGCGCACCGCGATGGTACCGCTCCTCCCATGGGGACCTCGCCTGGTTGGGAAGCGGTCCTCGAGGAGCACGGTGATAGCGTGCGGCGTCCGCGGGCCTCGCCCCCGCCTGGAGGGAAACATGACTCGACGAACGCTGTGGGGAGCCCTGGTGATCATCGCGGCCTGCACCGGCTCCACGGGGCCCACCGGAGCCGCCGGACCCGCCGGGCAACAGGGGCCACCGGGGCAGAAGGGCGCCAGCGGAGACCCGGGCATGGCCGGCGCGACCGGCCCAGAAGGACCCTCCGGGCCGACCGGCCCCACTGGAGCGACCGGACCGACGGGCCCGACCGGCCCCGCCGGCGCGACGGGAGCCATCGGGTCGCAGGGACCCGCGGGTCCAATCGGGCCGACCGGCCCCGCCGGCGGAGCGGCTTCGCTCGGCAGCCCCGGCACCTCGGTGGCGTACCACCTCGATCGCACCGCCGCGCTCGCCAAGGGGCAGGGGTGGACCACCATCCCCGGGCTGACCAAGACGTTCACGCTGCTCGCGTCGGCGCAGGTGACGCTGCTCGGCGACGGCACGGTGCGCTACGCCCTGGGCGCGACCGGCGCCTGCTATGCCGGGCTGCGCTTCGTGGTCGACGGCGTCGCGCGCGGCGACGCCACCTGGGGCCAGCGCATCACCGGCACGCCACCGAACGGCGCTGACCCCGTCCACGGCACCTGGAGCATTCACGACGGCGCAACTCTGGCCGCCGGTTCGCACACCATCGAGCTCCAGGGTCAGACGACCAGCTACCCGGCCTGCGTGCTCTGCGGCGAGAACAGCGGGGTCGCTCAGGGCTACACGATGTGCACGCTCGATCTCCTCGTGTCGTACTGAGGCTTCGGGCGGGACGAGGGCGGCGTCCGCGCCTGGGCGGCGGCGCCTTCTCGCTGGCCGCGCCGCCCGACGTCCTCGCGCGCACGCACCGCCATCACCCCGAACGCACCGCGAGCGCATCGACTACGCTCGCGCGGTGGTCCTTCCCGCCCCGCGGCTCCTCGTCGTCGCGCTCCCGCTGCTCCTCTCGGCCTGCCCGCCCGCCGCCGCGCCCGACGCCGGCCCACCAGGCCTCTGCCTCGAGGGCCGCGTGCCCCGGGCCAACGGCCACGGCTGCGAGCCGCTCGCTCCTCCGCCCGACGCCTGCGGGCCCGGCACCATGCCCGCGCTCGGCTCGGCCCAGTGCCGGCCCGTCGGGTGGACCACCTGCCCCCAGGGCTTCGAGGCCGATCCCTCCGGCTGGGGCTGCGTCGACGTGGTGCCCGAGGGCGACTGCCCGCCGGGCACCTTCGCCACGCTCGGCAGCCGCGCCTGCCAGCCCGTCGGGTGGACCTCTTGCGACGGCGGCTTCACCCCCGATCCCTCCGGCTGGGGCTGCGACGCCGTCCTCCCCTCCTCCTGCTCGGGCGCGACCGTGGAGCGCCTCGGCTCCAGCGCCTGCGTGAGCGTGGGCGACTGCGGCGCGCCCTTCCCTCCCGCCGAGGCCACGCTCTTCGTCGACCAGGCCCTCTCGACCGAGGACGCCACGCACTTCCGCTCCCTCTCGGCGGCGGTGGCGGCGGCGCCCCCCGGCGCGACCGTGGCGGTGGAGTCCGGGCGCTACGTCGAGGCGCTCGCCTTCGCCAAGCCGCTGCGCGTGGTCGGCCGCTGCCCCGAGCGGGTGGTGCTCCAGAGCGACGGCGGCGCCGCCCCGGGCCTGGCGGTCATGAGCACCGACGCGGTGGAGGTGCGCGGCCTCTCGGTGATCGGCCATCGCGGCGGCGCGGTGGTGGAGGCGGGCGGCGCGCTCACCCTCGAGGGCGTGCTGCTCGACGACAACCGCGAGAAGGGGCTCTACGCCTCGGGCGCCGGCTCGCGCATCACCGCCTCCCGCAGCGCGATTCGAAGGACGCGGGCGACCACCAGCGGCGCCCAGGGCGAGGGCGCCGGAGCCTTCCTCGGCGCCCAGGTGGCGCTCACCGACTGCGCCCTGGTCGAGAATCGCGCCATGGCCGTCTTCGCCAGCAGCCAGGGCAGCCGGCTCACGTTGTCCCGGGGCATCGTGCGCGGCACCTTCGCCGCCTCGGACGGCCAAGGCTACGGCGCCTTCGTGTCCGACGGCGCGAGCGCGGAGCTCTCCTTCGCCGCCGTCGTGGAGACCCAGGGGGTCGGCATGCTGGCCACCGGCGCCGGCACGAAGCTGACCCTCCGCGACGGCGTGGTGCGCGACACGAGGTCCAACCTCGCCGGCACGAGCGGGCTCGGGGTCTACGTCGACTTCGGCGCGCGCCTCGAGCTCGAGCGGGTCGCGGTGGTGAAGAACCGCATCCTCGGCGTCAACGTGGTGCAGGGCGGCACCGCCTCCATCGTCGTGTCGGTGGTGAGGGCCACCGCGCCGCTGCCCGACGGCACGCTCGGCCACGGGGTGAACGTGCAGGCCCAGGGCGCGTCCGCCACGCTCACCTCGTGCGCGCTGGTCGACAACCGGGAGATCGGCCTCGCCGTGCTCGACGCCCCGGCGACCGCGACCGTGGTGAGGAGCCTGATACGCGACACGCAGCGCAGCCCCAACGGCCTCGCGGGCCTCGGCGTCGGCGCGCTGGTGGGAAACGGGGCCTCGCTCGCCTTCAGCGGCACCGCGCTGGTGATGAACCACCAGGCGGCGCTGGTGGCGGGGAGAGGCGGCGTGGCGGTGGGTGACGGCTCGCTGCTCGCTTTCACCCAGCGCAACGCTGCCGACCCCGACGCGCCCCTGGTGCAGGGGGCGGTGGCCGAGTCCGCCGGCCGCCTCGAGCTCTCGCGCTCCAGCGTCTTCGAGAACGAAGGGGTGGGCGTCTACGCGTGGGGCGCCGGCGACGACGGCGGCGTCCCGAGCCAGGCGACGCTGACCCAGTGCCTGGTGCGCGACAACCGCCCGCCGATGCCGCGCCCCGGGGAGACCGGTAACGGCGCCGGGCTCATGGTCGACGAAGGCGCCAGCGCCACCGTCATCGGCGGGGGCCTCGTGCGCAACCTCACCGCCGGGATCCTCGCCGACACCCGCGCCAGCGTGGCGGTGGAGGACGCGCTCGTCCGCGGCAACCTCGTCAACGGCCAGGGCCAGACCGGCCGCGCGGTGAACGTGCAGGGAGGCGCCTCGGCGACGGTGACGCGCTCGGCCCTGGTGGAGAACCACGAGATGTCCGTCTTCGTGGGCGACGCCGACAGCTCGCTGCGCCTCACGAGCTGTCTCCTGGCCCACACCCAGCCGGACGCCTACGGCTACTTCGGCCGCGCCGCGGAGGTGGTGAGCGGCACGCTGTCCATCGAAGACTCGGCGCTCCTCGACAGCCACGACGTGGGCGTGCACGCCCTGGGCCCCACTGCCCGCGCGGTGGTGAAGGGGTCGCTCCTCGACGGCGTCGTGCCGATCCCCGACGGGCGCTTCGGGTACGGCGCCATGGCGCGAGAGGGCGGCCAGCTCGAGCTCGACGGCACCTGGGTGCGCCGCGCGAGCGCGGTGGGGGTGGTGTTCGCCCAGGGCGCGGCCGGGGCCCTGCGGCGCTCCTTCATCAGCGACCACCCGGTGGCGCTGCACGTGCAAGACCTGGTGCTGGTGGAGGTCGACGGCGCGCCGGCGCTCCCCGACGCGGGGGTGGTGGCCGTCTCGCGGGACACGGAGTTCGTCGACGACCTGGTGCGCCTCGGCGCGGGGACGGTGCCGCTGCCGCCCATCACGACCGGCATCCGCGAGGACCAGCAGCGCTGACGCTCGTGCCTCAGCGGTGCGGGCCGACCGTGTCCGGCAGCGCGAGCTCTCCCACGCCGACGCGGGTGGTGACGTCGACGAAGCGGGTGTCGGTGGAGACGACGACGTCGAAGGGAGCGCCTCCGTCCGGCGGCGCGTCGCCCACCACCAGCCGCGAGCCCTGCTGCACGTGGATGCCGACCGCGTCGTGATCGACGAGCGAGCGCGAGATGCGGGCGCTGGCGGCGGCGAAGAGGAGGCCACCGCCCAGCGGATGCCCGGTGAAGCGCGAGCCCCTCACCGTGACGTCGGGCCCGCCCTCGAGGAGCCCCTCGGCGATGAGGCCGTGACCGAAGCCGCCGTCGGGCTGGGGCGCGCTGTCCCGCACCACGGTGTCGACGATGGTGGCGGTGGTGCCGGCATTGAGCACCTCGATGCCGGCGGTCTCGCTGTGGGCGATGAGGGCGCGCTCGAGCACCAGGGCGCCCTGGTAGTTCACCGCGACCCCCACGCCGTTCTTCCCGGCGGGCGACACGGCGGTGTGCAGCACCACCAGCGCCGTCGCCTCCACCCGGCCCTCGACATACAGGCTCACCTCGGTGTTGCGATCGAAGGTCAGCTCGTCGAGGAGCGCGTGGTAGCCGGGGTCGACGACGAGGCCCGCCGCCCGGCCGGTCGGCCCGAACGCCGTCGTCCCCGCCACCAGGCAGTCGCTGAGGCTTGCCTCGCCGCCGACCCTCGCCTCGAGGAAGGTGCCACCGGCGTTCACGTTGTCCACGAAGGCCGAGCCCGAGGCCACGAGCGTGGCGTCGTCGCGAATGGTGAAGGCCACGCCACCGAGCCCCTGGCCGGTGGGCGTCGTTCCCCGCAGCACCGCGTGGGTGAGCGTGGCCGAGGAGCCCTGGCCGCGCGCGATGAGGCCCACGTCGTGGCTGTTCACGATGGCTCCGCCGGTGAGCGTGAAGCGGCCGGTGGGCGAGACCTCCACGCCCCGCCCGAGCTCGCCGTCGGCGGCCGGCAAGGTGTCGGCGATGAGCGTGTCGGTCAGCGTCGCGGTGCCGTCGACCACCAGGGCCCAGGTGTGGTTGCGCAGGACGGCGACCTGGGTGAGCTCGACCCGCGAGCCCTCGTCGATCGCGAAGCCTCGCCCGTCGAGGCCGGCGGTGCTCAGGAGCGTGTCGGCGACGACGGAGCGGGTGAGGCGCGCGAGCGAGCCCGCGTCGTAGGTGTGCACCGCGGTGCCCACGTGGCCGGTGAAGTCCGTGTCCACGAGCTCGAGGGTCGCTCCGGCGGAGACGTCGGCGCCGACGGCGTAGGCGCCGGAGGCGTCGGGCACCGTGTTCCGCACCGCCGAGCGAGCGAGCGAGAGGCGCGTGCCACTCCCTCCGATGAGCAGGGAGGTGGAGCGGTTCTTCTCCAGCACGCAGTCGTCGAGCGAGAGCCTTCCACCGCTGCCGAGGGCGACCGCGTCCAGGTGGTCGACGACGGAGAGGCCCCGCACGGCGACGGTCTCGGGCCTGCCCAGGCGCAGGGCCGCGGAGGGCCCGGCGCCACCGCTCAGCACCACCCGCTCGGCGCAGCGGCCCACCACCGTCACGCTCTTCGTGAAGAGCAGGCTCTCGGTGTACGTGCCGGCCTCCACCGCGATGACCGCGTCGGGCGGCGCCGCGGCCACGGCCTCGGAGATGGTGTGGAAGTGCGTGGCGTCGAGCGGGCCGGCGGCGTCGACGAAGACGGTCGCGTTCGCCGGAGGGAAAGGCGCCGCGCAGTCGCCCACCGGCACGCACTGCCGCGAGCCGAGCGCCGCGCGGGTCGCGCCCGTGCACGGCGTGGCGGGGAGGATGGCCGCGCAGCCCCAGCCGGAGGGATCGGTCTCGAAGCCGGCCGGGCAGCTCGTCCACCCCACCGGCTGACACTCGCAGAAGCCCAGCCTTGCGCGGGTGCCGGGTGGACAGGCGGTCGCCGGGAGAGTGGCATCGCAGCCCACGCCGTCGGCCGCGGGCTCGAAGCCCTGGGCGCACGCTTCGACCAACGGTGCGTCGGGGCCGGAGTCGGCGGCGCTCGGCGAGGGAGGGCAGGCGGCCAGGAGGAACGCGGCGGCGAGCAGGAGCCCCTCGGCGCAGCCTGGCCTGTGCGAAGTCGAAGGACTCGGGCAGAGCGGGCTGACTCGACCCGAGCGCTCGCCGCCCTGATGGCGGTGGCCACCTGGATCGATCAAACGGTCCTCCCGTTCAGGGTGAGCGAAGTCGAACCCTGCCGACTGTACGGTCCCGAAGTGGAGCTGAGCTCGGCACCCTTCGACTCCGCTCAGGGTGAACGTGGGTCGACGCGAGCGATCACCGCCATGAGCCGAACCGAGGCGCTCCGGCCGCACCACGAGAGGTCGGCGCCCTTCGGCGCGTTCCAGGTGGACGTCGCCCGCCATCGTCCTCACCGCGCCCGCGGCCGCCGCCGGAGCGCGAGGCGAGAGCGGGCGGGAGAAGCGCACCGGCGCACCGTACCGTCGCGGGGATCGGGCTGTCGAGGCGAGGTGGGAAGACAGCGCCCCCGAAGCAGTGCTATCGAATCTGGATGCTTTCGCGCTCCCGCGTCTTCGTCCTCGGCGTCATCGGAGGCTTCCTCCTCGCGCTCGCGCCGTCCTGCGGGCCCGGCCACTGCCAGCTCGGCGACTGCACCGGCTGCTGCACCAGCGCGGGCGTGTGCATGACGGGGACGGTCGAGGCGTTCTGCGGCCGGAGCGGCGCGGCCTGCCAGGTGTGCGCCTCGGGCGACTCGTGCAACGGGAACGGCGTGTGCGTCGGCCCGTTCGGGAACCCGGGCACCGGCGGTGGAAACGCGGGCACCGGAGGCGGAAGCGCGGGCACCGGTGGCGGCAACGGCATCACCTGCCCGGGCTGCGTCTTCAATGGCCAGTGCGTTCAGGCGCCGAACAACGCGAACCCGAACACCTGCGGCACCAATGGTCAGCCGTGCCAGGACTGCACGCAGCAGGGCGCGGTGTGCTCGAGCTTCCAGTGCGTGCCGAACGGCGGCGGCTGTTCCGACGGCTGCCTCCGCGCGGACGGCTCCTGCGCGCACGCGCCCGACAACAGCCTGAACGGGAGCTGCGGCCCGCCGGGCGGCGGCTGCCAGGTCTGCCCCTCGGGGATGATGTGCCAGACCGACCGCTGCCGTCCCTCGGGGATGGGCGGCGGCACCGGCGGCGGCACCGGCGGGGGCAGCGCAGGTGGCACGGGTGGCGGCACCGGCGGCGGCTGTTTCCAGGTCCCGCCCGTGGGCCCCTTCAACCCGTCGCGGGGCTTCCACGCTCTCGACGCGGGCTTCGGGCGCACCTCCGACTGGGGCGCGCGCATCGTGGCGTCGGGCTCGATTCTGGGGACGGGCTTCACCGACGTGGTGGCCGTCGATCGCTTCGCGACGCCGCTGCGGCCGGCCCTCTTCCCGCGGTCGGTGGTGCTGGGGCCGACCTCGAACTTCAGCTGCCTTGACTGCGTGCACTACGGCGCCAACTGCAACCTCGACGCGGGGGTCTGCGCACGCATCTTCCTCGCGCAGTCCGGCACGGTGAGCTACCAGACCGGCACCGAGACCGTCCTCGGCGGCGTGTCCGTCTCGGGCAGCTTCGCCGGCAGCGGGATGAGCCTGCACTTCGTGGAGTGGAGCATCGGCACCGACGCGCCGCTGCCGGGCGGGGCCTGCGTCGATCTGTCGAACATGGGCTGGAACGCGAAGTGGCCGTGAGCGTCACCGTGGTGCGGGGCCGCGTGGCGTGAAGCGCCCCGAAGGAGCCGACGCCACGACGTGAATCCTCATCGCGTTCGTCGCGCGTCAGGTAGCGTCGTCGCCTCATCGGGAGGGACGAACGTGAGCGCAACAAAAGAGCTGATCGAGGCCATGACGCAGGGCCGCGCATGGGAGCTCATGGGGGAGACGGAGAACGTCCGAGAGCTCCTCGACCGCGTGTACGACGAGCGCTATCACAAAGCCGCGCACCACAAGGGCCGGTTCCAGGTGCGCGTGAACTTGCAGAAGAAGGACGATGCCGCTTCATACGCCGGGTGGATCACCGCCGAGAACCCCACCTCCGGGCCCTACCAGGGAACGTCCTTCGTCTGGTTTCCCGGTGAGAAGGGCAGCGTCGCGGTGCTGGTCATCGGCACCGATGGCTTCGGTGCGGACACGGCCATCCTCGGCCGGCCGGGGCACGCGCGGCGCCTGCGGGCGCTCTCTCGGCTCCACCGCGGCAAAGTATGGGTGAAGCCTGACCTGCTCGACGTCGCGACGGACGTGCCTCCGGTGGTGAGCGCGCGCTGGCCCGACATTCCCTCGGCGCTCAAGTCATATGGGCGCGTCGTCTACGCCGCCGTGCCAGTCCGCGAGGCGCGTGATGCCGACGCAGTGATCGACCTGCTGGACCTCTTCTTCCACGAGCACGGCGCGCCCTTCACCGGAACCTTCAACGGTCGCTGGAAGGAGCGCCTGGACGATGTTGCCGGCGCCGTCTTCCCGAAGCGCACGGAGGCGGAGGTGTTGGACATCCTTCGCGAGCGGCGCTTCGTCGTCTTGGAGGGGCCTCCCGGAACCGGCAAGACGCGGCTTGCCTACCAACTCGCCGAACGCATCGGCTCCTCGACTCGAGTTCAGTTCCACGCCGCTCGAACCTACGAGGACTTCATCGTCGGCCTCTTCCCCCGGCCGACGGCGCAGGGTCTGGCATTCGATGTGCGCGCCGGCGACCTGTTGGTTGCGAACGCGCTGGCGAGAGATAACGAGCACCTTCTGCTGATTGATGAGCTGAACCGCGCCGATCTCGCGCGGGTCCTCGGTGAGGCAGTGGTGCTCTTCGAAGTGGGCGCCTCAGACGCGGCGAAGGGCAGCAAGGGCGCCGAGTCAGCCCGAAGCGTCCGTCTGCCACACACGCCTCGAGAGCACGAGGCCGAGCTCCGCCTCTCGCCGCAGCTCCTGGTGCTCGGTACGCGCAATACTGCGGACCGCAGCATCGCGCGCATGGACATCGCCATTCGACGGCGCTTTGCGTTCGTCGAGCTCTGGCCCGACCTCGAGGCCGTCCAGCGAGAGCGCGTGGAGCTCGCGATCGACTGCTTCAGCGACTGCATCCACACCTTCACCGAGTACGCCGACGAGGACACGCTGCGCCTGGTGCCAGGTCACGCCTACTTCCTCGACCCTCGGCCCGATCTCGACGCTTCGATGCGCGCCGACCGCGTGGCGCGAAGGCTGCGCTTCGAGCTGGTGCCGCTCCTCAAGCACTACCTCGAGGAGAAGCTCTGCGGCTCAGCGAGCGAAGCCATCGCAGGGCTCGCTGACCGCATCGAGAGCCGGCTCCTGGAGCGCTGATGCCGCGCGGTCGCACCAAGAAAGGCCGGTCTCGCACGGCGCGGCCCTCCCCGCGCAAACCGGAGCGGCCTCTGTTGAAGGCCGTCGATCACGGCGAGCCGATCGCCGTCTCCAAGAGCGACGTCGGCGCCGAAGGAGACCGCTGGGTCGAGCCCTTCCTCGAGGCGAACCGGGCCGGCCTCCGCCGCCTCGAGGTCCGAACCGAGGTGCGCTCGAGTCCCGAGCTGAGCGTCCTCCTACGCCCCGGCTCCCGCATCGGCGCCGTGCCGCTCGTGAACCCCTCGACTCGACGCGTGGCGACGGGCCTGCTGATCGAGCCGCGCTTTCGCTGGAGCGCTCTTGGCGCGGTGTTCAACACCATCGGCTTCTCCGTGGAACCAAGTCTGGGTGGCGCGGCGTTGGTTCCGGGTTCGGCACGCGAGGTACCGCCCTGGCTGGTGGCGGGGCCGGTCATCGAACGAATCGCGGGCCTGCTGCGCCATCGCCGCCGGGGCTTCGTCGAGCGCTCCGAGCGGCGCGCCAGCCCGCGCGGCCGGGTCGAGTGGAGTCGGTGGGCGACGTCGCATGTGGCGCGCGGAGACTGGACGACCTTCCCCTGCCACTTCACGGAGCCGGACGACGACCCGGAGCTGATCGCCTCGGTGCGCTGGACGCTCGCGCGCCTGGCGGATGACCTCTCCGCCGTCGCGTGGTCTCCTCCGGCAAAGCACCTGCTCTCTCGCGCCGCTGAGTTGCACGCCGCGCTGGGACCCGGTTTGCACCGACGGCCGGCTGCGAGCCCGACAAACGACGATCTCTCTGAGTGGGTCAGCGCGGCGCTCGAGGCAATGACCTGGGTCGCGGAGGAGCGCGGGCTCGGCGGCTCACGAAGCCTCGACGGTATGGCGTGGGACCTCTCCATCGACGCCGTGTGGGAGTCATGGGTCGCCTCGTTCGCACAGGCCTTGGCTGGGCGGACCGGGCTCGTCTCCACGCCCTTCCAATCGGCGCGGCGCGCGCTGCAGTGGCGTGGTCCGGCGCGCTCCATGGGCTCGTTGGCTCCCGACGTGGAGCTGCGTGGCGCCAACCGCACGGTGTGGATCGACGCCAAGTACAAAGAGCACCTGCGTCTTCTGTCGCGCAAGGGCTGGGCCGGAGTTTCCGACGATGTGCGAGAAACGCACCGAGCCGATCTGCACCAAGCGCTCGCCTATGCGTCGCTCGCCGACGTTTCTCAAGTCGACACGGTGCTGATGTATCCGCACCTGGGAGAGGACGACCTGGCGCCCGCGACGGTTTCCACCGTGACATCGGGTCGACGGCGCGTTCGCCTGCTCTTGGCGTCTCTTCCGTTCGGCTACCGGTCTCCCGAGCACCAGGAGCGATGCCTGCGCTCCTTCCGTGAGCTCCTGGCCGCCTGACGGCGGGGAGCTCCCTCTTCGCCCAGCGCGTGCTCAGTTGGCCTCATGTCGACGCTTCGGTGTCCGCGCTGCGGCTGGGATGGCCTGTCGGAAGGGAAAGAGGACCTCGTATTTCGGTACGTCGAGGATCTCGTTCGCGAGCGAAGGGTCGTGGGCTGGCCGGGCGGGATGCGACTGCAGGTCTCCCACGAGAGCTTTGAGCAGTTCGAGAACCCTCGTCTGCGCTGTGGCGAGTGCTCGCACGAGTTCGCGCTCCCACCTGACACGACGCTCGAGCTGGTCGACGACTATGCGCCCGTCACGGCCGGGCGTCCCACACCCACCCGAACCACCCGGCGCCCTCGACGTCGAGCCGGCGGGCGTTCGGGAGCCTCGCGATCACCCCGGTGAGCCGCCCGCCGCAGGTGGCCTCGGGGCACGCGGCCTCCTGGGTGATGAGCGCGGAGAAGCCCTTCGCCACCAGCTCCCGCGCGAAGTCGTCGTCGCCCTGCTTCGCCACCTCGCTCGGCCAGTCGCCCGCGCGCCGGCCGTGCACCCCGCCCGCGCTGAAGCTCGCGCTCGTCGAGACCACGAAGGGCGCCAGCGGCCGATAGGGGTCTTTGAAGGGCGGCGCCGGGTCCTCCGGGAAGGTGGACGGCGGGTAGACGAAGACGCGCCGCGGCTCCGCGCTCTGGGCCTCGAGCCCCTCGACGAAGCGCCGCGTGCCCGCCACCGTCTCCGCGAGCTTCGCCGGAAAGTCCGGGTCGACGTCCGCGTCGGTGAGCGGCACCTGCTCGAGAAGCCCCAAGCCCGCCACGCCCGCCGCCACCGCCGCGCGCACCCACTGGGGCCGCTTCGCCGTCCACCGCGTCAGCTTCACCGCGAGCCACAAGAGCGCCACCGCCGACAGGACGACGCTGACCCGATCGTTCGAGCGCAAGAGCGCCATGCCCGACAGCCGCGCCCACCCCGCGAGGAGCCCCACCGGCAGCGCCACCGCCACCCACGCCAAGACCACCGCCGCCGAGCGCGCCGCCGGCCCCAGCGAGCGCGTGCGCAGGAAGCGGCGAGCGCCCTCCACCACGAGCCAGACCAGCGACACCGCGCCGGCGAGCCCCAGGTACGCGCTCGGGTACTCCCCTCGCCCGCCCACCCACCGCGCGTAGGGCGCCACCGCCTCGCGCATCAGGGGGACTCGGTGGAAGGGGCTGGGCAGGAAGAGCTGCTCCGGCCACAGCCCGGCCACCACCGCGTCGTGCGGGCTGCGCGCGAAGGCGTTCGGGTTTCGGCCCTCGCTCGCCCAGAGCCGAAAGGTGTCGGCGTTCAGCGCCAGCACCACCGCGAGCGCCGCGGCGATGCAGAGCGCGCTCACGAAGGCCGCGCGCCAATTCCGTCGGAGCGCCTGGAGCACGCCCGCCATCCCCGCGCCGATGACGAAGTAGAGGGCGTAGTAGATGGTCTGCGCGCCGAGCAGCGCCGAGAGCGCGACCAGCCGCCCCGTCACGCGATGCCGCTTCCGCAGCGGCTGCGCCAGGCGGCGCCAGGCCACCACCCCGAGGGGCACCAGGCCGAAGAAGCTCAGCCCCAGGTGCTGGACGTTCCGGGTGAAGAGGTACGGCGAGAGCGCGTAGAGCAGGCCGCAGGCGACGGCGGGCGCGGGCGCGGCGCCCAGGCTCCGCGCGGCGAGGTAGAGCCCCACCGCCGCCAGCAGGGTCGCCAAGGCGAAGAGGACGTTCACCGCGACCGGCGCGCCGAACGCGCTCGCAAGAAGGCCGCCCGCGCAGACCCGCAACTCGTCGGTGCCGGGGAAGTCCGCCCAGTCGGCGCCGAAGGGCGCGCCCAGCCTGGGCTCCGCGCGGTTCCACAGGCAGCGCGCGCCGGCGCTGGACGCGGACCGCAGGCCGGCGAGCTCGAAGACCGCGTCCCCGGAGAACTGCAGCGGCGTCCGCCACGCCGCCGCGCTGGTGAGGTGCTCGCTGGCGACGAAGTGCGCCGAGGTGACGAGGCAGAGCACCGCGAGCGCGAGCGCGTCGCCCCTATAAGGTCGGCGCGGCGCGGCGCGGAGTGTGGGCCGAGAGCTCACCGCGTGCCTTCTGCCACAGAGCCCGTCGAAGCTGCCGAATTCCCCTCACCTTCCCTTGCATTCCGGCGCCTCGCCGCGCAGACAACGCCCTTTCCCCCGCTTCCCCGAGGTCATTCATGGTGAAGAAGATCGGCATTGGCGTCGCGGTGCTCGTGGCCCTCCTGCTCGTCGTGGCGGCGGTGCAGCCCGCGACGTTCCACTTCGAGCGCTCGAGAGTGGTCCAGGCGCCGCCGGAGGTCGTCTTCGCGCAGGTGAACGACCTCCACGCGTGGGAGCCGTGGAACCCGTTCGGCAAGATGGACGCCTCCGAGAAGCTCTCGTACTCGGGCGCGGCCCAGGGCGTCGGCGCCGTCATGCGCTGGACCGGCAACGACAAGGTCGGCGAGGGCTCGATGACCATCGAGCAGAGCGAGGCGCCGAAGCACGTCGGCATCAAGCTCGAGTTCATCAAGCCCTTCCAGGCCACCAACCAGGCCACCTTCACCTTCGTCCCCGAGGGCGCCGGCACCAAGGTGACCTGGGCGATGGACGGCAACAACTCCTTCGTCGGCAAGCTCATTCACCTCGTCGTCAGCAACGACGCGATGCTCGGGCCCCCCTTCGAGAAGGGCCTCGAGGATCTCGCCAAGGTGAGCGAGGCGGCGGCGAAGAAGCAGGCCGAGGCCAAGGCCGCGCCCACCGAGCCCGCGCCCTGAGCCGGCCACCGGCGTGACGCGCGTGCGTCCCCTGCTACACTGCCGCGTCCAGCGCGCCGATGGTCTTCGCCAGCCTCGTCTTCCTCTGCCTCTTCCTGCCGGCGAACCTGCTGGTCCACTACGCGTGGAACAACGCCACGTGGAAGAACGTGACCATGACGCTCTTCTCCCTCGCGTTCTACGCGTGGGGAGAGCCGATCTGGATCTCGCTCCTCATCTTCTCCGCGAGCTGGGACTGGGGCGTCGGCCGGGTCATCGAGCGCCTTCGCGGCACGCCGTGGGCGAAGGTGGCGCTGGTCGCCTCGCTCGCCGTCAACCTCTCCTTGCTCGGCACCTTCAAGTACAGCGGCCTCATCGTCGAGACGGTCAACGAGCTGCTCGGCACGCGCTTCACTCCGCCCGGCTTCGCCCTGCCCATCGGCATCTCGTTCTACACCTTCCAGACCATCAGCTACGTCATCGACGTCTACCGGGGCGAGGTGAAGGCGCAGCGCTCGTGGCTCAAGTTCCTCATGTTCGTGAGCCTGTTCCACCAGCTCGTGGCGGGCCCCATCGTGCGGTACGTGCACATCGCCAAGGAGATCGACGATCACCACGAGCGCGTGGCCGACTTCTCCTCGGGCATCAGCCGCCTCTGCGTGGGCCTGTTCAAGAAGGTGGTCATCGCCAACGTCGCGGGCGAGCTGGTGCACCGCTACCTGGACGCCGACGTCGCGCACCTCTCCGTCGGTGAGGGCTGGTTCGGCCTCGCCGCCTACACGCTGCAGATCTACTTCGACTTCTCGGGCTACTCCGACATGGCCATCGGGCTGGGGCGCATGTTCGGCTTCCACTACCAGGAGAACTTCGACCACCCCTACGTCGCGCGCTCGGTGACGGAGTTCTGGCGGCGCTGGCACATCTCGCTCTCCACCTTCTTCCGCGACTACGTCTACATCCCGCTGGGGGGGAAGGAGCGAAGGCCCTACCGGAACCTCTTCATCGTCTGGGGCCTCACCGGCCTGTGGCACGGCGCCAGCTGGAACTTCGTGCTCTGGGGGCTCTACTACGGCGCCTTCATCGCGCTGGAGCGGCTGGTGTTGCGCCGCGCGCTGGAGAAGCTGCCGCGCGCCTTCCAGCACGCCTACCTCCTGCCGGTGGTGGTGGTGGGCTGGGCGCTCTTCTACTTCACCGACATCGCGAAGCTCGGCGCCTTCCTGAAGCTGCTCTTCTTCTCCACCGAGGCGGCGCTGGTCGGGCCGAACCTGGTGGCCGTGCTCCAGGAGCACGTGTTCTGGCTGGCGATGGCGCTCTTGCTCTGCACGCCGGTGGCCCGGGTGGTGCGGGCGCGGCTCGAGCCCTACCCCGTCGCCGCGGGGCTGGCCGGCGTGGCCGCCAACGTGGCCACGGTGCTGGTCGCCGCCGCGATGCTGGTCGGCAAGACCTACAACCCCTTCATCTACTTCCGCTTCTGATGCCCACCGCGCGCCCCCACTGGCTCGATGTGCTGAACGCCGTGACGGTGCCGGTGCTGCTCGCGGCGCTGGGGGTGGCGTTCCTCGTCGATCGCCGCGCCGCCGACGTCTCGATGGTGGAGAACCGCCGCCTGGCCGCCTGGCCCGAGCTCTCCTGGCAGGGCTTGCAGGACGGCAGCTACACGCGGGACATCGAGAACTACATCGCCGACCACTTCCCGCTGCGGGAGCGCTTCGTGAGCGTGGCCTTCGCCCTGCGCGAGCGGCGCGGCCTGCGTCCGGAGACGCGGGTCTACGACGAGGCGGCGGTGGGCGGGCTGGAGGACTCGGAGCAGTGGGCGCGAGGCACCGAGCGGGACGGCGGCGTCTCGGACGCGGGCGCGCTGGCCGAGCTCTCGCCGGGTGAGGCCGACGCGGGCCTCGAGCTCTTCGTGGCCGAGGCGGAGGCGCCGGCGGGCGGCGTCGAGGACGGCGGCGCGCCGGAGGGCGGCCTGGCCGAGGGGCTCGTCGACGCCGGCGTGGACTTCGAGGCGGAAGGCCTGGCGGACCTGGAGCTCGACGCCGGGCCCACCTCGGTGCGCGCGGGCGTCCTGGTGCACGGCGGCCGGGGCATGATGCTCTTCAACGGCTCCGACGAGAGCGCGCAGGTCTTCGCGCGCATCATCAACGGCTACGCGGCGGCCTTTCCCAAGCAGACCATCTTCGTGGTGGTGACGCCGACGGCGACGCCCTTCTACATCCCCGAGGACGCGAAGAGCCGCACCGCCTCGGAGAAGGAGAACCTCGAGGTCTTGAAGGCCGGGCTCGAACCCAAGGTGCGCTTCGCCGACGTCTACTCGGCGCTGGCGCCGCACGCCTCCGAGAGCATCTTCTACAAGACCGACCACCACTGGACGGCGCTGGGCGCCTACTACGGCTACAGCGCCTTCTGCGCCTCGGCCGGCATTCGCCCGGTGGCCTTGGACACGATGGAGAAGCGCTCGCGGCCGCCGACGCAGGGCTCGCTCTACCGCATGACGCGCGACGCGGCGCTGAAGGACGTGACCGACCCGACCGACTACTTCGAGCCCACGGTGCCGTGGAAGGCGGTGCGCTTCACCGGCCCGAAGATGAAGAAGCCGGTGCGGGCGAAGGTCATCGACGAGGAGGGCACCGGCTACCTCTCCTTCCTGGGCGGCGACTGGGGCGTGATGCTGGTGCGCACCGAGGCGACGACGGGGCGGCGGGCGATGGTGGTGAAGAACTCCTTCGGCAACGTCTTCACCCCCTACCTGCTGCCGCACTACGAGGCGCTGGTGGTGGTCGACTACCGCTACACCGAGCGCAGCCTCGCCGAGCTGGTGCGGCTCTACCGCATCGACGACATCATCGTGGTGGTGGACACGGTGACGGCGAACTTCCCCATGCACCAGCGGCGGCTGAAAGAGGTGGTGACCGGCCACGACGCGGCGTGGACCGTGGGCCGCGGGCCGCTGCCCGACGGCGGCGTGCGCGTGAAGCTCTGACTTGGGGGCGCAGGGCGGCGGTCACTCGCGTCGACCACCGTTCACCCTGCGACGAGTCGAAGGGTGCCGAACTCAGTTCGCGGTGTTCACCAGGCTTCGACTTCGCTCAGCCTGAACGGGAAGCTCGGCGGAAATCGACGCCACCGAGCACGGCCATCAGGGCGCCGGAGCGGCAGCGGGCGGCGCCTGAAGCTCCAGCATGCTGGCGACCAGCTCGCCGTCGAGCTCGACGCTGAAGGCGCCGGACTCGCCCTTGGCCCTCATCCGGCCGCGGGCGGTGCCGCCCTCGGGCAGCATCGACACCGTCGCCGAGGAGATCGCGTACACCTCGCCCGGCCACTGCCGCGGCACCCGCATCGCGTAGCCCTTGCAGCCCTTCAGCTCGCCCGGCTCGTCGATGTTCGCCCCGGCGCACTCGAGCACCACCGTCACCACCACCAAGGTCGAGATGCTGCCGCCGGTCTGCTCGGTGCGGATGGTGCCGAGCAGCACCACGCCGTCGCCGGGCACCACGCTGCGGCCCGCCTGCATCAGGAGCCTCGGGTTGCCTCCGGAGGGAGTGTCCGCCGCGCCGAGCAGCTCAGAGGGCTTCTGGAAGCGCAAGCGCGCGCCGCGCACCAGCACCGCGTTCACCGGCTCGCGGTACGCGTAGCGGGTCTGCGGGCCGCCCTCGCCCGCCTGCACGAAGCGCAGGTCCATGTTGAGCGCGGGGGTGACGCAGCCTGCGCCGAGCATCGCCAACAGCACCAGAACCGAGGGTCGTCGCATGGTCACTTCCCCTTCTTGGGCTTGGCCTCGACACCCTTGCCGGCGGCCGGCGCCTGCTCGCCGGGCACCAGGACGATCTCGATGCGGCGGTTGAGACTCTTGCCCTGGGGCGTGGCGTTGCTGGCCACCGGCTGGAACTCGCCGTAGCCGGCCGCGGAGAGCAGCCCGGGGGGGACGCCATCGTCGGCGAGCAGCTTCACCACCTCGAGCGCGCGGGCCGAGGACAGCTCCCAGTTGGAGGGGAACGGCCCCTTGGGGTCCACCGGCACGTTGTCGGTGTGGCCCTCGACGCGGATGTGCTTGCCCTCGACGCCCTTGAGCGCCTCGGCCACCTTGCCCAGCGCGGCCTGGCCCTCCTTGGCGATCTTCACGCTGCCGGAGGAGAACAAGATCTTGTCCTTCATCTTCACCACCATCCGGCCGCGGAGCTCGGAGAGCTCGATCTTCCCGCTCTTGATCTCGTCGCGCAGGCTGGTGGCCAGGGCCTCGTACTCGTGCGACTTCTTCTCCAGCGCCTCCTTGGCCTCCTGGAGCTTCTTGGTCCCCTCCGAGAGCTGGGCGTTGAGCGCGTTGGCCTCGGCGAGCTTGGCCTCGGTGGCGCGGCGCTGCTCGTCCACCTGGGACACCTGCTCCTCGAGCTGGGTCTTGGCCTTCTCGGCCTCGGCGGCGCGCGCCTCGGCCTCGGTGGCCCGCTGCTCGACCTGCGCCAGCTTCTTCTCCAGGGCCGACGCCTTGTCGGACTGGTCCTGGTACTGCCGCTTGTAGTTCTCCGCCTCCAGGGACTTGCTCTCGAACTGCGCCTTGCTGACTCCGCACCCCGAACACACCAGCAGCACCACCACGAGTCGTCGCATGTACCCTCCAGGGCGCGGCAGCCTAGCAGGGAGAGGCCGGCGCGGTTGAACCCCGTCGCATTCCGATGTCCCACGCGCACCGCCTCGCGGGTCCAAGGCCTCGGCCGAACACTCGAGGGGTGACGCATGCGACGAGCGTGGATGGTTTCGCTGATGGTGTTGACGGCGGGCTGCGAGAAGGGCGTGACGCCCCAAGAGGAGGAACCTGGCCGGCCGACCTGGGCCGTCGACGTGCTGAGCGGCGCCCCCACCGATGCGCCGACCCTGAGGGGCTTCAGCGGCGCCACGGCCTGCGCGGCGCTCGAGCAGCACATCGAGGACCGCGCCGTGCGGCAGATGCGCGTCTCTCTCGAGTCGAGCCGCTTCGAGGCCCTGCGATGGTGGGACTCCTCGCACCGGCTTCAGCCCGGGGGCTTCGGCGGGAGCGTGGATGCGGGCGCCTCGGTCTCCGGCGGCGGCGCCGGGGGCGGAGCGGGCAGCTTCGCGGCGCCGGGAGGTCCCACCGCGTACACCACCACCACCACGCAGTACGCGACCGTCGACGAGGCCGACTTCGTGAAGAACGACGGCACGCGCCTGTTCGTGCTCTCGGGCCGCACGCTGCACACGGTCTCGACGTGGCCCGCGTCCACCCTGGCGCGCAAGGGCTCGCTGGCCATCGAGGGGCGGCCCCGCGAGATGTTCCTCGACGGCGAGCGGCTGGTGGTGTTCTCCACGGTCTTCGACCCGCGCCTCGGCGAGCTGCCCTCGTGGTGCGCGTCCGGGTCCTCCCGATACTGCGAGCAGTGGTACCCGAACGGCACCGTCGTCTCCTGGGTCGACGTGAGCGATCTCGCGAACCCGACGCTCCTCTCCACCTCGCGCGTTCCGGGCCCGTACTTCACCGCGCGCCGCGTCGGCAGCACGGTGCGCCTCGTCACCACCTCGCCCACCTGGGAGGCGCCGCTCGTCGATACCTGGCTCCCGTGGCGAGAGCAGCGGGCCGCCGCGTCGAAGGCCGAGCTGTCGGCGATGTACGACGCGCTCGAAGCGAGGAACGTGACCACGCTGCGCGCGCGCACCCTCGCCGAGTGGCTGCCGGCCGCGGTGCGGGGTTCGCCGCCCGGGGAGACGGCGGTGCCCATCGACTGCGCCTCGGTGCTCGTCCCCACCGCGTCGGCGCGGCTGGGCTTCGCCTCGGTGGTGACGCTCGACACGCACGATCCCGCGCAGCTCTCGCGCCAGCTCGTGCTCTCCTCGGTGAACGAGGTCTCGATGAGCGAGGACATGCTGATCGTCGCCCAGCGCCACTGGTGGTGGAGCGAGCCGTGGACGACGAGCGCGGCGCACGACGCGGTGACGTACCTCTACGGCTTCTCCACCCACGCGAAGGCGGGCGTGGACTTCGTCGGCGCGGCGAAGGTGCAGGGCCTGCCGGTCGATCAGTTCGCCCTCGACGAGTCGAAGGGCATCGTGCGCGTGGCGCTCACCGCGACCACCACGGTCACCTCGCCGTCCTGGAGCACCAGCCGCACCAACCGGGTGCTGACGCTCGCGCCCGACGGCCGGGGCCACCTGGTCGAGCTCGGCCGCACCGAGGACGTGGCGCCCGGCGAGACGATCATGAGCGCGCGCTTCGTCGGCGACACGGCCTACGTCGTCACCTTCCGCCAGACGGACCCGTTCTACGTCGTCGACCTCACGGACCCGCGCGCCCCGTCGGTGGTGGGCGAGCTGAAGATCCCCGGCTTCTCCTCGTACCTGCACCCGATGGACGCGACGCACGTGCTCGCCGTGGGCACCTACATCCCTGCGCAGCCGTCGAGCTGGAGCGAGCGCGGCCTGCAGGTGGCGATCTTCGACGTCAGCGACAAGACGCACCCGGTGCAGCAGCACCAGCTCACCGTCGGCAAGGGCTCTTCGTGGAGCGAGGCCCAGTGGGACCACAAGGCCTTCACCTTCTTCGCCCAGAGGGGCCTGCTCGCGCTGCCCTTCTTCGACTGGCAGTACACGGCCGGCCCGGGCGGCTCCTACGGGACCTGGAGCTACACCTCGGACCTGCGGGTGTTCCACGTCGACGCGGCCACGGGTATCCGCCCGCTCGGCGCGGTCGACGTGCGCGACCTGCTCGACCGCCAGAGCTGCGGCAACGGCTACGGGTACGGCTGCTGGGGCTGGTACTGGTACCCGATGGTGCGGCGCAGCGTGATGGCCGACGACTTCGTGTACGCGATCACCAGCGGCGGCGTGCGCGTGGCGAACGTGAAGGAGCTCGCCACCCCGCTCGCCACCGTCGACTTCCCGCTGTCGCAGTGAAGGGCGACGCGCGTCGGGGCGCGGCTACGAGACGATCTGATCCTTCCCCGCGGCCTTGGCTCGGTCGGAACCTTCTCTGCACTCGAGGGGTGCACCGGGGGTTGAGGGAAGAACCCGCAGTCAGGAGCCTTCATGGCACTTCCCGCAGGAATGAGTGGGCTGACCATCGTCGAATTGCACGCGCTCTACGAGAAGCTGCTCGTCGATGTGCCGCGCACGGCCTTTCAACGAGGAGGAGCAGCGGGTCAGGACGTCGACGTGAGGGTGGACGACCTGACGAAGTTCTCGTCGAAGGACCTGGAGCTCATTGAGAAGGAGGTCGGTCCGCTGCCCGAGGACTTGAGCGCGTTCTGGTCGATGGGAGTCCGGTACGTGTACGTGCGGTGCTCCGGCGAGACCCTTTCCTCCACATTCCAGACCCCGAGCTCCGTCCTCCGGAACATCGAAATCGCGAAGGAGATCGCGCAGAACGAAACTCCGAGAAACGACGACGAACGGGAGTTCAAGCGCCTGCTCGAGCGCGGCGCCCCGTTCTTCGGGGGCGAAACGTACTACCTGGTCGACACAGATCAGAAGGAGGCGACCGGCGTGCGTCGAGTCGCGTTCGACAGCCCGCCCGTCGGGAAGCAACTGACGCCTGTTGCGCCGACCTTCACGCACTGGTTCGAGGCGTACCTCGCGCTGGGCCTCGACCCGGAGCACGACAGCTCGATCGACCTCGGGTTTGCGTTGCCATTCAAGCTGCCGAAGGAGAAGAACAAGCTGTCGCGCTTTCTCAAGCTGTGGCTCGCCGACGCCTGACCTGGTCGACGGCAGGGTCGAGCCGGTCGCCTGCGCACAGGATCTCCCCGGCGCCGCGGATACTGGCTTGGCGCGCCTACGAGACGACCTGATTCTTCCCCGCGGCCTTGGCGCGGTAGAGCGCCCGATCGGCCGCCTCGAAGAGGGCCTGGGCCGACCTGGCGCGGTCGGGGAAGACGGCCACGCCGATGCTCAGGGTGGCGCCGACGGTGACGCCCTCGCGGCTGAAGCGGTGCGCGGCCACCCGCGCGCGCAGCGCCTCGGCCACGGCCACGCCGGCGGCGCGATCGAGGCCGGGGAGGAAGGCGACGAACTCGTCACCTCCGAAGCGGGTGGCGACGCCCTGCCGGCCCACCACCTCGGCGAGCAGGCGCCCCACCTGGGCGATGGTGAAGGCGCCCATGGCGTGGCCGTGAGCGTCGTTGATGGCCTTGAGGCCGTCGACGTCGAGCACCAGGAGCGCCACCTTGGTGCCGTTCGCCTGCGCCGTGCGCAGCGCCTCGTCGAGGGAAGCGTCGAAGCGGCGCCGCGCGAGGAGCCCGGTGAGCTCGTCGGTCGAGAGCATGGCGTCGACCTGCGCGAGGAAGGCCGCGTCGATGGAGTCGCCCACCATGAAGCGGAGCACCGTGCCGGCGACGGTGATCTTGTCCCCATCCTTCAGCTTCCGGGGGCGCTTCACCTTCGCGCCGTTCACCAGGGTGCCGTTGGTCGAGCCGAGGTCGTGCAGGTGGTAGCTGACCCGACCGCCCAGTCCCTCGACCGCCTCGATGGCGGCGTGCTGCTTGGAGACGCCCGGGTCGGCCAGGGACAGCGCGGACCGGCTCTCGCGGCCGATGACGACGCGCGTTTCGACGCGGGCGTGGGCGCCCAGGTCCGCGTCGGAGCCCTGCACCACCACCACGGTGGCCTGCGCCCGGCCGCCGCCGGGAGGAGCCTTCTTGGGGACCGGGTGCTCGAGGGTGTCGTTGAGCGGGTCGGGCGGCCGGGAGCTCATCGGGCCGGAGGATGCCACCGAGGCGCCTTTGGGTGTGACTTCAGGTGACGTCGTCGGCCTCGAGGCCACTCTCCAGACGCGATGGGCTACTTGCTGGCCGTGTTCACGCCGCTGAGCTTCTCCCTCACGTAGGCGACGACGTCTCTGATCTGCTTCTCACTCAACGACTCGCCGAAGGCCGGCATCGCGGGCGACAGCTTCTCCGAGGCGCCGCCGTTGGTGACGACGCGCACCTGCTTCTCGGCGGTCGAGGCCTTGCGCTCGGAGAAGTTCGCCGGCCTGGTCGGCAGCCCCGCCGCCCCCGGCCCGTCGCCCTTGCCGGTCGGCCCGTGGCAGATGACGCAGTTCTGGGTGAAGACGAGCTCGCCCGCGGCGGCGTCGCCCAGCGGCGGCTGCGCGAGCGCGGCCCACGAGAGCGCGGCGGCGGCGAGTGACAGAAGCCGACGAGGGGTCGAACGCACGCCTTGATGCGGAGCAAGGGCAGGGCCACCCGCGCGTCGCGCTGACGGGTGTCTGTGCCGCGGCGGCAGTGGTTGCGCGAGGCGCTGCGCCGAAGGCAGCGGCCGGGCGCAAAGGAGTCGCCCCCTCCGCGCCCGGCCGCCGTCGAACCACCGTCACCGTCGCGACCTCTCGGCTCGCCCTAGAGCACCGAACAGGTTCCCCGGCCGTCGCGAGGCGGACGAGACCGAAGCGAGCCGGGCACGCGAGCGGCGAGCACCGGAGCTGTGCTGGTGGGCCCAGTGAGGAGCGCAGCGGCGAGCCTG
>JBBIOE010000092.1:0-26955 GCA_037443525.1 Archangiaceae bacterium | reverse complement strand
CGTGCGGGTCGGCGGCGGCGCGCCGGCCACGTCGGGCGCGCCCGAGCCGAGCGACGCGCGGGCCTCCGCCAGCGCGACCTCGGCGGCGTCCGGGGCCAGCTCTTCCCGCAGCACGCGCGCCACCAGCTCGAGGTGCCCGCGCAGCCGCGCGCAGGTCGCCGCGGCCGGCAGCGCTCCCGAGCGATCGCCGAGCAGCTGGTCCTCGGCGGCGTGCACCAACTCGCTCAGCGCGCCCAGCCCCACCACCCGCGCGTCGCCCTTCAAGGTGTGCAGCTCGCGCGCGACGTCTTTCAGCCGCGCCTCGTCGCCGCGGCCGGCCTCGAGCTCCAGCAGCGACAGCTGCACCTGGCGGACCCGGTCGAGCGACCGGGCCCGGAAGCGGCCCAGCAGGGCTTCCCGCTTGGGGGTCACTTCCGGCTCGCCTCCACGCGGAACTTGCTCATCAAGGCGGTGAGCTGCTCGGCCTGGGCCTTCAAGTCCTCGGCGGCGCGCTTGGTCTGCCGGTTCGCCGCCACCGACTGCATCAGCACCGAGGTCACGTCCATCATGCTCTTGGAGACCTGCTCGGTGGCCGTGCGCTGCTGCTGGGTGACGAGGGTGATCTGCCGGGCCGAGCCCGCGGTGCCCTCGGCCAGCTTGCGCGCCTCCTCGGTCGCCATCACCGTCGACGCGCCCGAGGAGCGGATGTCCGTCACCAGCACCTTCACGTCCTGCACCGAGGCGGTGACGCGCTCGGAGAGGCGGCGCATCTCGTTGGCCACCAGTGAGAAGCCCCGCCCGGCCTCGCCCGCGCGCGTGCCCTCGAGGGAGGCGTTGAGGGCCAACAGATCGCTGCGGTCGGCGATCTCCCGAATCACCTCGAGGATCTCCACCATCCGGTTCGTCTGGGTCGACAGCTCGGAGATCTTCTTCGCCGTCGACGCGGAGGTCTCCTTGGTGCGCTCGGCGTTGGTGAAGACCCCGTTGGCCGAGTCGGCGATGTGGGTGGCCGACTCGAGCAGGGACTGCATGGTGCGGTTGACCTCCTCGGCACCGCTGGACTGGGTCTGGGAGGCGGCCTCCTGCTCCTGCGCCGCCGCGTAGATCTCCGCCGCGGCGGCGGCGAGCTTCTGCACCGCCCCCTCGATGCCCCGGTGCGCCTCGCGCAGCATGCCCACCATGGTGGCGAAGGCCGAGGCGAGCTGCCCGAGCTCGTCGGTCGACTGCACCTCGATCGTCGTCCCGAGATCGCCCTCGTTGGCGATGCGCTGGGCGGCGGTGGTGAGCGTGGTCAAGGGTCCCAGCACCCCTCTGATGAGGCGGAAGGAGATGACGCCGAGCACGGCGACGCAGGCGAGCACCAGCGCCAGCGTGAGCAGGAGCGAGCTCCTCTGCGTCGAGCGCATCGCGGCGAAGGCGTCCTTGGACTGCCGCTTGCTCTCCTCCGTCCCCTGGCGGAGCGCCTCCTTCAGGGCGTTGTAGTCGGCGCTCATGCGCTCCAGCTCCGGCCCGACGCGGGCGTCCTTGGCGATCATCCGCGCGCTGGTCGCCCTGGCGTGCTCGGCGTAGGCGGCGAAGTCCTTCTGGAGCTGCGCCGTCCGGGCGGGATCGAGCACCGGGTTCGCGCTCTCCCGCCCGAGCCGCTCCGCGAACTGGCCGCGCAAGGTCTCCACCCGGGCGAGCGCGTCGGCGTCCTCCGCGGCGACCGCGTCCTGGAGCGTGCGCTGCACCTCGCCCAGGAGCCCCTCCAGGTCGCGGTTGAGCTCGAGCGCGGGCGCGTAGCCGGCCTCGAGGTCCTGGAGCCGGTCGACGTTGCGGCTCCCCAGGGTGGCGGTCGCCGCGAGGAGCAGCACGAGGAACCCCGCCGTCAGCGCGGGGAGGAGAAGAATCTTCGCCTTGATGGTCACGGGGGCTCTCCTGCCAGCTACTCGGTGATGGCGATGACCTTCACGCCGTCGACGTTGGCCTGCGCCGAGACGTAGCCGATGGCCCGCTCGTTGGACTTCACCGCCGCGACGACCTCTTCGTCGCCAGCCTTCTCGGGCGGCGGGAGGTCGCGGCCGGAGAAGATCTTCTGCTGCCAGAAGGCCTTCACCGCCGCCACCGACTTCTTCACCACCTCCTGGCTGAAGGCCTTGCGCGCAGCGGACTCGTCGCCCTGGTCGATGGGGTGCACGACGGCGCCGTCACTCCAGGTGGTGCTCTTCTTGAGGAAGTAGGACGCGGCCTTGTCCCGGCTGAGGCTCGCGACCGGGTTCTTGGCGTTGACGATGAGCTTGAAGGCCGGGGCCGGCTCGGCGCCGAGAGACGGCGCGGCGGCGAGGGCGACGACGAGCGAGAGCGCGAGGGTGAGCTGGGTTCTCATGGCGTTCTCCTCAGTAGCTGAACTGCATGCCCGCCATGAGCACGTTGGTCCGGTTCTTCAGCCGCCCCTCGGCGTAGGCCGCCTCGACGTCGGGCGGGTACGCGAAGCGATTCCCGAACACGTTGTCGTAGGAGAGCTTCACCACGAAGCCGGGGGTGAACCAGTAGTTGATGGTGCCGCCGAGGGCGCGGTGCACGAGCAGCGGCGACTCACCCTCGAAGTCGACCAGGCTCGTCACCGACAGCTCTCCACGGGCGCCGAGCTGCACCTTCTCGGTCACGAAGTAGGCGAGCTCGAGGTAGCCGCTGTTCACCGTCTCGTCCCCCTCCTCGCCGCGGTAGAAGTACTCGGCCCGCGCGGAGAAGCCCGAGCGCAGGTACTCCGCCGAGCCGCCGACCACGAAGAAGGGGTTCAAATCCTCCGCCGGCTCACCCAGGGCGATGGACTCCTCGGAGCGCGTGGTGCGCCCGTAGTAGCCCGACGCCAGCAGCCGGAGGCCCTCGACGGGCGGCAACAGCCCGATCCGACCGCCCGCCGCCTGGAAGTGCTGGAGGTGCTGCTCCGCGCCCGTCTCCGGCGCGATGGCCGCGAACGGTGTGTGGACTTCGACGAAGAGGTTTCCGACGAAGGCGTCGTAGTCGAGCCCCCACCCCGCCGCGTTCTCGACGTGCCCGGTGAGCCCAACGCCCTGGTAGGACTGGGTGTAGATCTCCGCCGGACCGTAGATGCCCTGGGGCAGGCTGAAGAAGGGGCGCAGCGTGCCCACGTGCTCGAGCTCGCCGTAGATGCCCAAGGGCATCTTCGCCTGGCCGATGCGCAGGCGGGCCGCGTCGTTGAACGTCCACTCGGCGAAGGACCAGTCGAAGATCGCGGGCGTCTCGATGTCGGCCCGGAGGTTGAAGTGGAGTTGGGTGTTGAGCGCGAGGCGCTCCATCGGCCGCGCGCTCACCGCGAGCGAGAAGTCCGCCGCTCCTCGAGTGCCGGTGGGGTTGGCGAGGTCGTAGGCGTTCTTGTCGGTGAGGCCGACGCCGACGCCTCCGAAGCCGTTGATGGCGAGCTTGCCGTCGGCGAGCTCGACGGCGCCCGCCGGCGCGGCGAGCAGGAGGCCGGCGATGGCCGTGGCGATGCGATGAGTCCTCACGATGTTTCCTCCGGGGTGTTCGGTGCAGTGGTGGACGACTGGAAGAGGTGGCACAGCCCTTCGGGCGAGAGCAGCAGCACCGGGCGCTGCCCGTCCTCGATGACGGCGGCCGACAGGAGCGTGGCGGCTTCCCCAAAGAGCACCGCCGCGGGCAGCGCCAGCACGCTTGCCGAGGCGGCGGCGCGGAGGTCGACCTTGCCCGGGGCCGCGACCGGCACGTCGCCCAAGCGGGTGCGCACCACCAGCACCCGGGGCTCGCCCTCGGCCGCGCTCTCCCACCCGAGGCGCGCGGCGACGTCGAGGGGCACCACGTCCGTCCACTCCCGCGCCAGCGCCACCTCGGCCACGCACGCGGCGTCGAGGCCGAGATCGACGGCGCGACCCCGCAAGGTGACGAGCGGCCTCACGTCCTCGGGCCTCACGCGCCGCCTCCAGGGCGGGGCGTGAGCGCCTCCACCACCGCGGCCAGCTCCAGCACCGGCACCGGCGTCCCGCGCAGATCGAGCTCGCTCGTCGAGAAGCGCTGCCGCGTCGCCGCCGGAGGGTGCAGCGCGCCCTCGGCCGCGACCTGCACCTCGCGCACCGCGTCCACCGGCAGGGCGAACGTGGCGCCTCCTGCCTGCACCACCACCGTGCGCTCCCGCGCCTCGCCGGCCGTGGCCGCGGCGCCGAGGCTGCCGAGCGCCGCGAGGTCCACCACCGCGATGGCCCGGCCCTGCCAGGCGATGACCCCGGGCAGCCCCGCCGACGCGCCGGGGATGGGCACCCAGAGGCGTCGGCCCAGCACCTCGCGGACGTGGAGGGCGTCGATGGCCACCCAGACGTCGGCCAGCCGCAGCGGCAACAGGGCCCGGCTCACGCGGCGCGCCCTCCGGCCCCGCGCACCTTGGCCGTGTACTGGCTGACGGTCTTGGCGGTGGCCTCGTCCATCGTCGTCAGCTGCACCCCCATGCCGACCATGTAGGAGTACACGCTGCGCCCGGCGAGCGGGTTGGCCCACGCCACCTTCCCCGCGCAGACCGCGCTCTCCCGGCCCGGGAAGGTGATGCGCAGCTCGATGGCGGCGCCTGGCGGCTCGGGCGTGAGGGTCGTGATGAAGATGCCGTTGCCCGACAGGTCGTAGGAGAACCCGGAGCTCCAGGCGGCGTCGGCGCCGCGCCGGAAGTCGACCCGCGAGAAGAAGGGCGCGCGCTCGGCGACCATGAGCTGGTCGGCGCGCCGCAGCGCCGCGTTGAGCCGCCCGACGATGAGCTCGCAGGGGCCGTTCTTGTCCGCCACCGCCACGCTCGTGATGCGCGCCACCTCGGCGGCCTCGGCGCCGTTCGGCGCGGCGTCGAGCCCCATCACCAGCGCGTGGCCCTGCCTCTCGAGCGCGCGCGCGAGCTCGGCGGCCTTGGCCCCGGGGAGCGCGAGGTCGACGAGGACGGCTGCGAGGTTCCGGCCGTGCCGGGTCGAGCTGGCCAGCGCCTCCTCGGCGCTCCTCGCGTACAGCATGCGGTAGCCGGAGCACTCGAGCATGCGGCCCAGGCGGCTGCGGTAGAACGCGCTGTGGTCGGCCAGGAGCACCGCGCGCGGCGCCTCGGAGGCGCTCGGCGAGGGCTCGGCGAGGGCCGCGGCTCGCGCGGCGGTGAGCTTCCGCTCCAACAGCTCGGGAGCGACCGGTAGCGTCATGAAGTCGTCGGCGCCGGCGCGCCAGGCGCGCATCACTTCGACCGTGGTGGCGGCGGTGGAGGTCATCACGATGGGGACGTCGCTGAAGCCCCGGTTCTCCCGGATGGCCTTCACGCAGTCGTCGCCGCTCACCGGGCGCTGATCGAGCCGCACCACCACCAGCGCCGGGCGGCGCCGCCTCAGCTCGGCGAGGCACGGCTCACCGGCCTCGAGCGCGACCGGCTCCGCGCCGCACTGCTTGAGCGCCGCCTCGAGCGCGCCCCGCGACCCGGGGTCGCTGTCGACGACGAAGACCAGCGGGACCTCCACCGCGGCGGGCTGCGGCGCACCGCTCGGCCGCAGAAAGGCGGCCACCTGGCGCAGCAGCGACGCGCCGTCGGACGTCTTGCGCAGGTAGCCGGTGGCGCCGCAGGCGCGCACCAGCTCCTTGAGCTTCGCCTCGGGCTGATCGGAGTGCAGCACCAGGGGACAGCGGTGCAGGCTGCTCCGGCGCATCAGCTCCACCACCGAGTTGCCGTCCATCACCGGCATCGAGACGTCGATGAGGGCGAGGTCGGGCTTCTCGTGGTTCCAGATGCTCGGCAGGAGCGCCGAGGAAGAGACGGTGACGACGGCGTAGCCGCCCTCCTCCAGCACCTCCTGGGTGACCTCGAGGATGGTCTCGCTGTCGTCGAGGACCAGGACCTTGGGGCGATGGGGCGTGGTGTCGGCGCGGGTGTTCATGCGGGGAGCTCGAGCAAGGCCGGGGAAAGGTCAGGAGGTGCGCGGCGACGCGCGCTCTCGCGACGTGCCCCGCGGGGAGAGGCGGTTTGAGGGGTGAGCGCTCTTCGTCAGGTGCAGCATCGCGTACAGAACTCCTCCACCCCGACGTGGAGGAACTGTACGCGCGCGGCCTGGGCGGCGGGCGCGCCAAGCTCATGATGACGCACCGCGAGATTAGGAGTGCTCACTCCGGTCGGAAGCTGGGAGCCGGACGACCCTCCGGCGACTCTCGGCACCGGTGTGAAATTTTGAAGATCGGACCGAACGAAAAGGAGCCGCTCAGCCGCGCAGCCAGCGCGCGAGCACGTCGTAGGCCTCTTCCAGCGCGCGCACCGAGGCGCTCTCGGTCTTCTGGTGCGCCTGGGCCGTCTCGCCGGGCCCGAAGTTCACCGCGTCGAGGCCCCAGCTCGACAGCCGCGCCACGTCGGTCCACGCCTGCTTCGGCTCGGCGGGGCGGCCGGAGAGCGAGAGGAGCCTCTGGAAGTGCGGGCTCTGGGCGCACACCCGCCCCGAGGGCGCGGCGTCGACGAGCAGCAGCTCGGCGCGGCCGTTCACCAGCGCGCGCAGCTCCTCGAGCGCCTCGGCGTCGCTCTTCCCCGGCGCGAAGCGCACGTTCACGTTCAGCTCGAAGCGGTCGGGCACCACGTTCCGCGCGTGGCCGCCCTGAGCCACCGTCGCCGACATCACCTCGAAGAAGGAGTAGCCGCCGGCGACGACCTCCTTGCGCCCGCGCGCCTCGAGGTCGACGAGCACGCCGCCCGCCGCGTGCACCGCGTTCTTCCCCTGCCACGGCCGCGCCGCGTGCGCGCTCTGCCCGTGGAAGACCAGCTTCACGTGCAACGAGCCCACGCAGCCCACCTGCACCGCGAGGTCCGTCGGCTCCATCGCCACCGCGAAGGCGAGCTGCTTCAGGTCCGGCCGCGCGTCCATCAACGGCCCCAGGCCCGACTCCAGGAAGGGCCCCTCCTCGCGCTCGTAGAAGACCAGGCGCAAGGCGTACGGCAGCGCGTCGAGCGGCAGGTCGTCGGCGAGCGCCATCATCACCGCCAGGGCGCCCTTCATGTCCGAAGCGCCGAGGCCGAAGAGCCGGTCTCCCAAGAGCTGCGGCGGGCTGCCGGCGGGGTTCGGGGGCACGGTGTCGAGGTGGCCGACCAGAGCGAGGGTGGGCCGCCCGTTCGCCTCCGGCCCCGCCACCAGCGAGTGCCCGACGCGGGTGACGCCCGCCGCTGTGAAGCGCGCGCGCGCCCAGGCCTCCACGCGGTCGGCGAGGGCCTGCTCGTGGCCGATGGGCGAGTCCACGCGCAGCAGCTCCAGCGCGGCCTCGCCCAGGCGGGTCGAGAGCGGGCTCATGCTCACACCGGCACGGCGAAGTCGCGCAGCGCCTGGTTCAGCGACGTCTTCTGGTCGGTCGCCGCGGTGCGCTGGCCGATGATGAGCGCGCAGGGCAGTTGGTACTCGCCGGCGGGGAACTTCTTCGCCCGGGTGCCGGGCACCACCACGCTCCGCGCCGGCACGCGGCCCTTGGTGACGACCTCCACGGGCCCGGTGACGTCGATGATGGGCGTGGAGGCGGTGAGCACGGTGTTCGCGCCCAAGACCGCCTCCTCCTCGACGACGACGCCCTCCACGATGACGCAGCGGCTGCCGATGAAGGCGCGGTCCTCGATGATGACCGGCCGCGCCGAGGGCGGCTCGAGCACGCCCCCCAGGCCCACCCCGCCGGACAGGTGCACGTTGCGCCCGACCTGCGCGCAGCTCCCCACGGTGGCCCAGGTGTCGACCATGGTGCCCGCGCCGACCCAGGCGCCGATGTTCACGTAGCCGGGCATCACCACCACGCCGCGCTCGCAGAAGGCGCCGAAGCGCACCGCGCCCGGAGGCACCACGCGCACCCCCGCCTCCGCCAGCCCCTTCTTGAGCGGCACCTTGTCGTGGAACTCGAAGGGGCCCACCTCGAAGGTCTTCATCTCCGAGACGGCGAAGAAGAGCAGAATGGCCTCCTTCACCCACTCGTTGACCTCCCAGCCGCCCGCCGCCTTCTGCGCCACGCGAATGACGCCGCGATCGAGCAGCTCGACCGTGTCGCGCACGGCCTTCGAGTGCATCGGGTCCTTCAGCTTCTCGCGGTCGACGAAGGCGTCGTGCACGCGCGTCTTCAGGTCTTCGAGGTTCTTCATGGCGATCTCGAGGGGGCGGCGGGTCAGGACTTCAGCGCGTCGCGCACCTTCGCGAGCAGCGCCTTCTCCTCGGGGTGGACGCGGCCGTCGCTGGTGATGATGGCCAGCGCCGCCTGGAGCACGTCGTCGGGCCTCTGCTTCAGAATGGAGAAGTCCGGCTCCGGCGGCGGCGCGCCCTGGGTGACCCCGTCGAGCAGCCTCGTCAGCTCGGCCTCCGGCACCGCGTTCTTCCGGCCGAGGCCCTTCACCATCAACAGCTCGCGCGCGTCGACCTTGCCGTCGGCGTACGCGAACTTGAGCAACAGCTTCAGCACTTCGAGCTGGAACGTGTCTTCGGCGGACGTGGCCATGGCGCGCGAGTGTACGGTGGCTTCGCGCTCAGGGCGATGGCGTCGTGGCCTGGGTCGGGCGCCGCGTCTCGCGCCCCATCAGGGCCAGGAAGACCGGGCCGCCCAAGAGCGCCGTCACCACGCCCACCGGGGGCTCGCTGTGGAAGGTGCGGAAGAGGAGCCGCGCGGCCAGGTCGGCCAGCACCAGGAAGGCCGCCCCCAGGAGCGCGCTGGCGGGCACGGCGAGGCGCTGGTCGGACCCGAAGAGGAGGCGCACCAGGTGCGGCACCAAGAGCCCCACGAAGCCCACCAGCCCCGAGAGCGAGACCGCCGCCGCCACCGCCAGCGAGGACACCAGCAGCAGCACCCAGCGGGTGGCGCGCACGTCGACGCCCAGGCTCTGCGCGTCCTCGTCGCCGAGCATGAGCAGGTTGAGCCTGGGGCCGAGCGCCGTCATCGCCAGCACCGAGCCAAAGACCACCACCGCGGTGCCCAAGAGCGTGGCCGGCGCCTCCTGACCGAGCTTGCCGGCGAGCCAGTAGAGCACCTCGCCCAGGCGGTCCGGCGCGACCAGGGCCTTGATGAAGGTGATGGCCGCGAGCGCGAAGGCGTTGAAGATGACGCCCGCGAGCAGGGTGGTGTGCGGCGTGTCGCCGCCCGCGAGCTTCCCCACCGCCAGCACCAGCACCGTCGCGCCGAGCGCGCTCGCCAGCGCCACCGCGGACACCGCGGACAAGCCCGGCAGCACCGCGGTGGTGAGCCCGAGCGCCAGCGCCACCGTCGCGCCGAGCGCCGCGCCACCGGAGACGCCGAGGACGAAGGGGTCGGCCAAGGGGTTCCTCAGGAGCGACTGCAGCACCGCGCCCGAGGACGCGAGCGCCGCCCCCACCAGCGCCGCCAGCACCACCCGCGGGAGCCTCAGGCCCCAGAAGATGGTGGCGTCGGTGGAGCCGGGCGTCTGAATGCCCTCCCAGCTCAAGGGTTGGTCGCCGAGCACCAGGGCGAGCGCCATCGAGACCGCCGCCACCGCCGCGCAGGCCGTGACCACGCCCAACAGCCGCGCCCAGGAGAACCGCCCCATGGCTCGCACGTAGCCCAAGGCGGAACGGGAGGTCCACCGCAGAGCGAGGGCTCAGGGCGAACGAGCGCGCACCCCGATGACGTTGGGAATGCGCCACTGCCTCGCGTCGTCGCCGCGCTCGAGGAAGCTCGAGACGTAGCCGCCGGAGAGGTCGAGCGAGAAGCCCTTGGCGCGCAGGCTCAAGGACGCCTCGGGCCCACCCTCCACGTGCATCGCGCGCTCGAGGCCCAGCGGCAGCGCGAGCAGGCGCTTGTTGAGCTCCACCATCTCGAAGGGCGTGCGCACGAAGATGAAGAGCACCCGGCCCTGGCCGTCGACGCCGACCAGGGACTCGCTCCACTCGCGGCCGTTCGGCTTCCACACGTTCTCGCCCTCGCCCTTCACCAGCCGCAGGTTCTGAACCGCGTTCTCGTACTTCTTCGCGGTGGCCTCGAAGTCCTTGGTGTCCTTGTCGAGGAGCTTCGCCTGCGGGAGGCCCTTCTCCTTGGGGCCGAAGACCAGCACCGACTGGTAGCTGGTGTTCCAGTGGCCGTTGTTCTCGTGCTGGCCGTGGCGCAGGTAGCCGACGTTGGTCTTCAGGTCGGTCATGTACATGCCGGCGTTGATGGCGGCGGCGAAGCCGTTCTGGTCCGCCCACTCGCCGCAGCGGCGCGGCTCTGGGCTCTTGGCCTCGCTGGCCAGCGCGAAGTCGAGCGTCGCCTTGCTCGTGTCGATGCGCACCACGTGGGCCAGGCCGTCGCCCTCCTTGGGGTCCTTCTCCACCACGAAGGTCTTGTACTCGACGCCCGGGGCGAGGCCGCGCCAGCCCTCCACCTGGGGCTGGGCGCCGAGCCAGAGCGCGAAGAGGAGCGCCGCGCTCACCAGTCCATCCGCGTCACCACGGGCAGCTGCAGCGCGCGCTCGCGGTCGAGGTCCAGCGTGCCCACGTGCAGGGACAGGGGCGACTGCACCCACTTGTAGATGCTCTGCTGGAAGAGCTTCACGAACTTCCTCACCCAGGCCTCGCGGCGCTCCTCGGGGTGCTCGGGGAAGAGCGCGCCGATGGCGGTGAGCACCTCGTCGGGCCCCAGCTTCTCCCCGGCGAAGAGGTGGAAGCAGGCGTCGAGCACCGGGAAGGGCATCAGCTCGTCCTCGCCCACCTGGTTCGGTGCCAGCTCCGGCCCCGCCGGCCGCGCGATGACCTTCTGAATGCCCTCGTAGCCGTGCTTCTCGAGGAGGTAGTCGAGCAGGTACATCACCACCGTCTTCGGCAGGTTGGAGATGACCGCCAAGGCGCCCATCAGGTCGCCGCCGATGGTGGTGTAGCCCACCGCCTTCTCCGACATGTTGCCGGTCTGGAGGAAGAGGCCGCCGGTGGCGTTGGCCCAGTTCCACATGCGCTGGGCCCGAAGCCTCGCCTGCACGTTCTGCTCGGTGATGGGGGTGAGGACCTCGCCCGGCTTGAGCATCGCCTTGGCCGCGGCCAGCTCGCGCTCGAAGGCCTCGTCGATGGAGAGCACGGTGAAGCGCGCCCCGAGCTCACGGGCGATGGTCTCCGCGGCGGCCTTCGTGCCCTCGCTGGAGTAGCGCGTCGGCATGTAGAAGGTCTCGATGGGCACGCCGGCCCGGCTCGCGTACCGGTGCGCGATGAGCAGGGTGAGCAGCGAGTCGCGGCCGCCGGAGAGGGCGATGCCGATGCGGGTGAAGGCCCGGTTCTTCTCGTAGTAGTCGCCGATGCCGAGCGAGAGCACGTCGAGCAGCTCCTCGCAGTAGCGCTGGCGTGGCGTCTCGGACGTGCCCGGCGAGGGCAGGAAGAAGCTCCGTCCCGGCGGCACCGGGTAGGTGAGCTTCTCGCGGCGCGTCTTCACCTCGACGGTCCGCACCGGCAGCGGCGGCGCGGTCTGGGCCCAGCTCTTGCGGTCGTCGCGCCAGGTGGTGTTCTCGGTGCGCAGGCGCACGGTGCGCTCCAGGTCGACCACCGCCGCGGCCCAGCCCTCCTTGAAGCGAGCGAGCTCGAGCACCGGGCGGCCGTTCTGGTTGACGGTGCCGCCACCGTCGAAGACGAGGCCGTCCTGCGCGCCCACCTGATTCGCGTAGGCGATGGTGCACTGGTGGTCGCCGGCGCGGGTGGAGAGCAGCTCGTGGCGGGTGCTCGCCACGCCGATGCGGAAGGGCGAGCTGGAGACGTTGCAGATGAGCTCCGCGCCCGCGTAGGCGCGCCGGCGCATGGGCCCGTCCGCGCTCCACACGTCCTCGCAGACCTCGACGCCCACGAGGCCGAAGTCACAGGCGAAGAGCTGATCGCCCAGCGGCACGCCGTGGCAGCGCTCGTCCATGCCGGGGTAGCCGCGGCTGAACGTTCGGCCCTCGTAGAAGACGTTGTAGGTGGGCAGCTTCTCCTTGGGCACGAGGCCGTGCACCCGCCCGCCGCCCACCACCGCCGCGCAGTTGTAGCGGAGCCCCTGGTGCGAGACCGCCACGCCGAGCACGAAGACCATGGGGAGCGAGGCGGTCTCCTTCGCGAAGCGCGACAGCTCCTCCCACTGCCGGTCGACGAAGGTGTGCCACTGCACCAGGTCTTCGCAGGGGTAGCCCGCGACGAGCTGCTCGTTGAAGACGGCGATGGTCACGTCGGCCTTGGCCATCTCGCGGGCCTGGGCGAGGGCGCGGTCCACGTTCGCCTTGAAGGCGCCGACGGTGGTGTTGACCGAGCCCAGGCCGATGTTCACGAGGCGCATGGGCGGCAATGTAGCCGTCCGGGCGCGGTCCGTCCGCTCGGCGTTCGCCGCTGCTTTGGGGTGAGCGCGGTGCTATGCCGGGGCCTCACTCGTTGCTTGGGGGGTACCTGTGAACAAGCCGCTCGTCGCCGCCGTGACCGCCGTGCTCGTCTCTGCCTGCGCTCCGTCCATCAACCCGGCGCTCAAGCAGAGCACCGACGCCACCATCGCCGCCGCCAACGGCAGCCACCACGAGGCGGCGCCGGCCTCCTACGCACCGCAGCCGTGGACCGTGGGGCAGTGGATCGTCTTCAAGGTCATCAGCAAGGACACGAGCCCGTCGGTCACCCGCATCAGCGTGGTGGCCAAGGGCCCCGAGGGCATCTGGGTGGAGAACGACACGCAGGACTACTCCCACCACACCATCACCAAGACGCTCTACTCGCGCATGCCGATGACGCCCGACGAGTCGGTGGACCTGATGCAGAAGTTCGTCTCCAAGACCGACGACCAGGCGCCCCAGGTCAGCGACTTCGGCCCGGCCGGCGGCCCGGCGGCGCAGTTCACCAAGAACCTGATGAAGGCGCTGACGCCGAGCTTCAGCTTCCCCAGGAGCGTGGAGGGCGCGGACAAGGAGGACGTCACCGTGGCCGGTGGGAGCTTCGCCGGCTCCGCGAAGTACCCAACCTCGTTCTCCTTCGGCCCGGTGAAGAAGGACGTGACGAGCTGGTTCCACCCGGCCGTGCCGCTCAACGGCGGCGTCAAGGGCGTCGCCCCCGACGGCTCGTTCACCTACGAGCTGCTCGACTACGGCCAGTCCGGAGCCTCGAGCAAGCTCGCCGAGAACTGATGGCTGCGCCCCCAGAAGGGTCAGCCTGAGCGGAGTCGAAGGCCGGCTGATCGTCGGGCCCTCGACAGGCTCGGGCTGAAGCGGAGCGGCTCAACACGACAGGGCACCGCCATGACGGCGGTGAGCGCGTGCGTCGACCCACCGTTCACCCCTGAACGAGGTCGAAGGGGGCCGGCGGGCCTCAGGTCTTCTTCGCCGCGGGCTTCTTGGCCTTCGCCGCCGGCTTCGCGCCCTTCGGCGGCAGCTTCACCACCTCTTCGAGCGTGCCCTCGAAGAGCTTCGTGAGCGCCGCGTCGTCCCGCACCACCTGAGGCGGCACCACGAACCAGCCGCGCATCGGCCGGCCCCCCATCGGATCGAAGGCCTTGGCGTGCGCGAGCGCGGGGAACTTCTTCTCCAGCCCGTCGGGCAGCCGCACCACCACGTTCTCCTCGTGCAACCCGATCCAGAAGTTCCCGCGCACGAAGGCGCAGGGGTAGCCGAACATCTTCTTCGGCTGCGCGTCGGGGTGCCTGGGCAGCAGGGTGGTGAAGCGGCGCACCAGCTTCTCGGACGACTTGGCGAATTTCACGGCCCCGCACGGTAGGCGAGCCCTGGGCGAACGGCGAGACGCGCGCTGGTCGGCTGGCGACGGCCATGCGACAACCCTCGCGTGCCCGCGCTCCTCGCCCTGGTCCTCGCCGCCGCGCCGCTCTCGGTGCGGGTCCTCGAGAAGGAGCACCCGCGCGAGCTGCGCCTCGAGGCGAAGGCGGTGAGGTGTGACGCCCTCGCGTTGCCCCCGAGCCTGGACCTGGCCGTCACCGCCGACGGCGTCCGGGCCGGCGAGGCGCTCTGCCGCGAGGTGGTCGCCGAGGGCCCGGCGCAGGTCACGGTCGGCGCGCTCTCTCGCACCTTCCCGGGCGCGCTCACCGTCACGCGGGAGAACGTCTTCCTCCGCCTGGTGAACACCGTCGACGTCGAGGCCTACCTGCCGTCGGTGGTCGCCTCGGAGCTCGACGCCGCGCCGCCCGCCGCGATGCAGGCGCAGGCCATCGTCTCGCGCACCTTCGCGCTCGCGAGCAAGCGGCGGCACGCGCAGACAGGCACGGACCTCTGCGACCTCGCGCACTGCCAGGTGTACCGCGGCGTGGGGGACGCGAAGCCCGCGCGCGACGCGGTGGAGGCCACGAAGGGCCAGGTGCTCCTCGTGGGTGGCGTCACGCTGGAGCCGACCTACTTCCACGCCGCGTGCGGCGGGCACACCAGCCGCCCCGCCGACGTCTTCCGCGAGAAGAGCACCTCGCCGGGGGCGGCCGATCTCGTCGACGGCGCGCCCGCCTGCGCACAGGCGCCGGACTTCTCGTGGACCTGGACGGTCGAGCGGAGCGAGCTCGCCAGGGCGCTCGGCGTCCAGCCCGACGGCGCCGCCTTCGAGCCCCTGCGCCGCGACGAGGGCGGCCGCGTGCTCGAGCTCAAGAGCTTCGGCCGGCGGCTGCAGGGCACCGAGCTCCTCTCGCTGGTCGGGCGCGCCTTCGGGTGGCGGACGCTCAGGAGCCTCCACGTCTCGGCGAGCGAGGCCGACCAGTCGGTGCGCTTCAGCGGGCTCGGCACCGGTCACGGCGTGGGGCTGTGTCAGACCGGCGCCAAGGCGCTGGCGCAGAAGGGCCTCGCCGCTGACGCGATTCTCACGCGCTACTTCCCCCAGTCGCGCGTGCGCGTCCCCTGAGCTCGGGCGTTGGCCGAAGTGAGGAACCCTCCACCGTTCAGTCCGAGCGCGTCGAGGACCTCAGCTCGACCGATTGGATTCCGGAGCCCCACGGCCCTCGACGAGCTCGGGCTGAACGGGGACGGCTCCACACGACAAGGCACCGCCGTGAGCGAAGCCGAAATCCGAGCCGGCGTGGTCAGCCCGCCCGCACCAGCTCGATGGCCTTCTCCGGACACGCCACCACGCACAGCCCGCAGGCCTGGCAGGCGGCCGCGTTGGGGGTGAACGCCGTCTTCTTCCCGTGCACGAAGAGCTTGAGGCGCGCGAGCGCCGGCAGCGCCCGGTACTCCGCCTCGTCGATGGGCCCGACGGTGAAGACGTCGTAGGGACACACCGCCACGCAGTCGCCCTTGCCCTCGCACCGGCGCCGGTCGACCTTCGGCTCGTACACGCCGGGCTTTGCCTGGCACTTCTCGCCCGGCCGCTGGGGGTGCGCCGCCGCGCGACGCGCCTTCTCGGGGTCCTTCGTCGCGGTGCTCAGGCCTCTGCCTCCACCGGCTTCACCGGCTCCATCGCCAGCGCCTCGGCGATGGCCTCCCGGAAGACGTCCTCCGGCTGCGCGCCGGACATCGCCAGCCGCTCGTTGAAGATGAAGAACGGTACCCCGCGGATGCCGCTCCTCGACGCGAACTCCGTCTCGCGCCGGGTGAGCGAGGCCTCGACCTCGCTCTCGCACAGGCGCCTCACCTCGTCGGCTGAGAAGCCGTGCGGCGCGGCCACCTCCGCGAGCACGCCCACGTCGGCGATGTTCTTCGCCTCGAGGAAGTTGGCCTGGAAGAGCGCCTTGGCCAGCGCGGCCTGGGTGCCCTTCGGGGCCGCGTGCCGCATCAGCGTGTGGGCCCGCGCGGTCGGGTACATGCGCGGCTGCTTGGAGAGGTCGAGCTCGAGGCCCGACTCGCGCGCCGCCGCCTCCACGCTCTCGAACATGCGCCTCGGGTCGGCGCCGTACTTCTTCGCCAGCATCTCGGGGATGTCGACGCCCTCCAGAGGCGCGTCCGGCTCGAGCATGAAGGGGTGGTAGCGCACGGTGGCGCGCACCTCGTCGCCCATCGCCGACAAGACCTTCGTGAGCCGCCCCGAGCCGATGTAGCACCAGGGGCAGACGACATCGGAGAACACGTCGACGGTGAGCGACTTCATGAGCGAGCCACCTTACTTGGCGCGAATCGCCTCTGCCTCGATGGAGATCTCCACCTTCTCGCCGACCAGCACGCCGCCGGCCTCGAGCGCCACGTTCCAGCCCAGCCCGAAGTCCTTCCGGTTGAGCGAGGTCTTCGCGGAGAAGCCCGCGCGCTCGCCGCCCCAGGGGTCCTTCGCCCGGCCCAGGAACTCCACCAAGAGCTCCACCGGCTTGGTCACGCCGTGCAGGGTGAGGTCGCCCGCAAGCGTGAAGGTGTTGCCGTCGACCTTCTTCACTCCGGTCGAGGCGAAGGTCATTGTGGGGAACTTCTCCACCTCGAAGAAGTCGGCGGAGCGCAGGTGCGCGTCGCGCTTCTCCTCCTTGGTGTCGACGCTCGCGGTGTGAATGGTCACCGACGCCTTCGAGGCCGCCGGGTTCTGCTCGTCGAACGAAAGCGCGCCCTCCCACCTGGTGAAGGCGCCGTGCACCTTCGACACCATCAGGTGGCGGACCATGAAGTTCACGCTCGAGTGCGACAGGTCGTAGTTCCAGTTCTCAATGGCCATTTCGATGCTCCAGTCAGGGTGGGACGGCGGAAGAGACAAAAGGCTCAGGCGCGCGGCGCGATGGGCGCCTTCACCGCGCGGCCCCAGAGCACGAAGGCGGAGAGCAGGCCGAGCACCACGCTGGGCGCCATCAGCTGGGCCTCGCCGAGCATCACGTGGGTGCCGGCGGCGAGCACCATCACCGTCACCAGGCCGCCCGCGGCCGCCACCGTCAGCTTGGGCAGGACGCGCGTCGCCGAGGGGAGCACCAGGCCCACCGCGCCCAGCAGCTCGGAGACGCCGATGAAGCGCACCAGCCAGGCCGGCGCCGAGCTCACCCAGGCCATGTTCTTCGAGAGCTCGGCGAGCGGCGCGGTCGACTTCATGACGCCGGCGGCGCCGAAGGCGAGCGCGAGCAGCGCCTGCGCGGCCCACAGGCCATAGTGAAGCCCCTTGCTCGGGGCGGTGGTCGTCGGGGCGGCGGTGGTCGAAGCGGGCATGGCGTTCTCCTTCATGACTTGGTTACGAGTCCTGCGTTGGTTCTGAGTCCTTCGTTGGTTCCCCCTTGTAACTGCCACCAAAATGGGCGCAAGAAGGCACAGCGATGTGCCTGGGCGCGCGCGGCGCCGGACAGGTGGGTTCGGTGGTGGGCGCAGGGCGCGGTGGCTATGGTGACGCGAGGCGAGGTCGAGCGATGGTGGCGAAGCGAGTGACGGTAAACCACGAGCAGTGCCCCGCGGTGCGCGAGGTGCTCAACCGCGTGGGCGACAAGTGGAGCGTGCTGGTGGTGGCGACGCTGGGCAACGGCCCCTTGCGCTTCTCCGAGCTCAAGCGCGCCATCGAGGGCGTGAGCCAGCGCATGCTCACCCTCACCCTGCGCGGCCTGGAGCGCGACGGGCTGGTGACCCGCACCATCTTCCCCTCCGTTCCCCCGCGGGTGGACTACGAGCTGACCCGCCTGGGCGAGACCCTGCTCGAGCCGATCCAGGCCCTGGCCGCCTGGGCGGCGGAGCACCGGGTGGAGATCCAGAGCGCGCGGGTGCAGTACGAGAAGCGCTCGGCCAAGGAAGCACGTGCGCGGGGGCCCGCCGCTGCTTAGTCAGAGGGCGTCATGCCCCGCCTGAGCGACGACTTCGTGCCTGCCAAGGGCCTCAAGAACCCCCACGCCCAGACCGTGTTCGGGAACTTCCTGCGCGGCAGCCGGCGCGCCTTCCGCCGCGAGCGCGTGGAGACGCCCGACGGCGACTTCGTCGACCTCGACTGGCACGACGGGAGGGCGGGCGCGCCCACGGTGTTGGTGCTGCACGGCCTCGAGGGCTCCTCCGACTCGTCCTACGTCCTGGAGACGGTGCGGTTGGTCGCCGAGCGGGGCTGGTCGGCGGTGGCGCTCAACCACCGCTCCTGCAGCGGCGAGCCGAACCGCTTGGCGCTCTCGTACAACTCGGGCTTCATCGACGACGCGCTCTTCGTCGCGAAGCGGCTCGCCTCGCCCCGCTATGCCATCGGCTTCTCGCTCGGCGGCAGCATCCTGTTGAACCTCCTCGCCCGGGCCGGCCGGGAGTCGGGCCTCGACGCCGCGGTGGCCATCGGCACGCCGTACGATCTGGCCACCTGCGCCGCCTGCATCGACTCCGGGCGGGGCATGGCGCTGGTGTACCAGCAGCGCTTCCTCGGGACGCTCAAGCGCAAGGCGCTGGAGAAGGCCCGGCGCTTCCCGGGCGCGCTCGACCCGAAGCGCATCCGCGCCGTCCGCTCCCTGCGCGACTTCGACGACTGCGTCACCGCGCCGCTCCACGGGTTCAAGGACGCCGCCGACTACTACGCGCGCTGCTCCACCGCGCCGCTGGTCGAGCGCATCGAGGTGCCCACCCTGCTGCTCTCCGCCGAGGACGACCCCATCGCCCCGGCGCGCACGCTCCCCGAGAGCGCCGAGGCCTCGCAGGCCCTGCACGTCGTGCGCGCGCGGCACGGCGGGCACGTGGGCTTCGTCGCCGGCTCACCCTTCTCCCCCCGCTGGTGGGCCGAGGAGAAGGCGGTGGCCTGGCTCGCCGCGCGCTGAGCGCGCCGACCCGATTCGCTTCGGCGTGAGCGCCGTTGCTGCTGGTTGAGCTCGGGGAGGCCCTCCCGCCTCCCACCACCTGCGCGGGCGGAGGCGGCGCCTGCAGCGGTGGAGCGAGCGGCGGCTCGTGCTCGCCGCCGCCGGCCCCAGCTCGCCCTGAGCGAGCTAGAACTCCTCCAGCTCCTGCAGGCGGGCCGCCAGGTCGGCCTGCAGGCTCTGGTCGCGCTGACCGAGCGGGGTGGCGAGGGCCTTCTGCCAGGCCGCCTTCGCCGCCTCCTTCTTCCCCGCGCCGGCCTCAGCGTCGCCCAGGGCCACGAAGGCCGCCGCGTACGTGGGGTCGAGCCGCACCGCCTCGCCGAGCGCGCTCGCCGCCTCGGCCCAGCGCTTTCCCTCGAGGTAGAGGCGGCCGAGCGAGAAGTGCCCCATCGGAGAGTCGGGGAACTCCTTCACCATCGACAGGAACATCGCTTCTCGGTCGTCCGACATGCGGCGCTTGTAGCAAAGGGCGCGCGAGGTGTGCTCTGTCTCGCGGCGATGCGCCTCGCCGCCCTCGCCCTCCTCGCCACGCTCTCGAGCTGCACGAAGGAAGCACCGCCGTCGCGCGCGCCTGTGGCCGCGACCAGGGCGGTGGGGTCGACTCCTCGAGTCGTCGCCATCCCTGGAGCCCTCTTCGCCGTGAGCTGTGACGACATCATCGCCGTGTGGGCCGGTCCGGCCGACGCCCCTGAGCCCAAGCGCTTCGCCGCCGAGGGCCTCTCGTTCCGTTTCGCCGACGGAGGCGCGGTCGCGTGGTCGCCCGAGGGCCAGCTGTTCGGCCCCGACTACGACGTTGAAATTTTCTCGCCCGACTGCGCCTGGGTGCTCCTGCCGTCCGATCACTACGGCCCCTACCGGCTGGTCCGAAGGGCCGAGCTCGAGCAGGCGCTCCGAGGACAATCGGCGATGGCCTCGGTCGCGGCCCCGGTCGACCGCGGCGAGCCAGCCCGCGTGCACTCCTTTGCCCGCTGGGTCTCGCCCGGCGAGGTGGAGTTTCAGGCGTCCTGCTGCGGCGGCGCCGAGGTGTGGCGGGCCACCGTGGCGAGCCCGAAGAGCCCCCGACGGGTGTTCTTCGCCGCGTCGGCGCCGCACGGGCTGCGCGCCATCGACGGCGGCTTCGAGGTGGCGCCGTGAGCGTGAGGCCCGTCGCCGAGCGCGCCAAGAGGGCCGCGCGCGCCCTCGCCCACGCGCCCACCGCGACCAAGGACGCCGCGCTCCGGTCGATGGCCCAGGCGCTGCGGGCGGCGAAGGAACAGATCCTCACCGAGAACGCGCGGGACCTGGTGGCCGCGGAGCAGGGCCAGAAGAACCAGGCCTTCTTGGACCGCCTGCGCCTCGACGACGCGCGCCTTTTGGGCATGGCCCGGGCGATGGAAGAGGTGGCCGCGCTCCCGGACCCGGTGGGCGAGGTGACCAAAAGCTACCGGCGCCCCAACGGCCTGGAGGTGAAGAAGGTCCGCCTCCCCTTGGGCGTGGTGCTGATGGTGTACGAGGCCAGGCCCAACGTGACCAGCGACGCGGCGGCGCTCTGTCTCAAGAGCGGCAACGCGGCCATCCTGCGCGGCGGCTCGGAGTCCTTCCGCACCAACCAGGCCGTGGAGAAGGCGCTGCGCTCGGGCCTGGACCGCTCGGGGCTGCCCGTCGACGCGGTGCAGCTCGTGCCCACCACCGATCGCGAGTCGATGCTCGAGCTGCTCACCCTCGACGGGCTCGTCGACCTCTGCATCCCCCGGGGGGGCGAGGGCCTCATTCGCTTCGTGGCCGAGCACGCCCGGGTGCCGGTGGTGAAGCACTACAAGGGCGTCTGCCACGTCTTCGTGCACGAGGGCGCCGACCTGGCCATGGCCGAGCGCATCGTGCTCAACGCCAAGACCTCGCGCCCCGGCGTGTGCAACGCGGCGGAGTGCCTCTTGGTCGACGCGCACGTGGCGCAGGTCTTCCTGCCTTTCGTGAGCCAGAGCCTGGTGGACGCCGGCGTGGAGCTGCGCGGCTGCCCGGAGACGGTGCGCATCCTGTCCGCCAAGGGCGTGCCGGTGAAGGCCGCCGCCCCCGACGATTTCGGCAAGGAGTTCTTGGACCTCGTCCTGGCGGTGAAGGTGGTGCCGAGCCTCGAAGCGGCGATGGAGCACATCGCCACCTACGGCAGCGAGCACACCGAGGCCATCGTCACCAACTCCAGAGACGCCGCCCGCCGCTTCACCCGCGAGGTGCAGGCCTCGGCGGTGGTGGTGAACGCCTCCACCCGCTTCAACGACGGCGGCGAGCTGGGCCTGGGGGCGGAGATCGGCATCAGCACCACCCGCCTGCACGCCTTCGGGCCGATGGGCCTCGAGGAGCTCACCGCCCAGAAGTACGTCGTCGAGGGCGACGGCCAGGTGCGCTGACCGGGCCTCTTCAGCCGTCGCACCACTCGAGCCCGGTCGGCTGCGAGAGGCGGGTCGCGGCGCCCGAGAGCGTGCGCACCGGCGCCGCGCCTCCCGAGGCGGTGCGCGCGAAGACGGTGACGGCGTTGGCGCCGTACTGGCTGACGAAGAGCTCTCCGGAGGCCTCGTCCACCAGCACGTCGATCGGATCGGTGATGGCGCCGCCGGCCGCGCCGAGCACCCGCAAGGGCGGCGTGTTGCCCGACGGCAGGGCCGACGAGAACACCAGGACCCGCGCGCGCGCGCGGCTCGCCACGAAGAGCTCGCCGTGGGTCGCGTCGAGGAACAGCCCGTTCACGTCGTCGAGCATCGTCTGGGAGCCGCTCACCACGCGCAGCGGCGAGACGCTCGTGCCGCTCGCCGTACGCGCGTAGACCTGCAGGCTCTTCCCGGTGGCGTTGGCGACCACCAGCTCCCCGGCGCCGGGTCCGAGCGCGAGCTGGGCCGGCCCCAAGAGCGCACCGGCGATTCGCCGGAGCGGCGCCGCGTTCCCGCTGGCGGTGCGCGCGTACACGGTGATGGAGCCGCTGGAGTAGTTCGAGACGAACAGCTCGCCCGCCACAGGGTCGACGGCCAACCCCACCGGGCTCGAGAGCCCCGTGGCAGCTCCCGCGAGCACCCGCAGCGGCGCCTGGCCCGAGCCGAAGGCGAGCGGGAACACGGCGATCTGATTGCTGCCGAAGCTGGCCACGAAGAGCTCTCCGTGCACGGCATCGGCGGCGAGCTGCTGCGGCCCGGACACCGACGACGTCACGGTGCGCGTGGGGGCGCTCCCCGAGGAAGCGGTCGCCGCGAAGGCGCTCACCGCGTTGCCGAACGAGCCGCCGAAGTTGGCGACGCAGAGCTCGCGATGCGCGGCCACCCCGCCGTCCACCGGCGTGACTCCACCGCCCGCCGCCCCGGCGCCGCCGTCGCTGATGGGGAGCCCTGCGATGGCCGACGCGCCCGGGAGCAGCGCGCTTGAGCCGCAGCGGGCCTTGCAGGTGGCCGCCACCACGCCGCAGGGCGCTTCGAGCACGCAGGCCACGCAGTCCTCGCTGGTCTCCGGCGCCTGGCAGGCCGCCATCCACCGTCCCTGGGTGAGCCCGTCGTGGCGGAACACCGGCAGGCAGGTGGCGAACTTGTCCACCACCGCGTCGCAGGTCAGCGGCGTCAGGTCGTAGGCCGGGACGCCGCAGGCCCAGGCGAAGGCCAGCGAAGTGCCGATGACCCCAGGAAGAAGCGCGCGGCGCGTCATCAGAACACCCCGCAGTGGTCGGGCGGCGCGCACAGGTGCGTGCCGGTGGTGGCGACGGCGCAGCAGCGGGTGGCGCAGGTGTCTCCGCTCGAGCACCGCTCGAGGCAGGTCGCGGCGCCGGCGAGCCAGGAGCACTCCTGCGAGTCGGCGCAGGGCGGGTCACACGCTGGCGCCGGTCGCGTGCGGCTCAGCCAGGAGCCGTCGACGCACGCCCCGCCGGAGAGGGACTTGGCGCACAGGAGCCCGAAGTCGTGGCAGGCGCTGTCGTCGCTGCACTTCGCGCCACACCGGCACCCGCCGCCTCCGGCCAGATCGCAGACGTACGTCTGTCCGTCGAGGCACTCGGTCGAGTACTCGGGCAAGGGCGCGCAGGCGCCCAGCGCCACGATGGCTGCTCCCGCCAGGGAGCGCACGAGGACGCTCATGGCGCGACCTCCCAGGGCGCACGGAGCCCGAGCGACACGCTGACGGCGATCCCCGAGCTCTGCCCGGCGAGCGGCGCGCCACTCACGTCGGGCGCCACCGCCAGCTCGTAGTGCGTGGCGCGGACGACCATGTTCATCCTCCCGCTGCCGGCCTCGAGCATCACCGTCCCCGAGCTGAGCCCTTCGCCCAGCGGCAGCCAGCTCGCCGAGAGCACCAGCCGGTTGTTGTGAAGGTCCAGCGGGTGCAGCCCGAACCAGAGCCCCCCGCTGGTGGCGCTGCCGGCGTACGGCGCTCCCTTGGCCGAGCCGGGGAAGAAGACGGTCGCCGAGAGCGCCTGCACGTCGGCCACCACCCCGAGCGACACCGGCCCCAGGCACAACGCCGCCAGCCCGCCGGCGCGGCCGTGCAGGAACGAGGCGTCGTGCTTCCCGGCGCCGAAGAGCGGCCCGCCGAACTCGCCGCGCCCGTTGAGCGCGAGCATGAACCCCACCGTGCGCTCCTGCCGGTCGTCGCCGAGCCAGAAGGTGCGGCGCAGCGAGAGGTCGGCGGCCGCCAGCATCTGGTCCTCGCTGACGTTGTTCTTCGGCAGCCGCATGAACCCCACGCCGAACCCGGCGGTCAGCGAGAACTCGCCCTCGGGCCGGTGCTTGGGCAGCTCGACCATGGCGAGGTTGGCCAGGCCCTCGGCGATGGCCGGCGTGGCGCCGTTCACCGCCCCCGCCATCGCGTCGTAGCTCGCCTGCTGCTGCCGGCGCTGCTCGTCGAACCGCGCGTTCACCGCGTCGATGTTGGCCCGCGCCAGGTCGCCCTCCGCCTGGCGCGCCGCCTGCCGGGCCGCGGCGGCCTCGGCCTGCGCCTTCACTTCGTCCTTCCGGCGCTGCTCTTGGCTCTTCTGGCGCTCGAGCTCGGCCTGCTTCCGGCGCTCCTCCTCCTGCTCGCGCTCGACCCGGGCGCGCTCGGCCTCGGCCTGCTCGCGCTCGAGCTTCTGCTGGGCCTCGAGCCGGGCCTGCTCCTCGGCGCGCTGCCGCCGGGCCGCCTCCTCCCGCTCCTGCTGCGCCCGCTGCTCGGTCTCGCGCTGCGCGTCGGCGGCGCTAGTCCGTCCGGCGGTGGGGTCGGCCCGATCGCGGCCGTCGGAGCAGAGGTAACGCTCGCCGGGGCGCCAGTCGCCGCCATCGGCGAGCACGGGCCGGAAGCCGGGTCTGCACCCGGCAATCGACAGCTGGCCGGCGCTCACCAAGACGCCGGTGCTCTTCTCCTCGTTCACCTGGAGGTGAAGGGTGTACGGGGCCCAGCTCCCGCCCAGCAACCCATGGACGGCGTCGACGGGCTCGGCGCAGTTGTTCTTCAGGTGCACCAGCTCACCCGCCTTGAAGGCGATCGTCGCTGGGGTCGTCACCTCGAGGCACCGTTCGAAGATTCCGCCCGCGTGGGTCTCGGCCGACGCGGAGCTCCAGATGCCGCAACCGACCGCCACGGCGACGGAGTGCCAGGCTCGCATGTGCGCCTCCCCTCCTGCTCCGCCCGGAACCGACGCGAGCGGAGCCGGGACGCTCGCACTGCCAGGACGGCCCCAACATTGATGACCATCAAAGAAAGGCCGCCGGGGCACGCCGGCCCGAGCGCGCCCTGCGGCACGGACAGTCCCCCCAGCGGCGAGGAAGTTCGCTACAAGCGCCGCTCATGGCCGCGAAGAAGAAGAAGCCCGCCCCGAAGACCAAGCGCCCCTCGACCGCCCGGGCCAAGTCCGCCAAGAGCGGCAAGCCCGCCCGGCGCAAGGCGCTCACCTCCAAGCGCCCCAAGCGGCCCACCAGGCCCCGCCCCGCCCCGAAGAAGAAGGGGCCGAGCCGGCCGCTCCCCGAGAACCCGCAGGCCCTCGCCCTCGCCAAGGCCGTGGCCAAGGTGGCGCAGGACAAGAAGGCCGAGGACGTGGTGGTGCTCGACGTGCGCGCCCGCGGCGGCGCCGTCGGCTACGACTACCTGGTGCTGGCCTCCGCCGACACCGACCGGCAGCTCTCGGCCATCGCCGACTCCGTCGACGACGCGGTGCGGGAAGCCTTCCGCCGCCCCTCCTCCACCGAGCGCTCGCCCGACTGGGTGCTGGTGAACTTCGACGACGTCATCGTGCACCTCTTCACGCCCGACAAGCGCTCGCTCTACGACATCGAGGGCCTGTGGAGCGACGCTCCGCGCCTGAAGGTCTGAAACCCTGAAGCTGACCATCCTCTCGGTGGGGAAGGACAAGAGCGGGCTGTTCGCGCCCGGGGTGGCCGAGTACGCGAAGCGCCTCGAGCACGTCGCCCAGGTGCGGCTCTTCGAGCTCTCCCCCTCGGAGAAGAGCGGCGAGAAGGCCAGGCTGGAGGAGGGCGAGGCGCTCCTCGAGAAGCTCTCGCCCAAGGACGCGCTGGTGGCGCTCGACGAGCGGGGCAAGGCGCTCACCAGCGTGGCCTTCGCCGACTGGCTCTCGAAGCAGCGCGACCAGGGCAAGGACGTGGCCCTGTGCATCGGCGGCGACGAGGGCTTGTCCGACGAGGTGAGGAAGAGGGCGGCGCTGGTGCTCTCGCTCTCGGCGATGACCCTGCCCCACCGCCTGGCCCGCCTGGTGCTCTTGGAGCAGCTCTACCGCGCCTTCACCATCCTGCGCGGCGAGCCCTACCATAAGTAACGGGGGGGCGCGCCCAAATGGCCCTCCGTGGGCTTCCGCCGTACACTCGCCCTCTGGCCGGTTCGCTACGCCCGAGACTCCCATGAAGGCATCGCTTCGTTTCCTCTTCCTTGCCGGCGCCGCCCTCTTCAGCCTCGCTGGCTGCTCGCGGACGACCTTGTTCTTCTGCAATGGGCCCAGCGACGGCCCCTGTCCCGAGGGCATGGCCTGCGTGGCGGGGCGCTGTCAGCTCACCGAGGAGCTCGCCTGCACCGACGGCCTCACCCTCTGCGACGGCGCCTGCGTCGACGCCAGCGCCGACTTGAAGAACTGCGGCGCCTGCGGCGTGGCCTGCACCGGCTCCGACGTCTGCGTCAACGGCGCCTGCACCGCCAACACCTGCCCCGGCGGCTTCCAGCCCTGCAGCGGCCACTGCAAGGACGTCGCCAGCGACCACGCCAACTGCGGCGCTTGCGGCCACGCCTGCAGCACCATCGAGGTCTGCATCGCCGGCAACTGCTCCTGCAACGCGCCGCTCACCACCTGCAGCGACGGCTCCTGCGTCAACACCGACTCCGACGTGAACAACTGCGGCGGGTGCCAGAAGGCGTGCCCCACCGGCCAGCTCTGCTCCGCGGGGCGCTGCGTGACGAGCTGCGGCCCCAGCCAGACCTCCTGCAACGGCGCCTGCGTCGACGAGACCAGCGACCCCTTCAACTGCGGAGGCTGCAACGTGGTGTGCGGCCCGGCCGCCGTGTGCAAGGCCGGCACCTGCGTGAGCCTGTGCGCTCAGGGCCAGCTCGCCTGCAACCTGGTGTGCGTCGACCCCTTGAAGGACCCCCAGAACTGCGGCGGCTGCCAGAGGGCCTGCGGCGCGGCCCAAGCCTGCGTCAACGGCAGCTGCGCCGCCTCGTGCCCCACCGGCCAGACGCTCTGCAGCGGCCGCTGCATCGACACCGGCAGTGACGCCCTCAACTGCGGCGCCTGCGGGAAGACCTGCGCCGCCAACGAGGTCTGCAGCCAGGGCGCTTGCAAGGCCAGCTGCCCGCCGCTCACCACGCCCTGCAACGGCACCTGCGTCGACCCCCAGAAGGACCCGAAGAACTGCGGCGCCTGCAACCAGGCCTGCCGGGTGGATCAGCTCTGCGCCGCGGCCCGCTGCACCTGCCCCGGCACCGAGACCACCTGCAACGGCGCCTGCACCGACACCAAGGCCGACCCTTTGAACTGCGGCGGCTGCAACCTGAAGTGCGGCGCGGGCCAGGTCTGCTCCCAGGGCGCCTGCGTCGGCACCTGCCCGCCGAACCAGAAGACCTGCAACGGCGCCTGCGTCGACCTCTCCACCGACCGGAACAACTGCGGCACCTGCGCCAGGGCCTGCTCGCCCACCCAGACCTGCCAGGCCGGCGTCTGCGCCACCGCGCCCTGCCCCTTGCCCACCCAGAAGAACTGCAGCGGGCTGTGCACCGACGTCTCCATCGACCCCCTCAACTGCGGCGCCTGCGGCATCCTCTGCGGGGCGACCCAGAAGTGCACCAACGGCGCCTGCGCGTGCCCCACCGGCCAGACCCTCTGCAACGGCCGCTGCGTCGACGCGCGCACCGACCCGATGAACTGCGGCACCTGCGGGAAGGTCTGCGTCACCGGCCAGAGCTGCACCAACGGCGGCT
>JBBIOE010000091.1:0-27035 GCA_037443525.1 Archangiaceae bacterium | reverse complement strand
GCCCGCGGGCTGTGCGACGCGGCGGCGATGGCCGAGCGGCGCGGCGATTCGGTGCACGCGGCCGAGTGGCGGCAGGCCGGCCGGGCGCTGCGGCGCGCCATCGCCCAGCGGCTCACCGATTCGGCCGGTGCGCTCGCCTCCAACGCCGAGGAGCTGGCGAGCAAAGAGGGCTACTTCGACGCCGCCGCGGTGGAGGCGCTGGCCCAGGGGCTCTTCGCGCCCGACGGCGGCATCGCCCAGGCGACCCTCTCGGCCCTCGACGCGAGGCTCAGAGTGGCGGCGGGGCCCGGGTGGAGCCGCAACGACGACAAGACGGATCACGCCGGCGCCACCGATCTCTCGCCGTGGGGCAGCGACTACGACTCGGCGGAGTGGGCCTTCACCGACCTGCGCGGCGCGGTGGCGGCGAACGCGGCCGGGCGCGGCGCGCGCGCGTCGGCGCTCCTGTCGTGGGTGACCGACCAGGCCGCCGCCAAAGCGGGCCTCGTGCCCGAGACCTGGGACGAGACCAGCGGCGCCTGGAAGTTCAACGCGCCGATGGTGGGCTTCGGCGCGGGGGCCTACGTGCTGGCGATCGCCCAGCGCGCGGCAGGAGCGCCGGGCCCGGCGTGCGGCGTCTACTTCGAGCAGGAGCCGAGTGCGGTCGACGCGGGGACGTGGATGGACGGCGGGAGCGGCATCGACGCGGGCGCGGCTCGTGACGCGGGCCGGACCGGGGGCGGCGATAGTGGCAGCTCACCGGGGCCGACCTCGCGCGGGTGCGGTTGCGGGGTGGGAGACGGCGCGGCGCTGGTGGCAGCCGGCGCGCTCGCGCTGGTGCTGCGGAGCCGGCGCCGCGCGGCGCCCTGAGCGAGGCGACCAGCGGCTCAGCGCGGGGGACGGGACTTGTTCAGCCTGGGGCGCCGCACGTCGAAGCTGGGCTTCTTGTTCGGGTCGCACTGCGGGCCGAAGCCGGTGGCGTCGAAGTCGTACTCCAGCGACCCGATGCGGCCGTCGGGGAGGAAGGGCTCGACGCGCAGACGGTGGGCGCCGGCGCGGGACGGCGAGCAGTAGGACAGCAGGTAGAAGCGCTTGGAGAAGCCCTCGATGCGCTCGGCGATGGCGTCGAACTGCGCGCCCACCGCGGTGGGGTCCTTGGAGAGCGCGGAGCCAGTCTTGGAGAAGGCGGCCAGCTCGGCCTCGTCGATCTCCGCGCCGACGCCGATGACGAAGACCTCGAAGTCCACCGCGTGGAGCTCGTCGAGCGCCTGCTCCCGCGAGGCCCGGTGCGCGTGGTCGGTGCCGTCGGTGAAGATGACCAGCGTGCCGAAGCGCAGCGGCGTGGTGGCGTGCTCGAGCTGCTTCTCCAGGACGGCGATGGCCTTCATCACCGCGCCGTTCAGGTTCGTCGACGGGTCGGTGGACTTGAAGCCCGCGAGGTTCACCTTCGCCTGCCCGGGGCCGAAGGGGCGGATGGGCACGATGTCGGCGCGGCCGTCGAAGCCGTACACCCCCAGCTGCTGGTACTGGCCCACGCGGCCGGTGAAGCGGTTCACCGCCTCCTGCAGCGCGTTGACCTGGCCGGACTCGGTCACCGACGCGGAGAGGTCGACGAGCAGGAGCGTGAAGTGCTCCGCCGCCACCTCGGGGTTCAAGATGGTCTGCTTCGACTCGTAGGGCGAGACGAGCTTGTCGTCCTCGTAGAGGTGGAACTCCTCGGCCTTGAGGCCCGGCACCGGGTTGCCGTCGCGGGTGTCGACGGTGAAGTACACGGCCACGTTCGAGGGCTTCTGGACGCTGGCGTCGACGAGGCGGGGAGCGAGGCCGGCACAGCCGGCGAGGGTGGCGGCGGCGACGAGCACGAGAGCGCGCATGGGCGGGCCTCGTAGCACGATGGGGCGCCGCGGGCTCAGCTCCAGAATCGCCACCAGGGCCTGCGGGTGGGCGAGAGCCGTTGGAGCACCGCCCTCATCCGCGCGTGCTGGTACTCCGGCGCCCGGACGATGGAAGCGCCGAAGCGCTCCAGCGCCTGCGTCGAGCACCCGGCGGCCTTCGCCACGGCGGCGTCCACGACGGCGTTGTTGTCCAGGCGCGCTCCGCCCGCCGCGACGCGCACCCACTGGTCGGGTGTGAGCGTGAGGGCCGAGAGCAGCGGCCTGAGCGCGGTGGCCACCACGTCCTCCTCGGCGTCCGACGCGAGCAGCGCAGCCATCGCCTCCGCAAAAGGGACAGGGCCCTTCGCGTGCGCCCGCTCGAGCACCCGCTGGCAGTCGTCGCCGTCCTGCTTCCGCACCGCGTCCGCGAGCTGGGTGAGGAGCGGGGTCTGGGCGCGGTACCGCTCGCGCTCGTCGTTCCTCCGCGTCCGCTCCGCCTCTCGTGCCTCGGCCGCCCGGTCGCGCTCGCTCAGGTAGCAGTCGCCGAAGCCTTCCTCCACGCTGAAGTCGTCGGCCACCACGCGCCTGGCATAGCGCTCCAGCCACTCGGTCACCGAGCTCGCCAGCACGTGCAGGGGCGGCGCGTCCTTGCCGCAATCGAACACGCGCCCCGAGACGGCGCTGACCACCAGCGACTCGGAGTCACGCCCGGCGAACGGAACCCACCGGTCCGAAGCGAGCTCCTCCGGCGTCAGCCCCGCGTCCTTCCGGAGCTCGGGCGACTGCCGGAGGAAGCCGACGAACATCAGCACGGTCTCCCGCTCGGCGACCGCCCGCTGCGTGTCGAACAGGTCGAGCCACTCGACGAAGCCGTTCATCTCCTCCTTCTGGCCGTCGTGCAGCGTCCACAGCGTGCGCAGCTCGGGCGGCAGGGGGAAGCCGGCAGCCCGCTCGGCCTCCTCCAGTCGCCCGGCGCTGGCGCCCTCGGCGAGGTTCTCTGCCAGCACGGAAGCGCCATGCGCGCGCATCCAGCCGATGATGCGGTCGAAGGCCTCGCGCTGCCGCTCCACGGTGCTCATCCCGCCCGCCCTTTCGTTCGTCCGGTGAGCGTGACCCGGAAGCTCCGCCCGCGGTGCATGAAAAACGTCTGCACTCCGCCGCGGGCTCGTGGGTCAGACCGCGGAAGCCGCTTTGCACCGTCCACCCTCGGATCTACCTTCGCGCGCGCCATGTCCCCCGCTGCCTCGAGCTTGATGCTGGACGAGTGGTACGAGGCGGGAGACGAGCGCTTCGTCGACGAGGTGCTGGCCTCGCGCAGCCCCGCCAAGCTCAAGAGCCTCGCCGCCAAATGGTACGCCGACGCCCGGCCCTTCGCGCGCACCGCCCTCTTCGCCTACCTCGACCACGGCCTCGCCACCCCGGACCACCGCGCCCTGGTGAAGGGCCTCTTCAAGGCCGCGGAGAGCGCGAAGGACGACGAGGCGATGGCGCACTTCCTGGTGGCCGTGGACCGCGTCGTCCCCCGGCAGCTGGTGTCCTTCTCCCGCTACGACTGGCAGACGCGGCAGGTCATCAGCGGCCAGGCGCTGGTCGAGGACAAGTCGATCCCCAGCCGCGCGCCGAAGAAGAAGGGCTCGAGGAAAGAGGGCCGCGTCGAGTACGGCCCGCTCGCTTCCTTCTCGCGCGCCACCCGCCGCTACCTGCAGCGCCGCGCCTGGCGCTACTTCCGTTTCCTCGGGCACCGGGACCCGGCCCGCTACGGGAAGGCGATTCGCCAGGCGCTCGCGCTCTACCGCGATGACCACCTGGTGAAGCCGGAGAACCTCCTCGACGCCTGGGGCCTGATGCACGCGCTCTACTGGGGCGCTTCGGCCGACGTGCAGTACGAGCCGAAGGTCGCTCCAGTGCTGAAGCGTCAGCCGCGCGGCATCACCGTCGCCGACGGCTTCACCCTGAAGGCCCTGGTGCCGGCGCCCTTCTGCCCAAAGGCCTGGAAGGGCCAGGAGGAGGCGACGCTCGACCTCGTGCTCGACGCGAAGAGCCGCACCGTGCGCGCCTGGGCGCGGCAGCTGCTCGAGCGCGACGCGGGCGCGTACCTGGAGAAGCTCCCCATGGCCCGGGTGCGCGAGCTGCTCAAGAGCGCGCACGACGACGTGCAGACCTTCGGCGCCGCGCGGCTCAAGACCGTCACCGGCGTGGAGAGCCTGCCCATCGCCGAGTGGCTCGAGCTGCTCGCGCTGGAGAACCCCGAGGTGGTGCCCCTGGTGTGCGAGGCGGTGGTGAAGCACGTGCACCCCGACCGCCTCACCCTCTCGCAGTGCCTCGAGCTCACCCTCTCCAAGGCGGCCTCGGTGGCGGAGCTCGGCCTCGGCTGGGCGAAGCAGAAGGCGGTGCGCGACGCGAAGGACCTGTTGGCGCTGGCGAAGGTGGCCAAGGCCTCGGCGCCCGCGGTGCGGCAGGCCGGCGTGGAGTGGCTCTGCCAGCTCCTGCTCATCAACGAGAAGGAGTCCCGGCCCGAGCACGTGCGCGCCCTGCTCGACAGCCCGCACGCCGACGTGCGCGTGAAGGCCCTGGAGCTGATGAAGAAGGACCCGCGCTTCGGCGAGAGCGAGCTGTTGTGGCTTGCCTTGGCCGAGTCGCCGTGGCCCGAGGTGCGGGAGCAGCTGGTGCTGGAGCTCTCCAAGCGGGAGAAGCTCTACGCCCCCGAGACGCTGGAGGCGGTGTGGGCGGCGGCGCTGCTCTCGGTGCACCGCGGCTCGAGGGCCAAGCGGGCGGTGGCGGCGCAGGTCGCGCACCGCGTCGTCACTCACTCCAAGGAGGCGGAGCGGCTCTTGCCGTTGCTCGCCCATCTCTTGCGCTCGGTGCGGCCTCCGGAGCGGCGCACGGCGCTGGCGGCCCTGGCGCGCGCGTCCTTCGAGGCTCCACAGTTGGCCGAGCAGGTGAAGCGGCTCATTCCCGAGCTCTCCTTCGTCTCCGAGGTGGTCTCGTGAACCTCGACGTCACCTACTACGGGAAGAGCGGCTTCTCGGAGGGGCCGAGCGGCAACGCGCTCGCGTTCCAGCCGAACCTCTCGCGCGCGAAGGTCTTCTTCGACCAACAGCTCAAGCACCCGCTTCGCTTCCGCGAGGCCATCAGCGCCCTGCACGAGGTGGTGGTCGGGAACCTCAAGTTCCAGAAGAAGGACAAGACGGCCTACGAGGCGTGGAAGAAGCAGCACGACGCCGAGGAGGCGGAAGTACGCCGCGCGGTGCACGACCAGGCGAAGCAGACCGAGCTGGCGCGCCTGGCGAAGGAACCGATCCCTCCGAACCTGGAGGCCGACTTCCGCCGCCTGCACGACGTCTACTGGCGCGAGCGGCGGCGCTGGGCGAGCGAGCTGTCGCAGAACGACCCCGAGCTCTTCCGCCACCTGGTGCCGTGCGATCCGGTGGTGACGGTGGCGCCGGACGTCGTCTTCTTCGAGTGCTTCGCCAAGGACGAGTCGAGCTACGGCTGCCTCTACGTCGACCGCGACGCCTTCGTGGGGCAGGGCGCGGCGGCCTTAGGCACCACCAACGTCGACTACTCGCTCGCGCTCTACGAGCACTTCCAGAACCTGCGCACCTACCGGCCCACGCGGCTCTCGGTCGACCCCACCGGCTTCGAGGTGAAGGTGTCGGGGCACTCGACGTTGCGCGAGGAGAAGATCGACCTGCCGCCGTCGTGGCTGCGCGGCTTCTCGCAGATCCAGGGCGCGATGGGCCTGCCGGCGCGCACCGTGGAGCTGTCGCCCGACGTCGTCTACTCCATCCTCGCCACGCTCAAGCGCAAGCGGGAGAAGACGGGCCCGCGCTCGCTCAAGTTCCAGCTCTCGCCCGGCAAGGCGCCGGTGGTGGTGATGGAGCCGTGGGGCACCGCGCTCCAGAGCCGGGGCGCGGCGTACGTCGGCGAGAAGAGCGAGGACATCAAGGTGTGGGGCCGCCGCCGGCTGTTGGTGCTCTCGCGGCTGCTGCCGTTGGCGGAGAAGGTGGTGGTGCAGTTGCTCGGCTCGGGCCTGCCCTCCATCTGGACCGTGCACCTGGGCGAGATGCGCTTCGTGCTCGCGCTCTCGGGCTGGACGGAGAACGACTGGACCGGCGGCGCCGCGCTGGAGCTGCTCGCCGGCGACCTGCGCCCCGAGCCGCGCGCCATGGACTCGCTGGCCAAGCACCTCGCCACCGTGCACACCGCGAAGCTCGGCGCGCTCTCGCCCATCGCCGACGCGCCGCGCGAGGTGTTGCTCGGCTCGCTCTACGCGCTCGCGAAGCAGGGTCAGGTCATCTACGACCACGCCACGAGCTCGTACCGCTGGCGCCAGGTGATGCCGCTCGCGCTCTCCGAGTCTCTCCTGGGCGAGGAGCCGCCGGAGATTCGCGCCGGCCGCGAGCTGGCCCGCTCGGGCACGGTGAAGGTGGTGCGCGAGGAGCTCCTCTCCGGGGCGCGGCGGCTGGTGGTGGCCAAGGCCGACGCCACCGAGCTCGAGGGCATCCTCGACGCCGACGGCGTGCTCACCAAGGCCAAGTGCCACTGCGCGCACTTCAAGAAGTTCGGCCTGCGCAAGGGGCCCTGCCGGCACCTGCTGGCGCTGCGCCTGGCCGGGCGCCGCGACGCGCCCGTTGACTCCGTCGTGAATCGGTTGAAGGAGTGGTTGCACTGATGACGTTCGAGCTCTCGAGGAGGTCCTGACACCCGAGCCCGTCTTGCCCCGGTGTTCCGCCGTGGTCGGAGGACTCACTCCCATTCGTACCGACGCCCGATGTTCTTTTTGGGCCAGACGCCACCGGAGGCGCTGGACTGAATCGACCCAAGGGTCTGGCGCCCCCGGTGGCGTCTGGCCCTTCGTGATCGGACGTCGTCATTCGTTTGAAGTCGGGTGGCAGGACCTCCTCGGGAACTCGAGCGGGCGAGGGGACGTGGATGAGCTTCTGGGACTCGGTGAGGAAGTTCTTCGGAGGAGGGGAGTCTTCCCTCGAGGGCCAGGTGCGGGCCGCGATGGTCGCCCGCGCCCAGCGCCGGGAGAGCTTCACCGCGCTCGACATCGCCAATGACCTGACCGGCACGAACCCCGCGCGCACCGTCGACGACATCCGCGCGGTGACGCTCTTGGTGGACCCGGTGTTCCAGAAGCAGGTGCTGGCGCCGTTCGGCTACCAGGTCACGCCCGGTGGCCAGTACCACCCGCCGGAGGGCGTGGGCGCGCCGGGCGCCGTGCCGCCGCGGGTGGGCGCGACGCAGCCGCCGGTGAACGTGGTCTCGCAGCTGGGGACGCTCCGGCAGCAGCAGGGCTCGGCGCCGGCCTCGCGACCCTCGGCGCCGCCGCCGAAGACCGAGAACCCCTTCGAGACCAACGAGGAGATCCTCGGGCTGTCGAAGGAGGAAATGCGGAAGCGGGCGCTGAAGATCAACCCGCACCGCACCGCGTGGATCGGCCGGGTGGACACGATTCCCCCGCAGAGCGACGAGCGCACCGCCCTCATCGACCGCGGGCTCGAGCTGCGTGGCTTCCTCACCAAGAAGCAGCTCGACGAGATTCACACCGTCGGCGACCTGTGGCTCAAGCACCACGAGGCCGCCAAGCTCGCCGACACCATCGCGGCGAAGTCGGCCGACGCGGTCATCGAGGCCCGGAAGAAGGCGCACCAGGCCGCGGTGCTGGAGAAGAAGCAGCAGGCCGCCGAGAAGAAGGCCCGCCGCGCCGAGGAGATCGCCCGCCGGAAGAAGGAGGACATCATCTACCTGGGGCCCGGCGTGTCGAAGGGCCTCGCCGACCGCCACTCGAACCTGGAGAAGCTGCAGGGCGCGGGCTTGCCGGTGCTCTCCACGCCCGCCGACGTGGCGAAGGCGCTGGGCCTGTCGGTGCCGAAGCTGCGCTGGCTCTGCTTCCACAGCGAGGCCGCGGAGAAGCCGCACTACTTCACCTTCGAGATCGAGAAGCGCTCGGGCGGGAAACGCCTGCTCGCCGCGCCGCACGCCACGCTCTCGCAGGCGCAGCACTGGGTGCTGGCGAACGTCCTGGAGAAGCTCTCGACGGAGGCGCCCGCGCACGGCTTCATCAAGGGGAAGTCCGTCGTCACCAACGCGCGGCCGCACGTGGGTCAGGACCTGGTCATCAACCTCGACGTGAAGGACTTCTTTCCCTCGGTGACCTTCCGGCGCGTGCGCGGCGTGTTCCAGCGGCTCGGCTACTCGCCGGCGGTGGCGACGGTGTTGGCGCTTCTGTGCACCGAGTCGCCCCGGAGGAAGGTCGAGTACGACGGGAAGCCGTTGTGGGTGGCGGTGGGGCCGCGCGCCTTGCCTCAAGGGGCGTGCACCAGCCCGGCGCTCTCCAACCAGGTGACGAAGAAGCTCGATCGGCGGCTCGCCGGGCGCCTCACCAGGCAGGGCTGGACGTACACCCGCTACGCCGACGACCTGACGTTCTCGGCCAGGCCGGGGAAGCGCGACGCCATCGGGCGCCTGCACGCGGTGGTGCGCCACACGCTCGACGACGAGGGCTTCACGCTGCACCCGAAGAAGGGGCGCTTCCTGCCGAGGACCAGCCGGCAGATGGTGACCGGCGTGGTGGTGAACACCAAGCTCTCGGTGCGGCGCGACGAGGTGCGGCGGCTGCGCGCGATTCTCCACCAGGCGAAGAAGACCGGCCTCGCGGCGCAGAACCGGGAGAACCGCCCGGACTTCGAGCTGTGGCTCAGGGGGAAGATCGCCTGGGTGCAGATGGTCGACCCGGCGAAGGGGGCGAAGCTCCTGGCCGCGCTCGAGGTGCTGGGCAGGTAGGCCGCGCCAGGCCGACCCTGTCGTTGGCGTGGGCCCAGGTTCCCGGGTGCACGCTGTCCCCGCCGGCGACCGCGAGGCGCCGCGCAGCGGAGTGGCAAGCGCCGCCGCATCTTCCAGCGTGGGGGACTCCCTCGAAGGTGACGCCCTCGACCCCCACGACGAAGACACCGTCGGGCGCCAGCGCCTGGAAGGGGGCGTCGGTCACGCCCTGCGCGGACGGCGAAGGCGCTCGGCGCGATGTCCATCGGCCCGTCGAGGTCGCTCGGCCCACGCGTCTTCATGGGCACCAGGCTTCCAAGACGCACGCACGACCCCCGCACCGAGGAGGTCGGCATGCAACCGGAGAAGATCAGGCGTGTCGAGCGCTTCGCGGCGAGCACGCCCACGCCGATGAGCTCCGCGCGGTGAATGAGCTCCCGCGAGGAGCGCTGTGTCGCGCGGTCTACTTCTTCCGGTAGATGCGCCCGGCCTTGCCGACGGCCACCAGCGTCGTCCCGTCGACGTCCACCGCGGCGAGCGGCACGTCGAACAGCGACTGCACGTCCCACGAGGCGCCGTTCCACTTCCAGCTCGCGCCCCGGCCGCCGCTCTCGCCCACGGCGACGAAGCCCTGGACCGTGCTCTCGCGCAGGCCGCGCACGGTGTGGGGCCACGCGGGCGCGCCACTGTACGGCGGCGGCAGCGCGGGAATCGACGGCGCCGGAATCGCCTTCTTCGCCCCGTAGCCCGTGGCCGCGTCGAAGGAGAGCGTGCCGAAGTTGCCGCCCAGGTACGTCTTCGTGTCGCTCTGTACCCAGAGGGCGCCGATGCGGTCGACGCCGCCGACGAGCGGCGAGCCGGTGGTGAAGCGCGCCCAGTTGCCCGCGAGCAGTCGCCACACCGTCGCGCCCGAGTCGGCGGCCCACACGTTGGTGAGCGAGCTGCCGTGGATGAGCTGCACGTCCGAGTTTCCGTTGGCGTCGTTGGTCGCCGACGTCACCGGCACCGTCCAGCTCGTGCCGTCGCCGTGGAAGAAGCCGTAGGCGTAGTACGCGCTGGAGTAGTAGTTGTAATACGTCTCGCCGCACCCGAAGAGGTCGGTGGGGCTCGCGGCCCACAGCCCCGTCAGCATCGGGTAGCGCACGCCGCTCGGGTAACTGGGCAGGCTCTGGCTGGAGACCACCCCGCTGGTGACCCGGTAGGCGAGCGGCCGGTAGTGGGTGCTCGAGTCCTCCGAGCCCACGAGGTAGTCGGTGGCCGAGAAGCCGAAGACGCTCAAGGGGAACTGCACCGCCGGCGTCTCGACGCGCCACACGCCCGCGCGCCTGGTGAGCGGGTTGTTTCCGTCGAAGGCGAGCGCGTCACCGTTCGCGAAGGTCTGCACCGAGGCGATGGCCTGCGTCGTCACCGTCTGCGTCGGCGCCACGCGCACCCACGCCGTGCCCACGCGGCGCTCGACGGTGCCGGACGTCGTCACCGTCACCACCGGGCCCTGGCCCACCACGCCCGTCACCTGCCGGCTCCAGGCGGCGGAGGCCGGCGTCGCGCTCGTCCACCCCACGCCGTCGAAGGTCTTCAGCGCCTCCGTCGGGGACTGGCAGGCGAGAGTCACCGTTTTGGGGCCACCCACCCACACCGAGGAGCAGGTGTCGTTGAGCACGTCGGCCCAGTAGCTGCCGTTCCACTTCATCACGTGGCCGCTCGCGACCGCCCAGACCTCCGTCGCCGAGGCCCCGTGAATGTCGAAGAAGGTCCAGGTGATGCCGGTCTGCGTCGTCCAGGCGGTGCCGTTCCACCGTGAGACGAAGCCGGTGCCCACCGCCCAGACGTCGCCGCTGGTGGCGCCCCAGAAGCCCTTCACCGTGCCGGGCAGCGTGTACGCGGTCCACGCCGAGCCGTTCCAGTGGAAGGCCTGGGTGCCGCCGCCCGCCCACACGTCGGTGCCGGAGAAGCCGAAGACCGCCGAGAGGTCCTGCGCGCCGGTGCCGGGCTTCGTCACGTCGACCCACGCGGAGCCCGAGCGCTTCACCACCGTCGCCGCGTCGCCCACGGCCCAGACCTCGCTGCCGGCCGCCCACACCGCGAGCAGGTTGCGGCGCTTCACGTCGAAGGCGCCCGTCCACGCGGCGCCGTCCCAGTGGAGCGTGAGGAAGCCGTTGCCGACCGCCCACACCTCGCCGGTGGCCAGCGCGGCGACGTCGTTGAGCGCGCCCGCGAACGGCAACGGCTGCTCGAAGCACCAGCCCTCGGGGTTGCAGACCTGGCCGAAGGGCTCCAGGTAGGCGCCGCAGACGTTGGCGCTGGCCAGCCCGCAGACGCTGGTGGGGCCGCAGGCGCCGCAGCTCGCCACCGCCTTGGGGCGACCGCAGTGGTCGGTGCCCGAGAGGCTGCCGCAGGTGGCGCTCTTGCGGGCGCAGAAGGTGGCGTCGCTCTCGGACGTGCAGCCGCAGGTCTTCAGCGAGGCGCCTCCGCCGCAGGTCTCGGGCGCGGCGCACGTGCCGCAGCTGGCGATGGTGCGGGTGGCGCCGCAGCGGTCGAACGCCGTCAACGGCCCGCAGGTCGCCGCGCCCGCGGTGCAGAGCTCGGCGTCGGTCTGCGCGGTGCAGCCGCAGACGTTCGCCGTGCCGCCGCCGCCGCACGTCTGGTACGAGTTGGAGCACCAGGTCGAGGTCGCCACGGTGCGCGTCACTCCGCAGTTGTCCGGGGCCGTCACCGAGCCGCAGTTCTTGCCGAGGCGGACGAGGAAGGCGCTGTCGCTCTCGGGCGTGCAGCCGCAGACGTTCGAAGAGCCGCCGCCGCCGCAGGTCTGCGTCCCCGCGCAGGTGCCGCAGTCGACGCCCACGCGCCAGCTGCCGCACTGGTCGTAGCCCGAGGTCGCGCCGCAGTTCTTCCCCCGGTTGGCGCAGAAGGTGGCCGCGTCTTCGGGGACGCAGCCGCACTGGTTCGGCGTCCCCGTGCCGCCGCAGGTGGACGCGCCCGAGCAGGTGCCGCAGCTCACCGAGCGGGTCTGGCCGCAGAGGTCGGCGCCGGTGACGACGCCGCAGCTCGCCCCCCGCCGCGCGCAGAACTGCGCGTTCGACTCGGAGGAGCAGCCGCAGGTGCCGCCGCTGCAGGTGTTCGGGCTCACGCAGGTGCCGCAGCTCGTCACCGAGCGGGTGACGCCGCAGTTGTCCTTCGCGGTGAGCGGGCCGCAGGAGAAGGCGTTGCGGGCGCAGAAGGTGGCGTTCGCCTCGGGAGTGCAGCCACAGACGCCCGGGGTGCCTCCGCCGCCGCAGGTGCTGGTGGGGCCGCAGGTGCCGCAGGCCACGGTGCGCGCGCGGCCGCAGCGGTCGGTGAGCGCCTGGGTGCCGCAGGTCTTCCCCGCGGAGAGGCACAGCTGCGCGTCGGTCTCCGGCTGGCAGACGCAGGCGTGGGTGGCGTCGCAGACGGTGAAGCCCGAGCAGACGCCGCAGGAGACGGTGCGGGTGGCACCGCAGCGGTCCGTCATCACGAGCTGGCCGCAGGTGGCCGCGCGGGCCTGGCAGAGGGCGGCGTTGGTCTCGGGCTGGCAGGAGGTGCCGCCGCCGGTCGCGCCGCCGCCGGTGCCGCCCCCGGTGCCGCCGCCGCTTCCCGCGGGCGCGGCGCAGGCGCCCTGCACGCAGGCCTGGGGCGCGACGCAGACGTCGCAGCGGTTGCCGGCCCAGCCGCACGAATCCACCGCGGTGCCGTCGAGGCAGGCGCCGTCGGCGCCGCAGCAGCCGGCGCAGGTGGCCGGGCCGCAGGGCGCGGCGCCCAGCACGAGGCCGCAGCCGGGCAGGGCGAGGAGGAGCAGCAGAGACGACAGCGCGAGCCTGGGCGACATGGCGACCTCGAAGCGAGAGCGGGGCGCCCTGCCGCCCGGGACGAGGCCCCGGCGGGGAGAGCCCGCCAGGGGGAGGGCCGCGTCGGGCGCGGTCGGGCCTGGCGACTGCAAGACCCGGGTGGCCGGACAGGTGTGCAAGGAATCTGCGGTGACGATCAGCCGGTGAGAACGCCCCCGGGGCGGGGCGACGAAAACCCCACAGCAGCTGCTCCCAGAATCGCTGGGCTTCCCGGCGAGGTCACCGAAGGGAAGGTCGCGCCTCCGACGGTGGCGGCGGGGCCGCGCGCTTCACCGCGACGGCTTGCCCGCGAAGAGCACCGCGGTGGGCATTCCCTTGGTGAAGGCGGTGATGGCGACGGCCTGAGCGTCCTCGAGGGCGTCGAGGAAGGACGCGCTGCCGGCTTCAATCGCCCGCTTGTGCGGCGTCTTGGAGCCGAAGTGGCGGTGCAGCTCGTCCTGCGAGAGCACCCAGCAGCGGCCGAGGAAGGGACGGTCGGTGAGCGTCATCACGTCGAGGAGCCCGGCGGTCCCGGCCCGGGCTGCCGCCATCCTCGCCTCGGCCACGGGGACTTCGCCCGCGGCCTGGTGCTGGCCGTCGACGAGGGTCTGCTCCATCGACGCGTTCCACTTCACCCACGTGGTCCAGACCGCGGAAGCCATGTCGTCACTCCTTGGAGGAGACGTCGCGTCTCCGGCGCGGAGCGTACCACCCGCCATCGCCCTCGGCCCCCAGGGCCTCGGCGCGCAACTTCTGAAGCGCCTTCACTTCAGGCAGCCCCACCCGCCCATCTTCCGGAGCCAGGTGAGGAGGTCCTCGTGCTCGGCGCGCAGCCCGTCCACCTTCCACTGCTGCGCGTCGACGGGCACGTCGCACGCCGCGGGCCGGCGCTGGCACTCGGTCTCCCACTGCGCGCGGGTGAGGCGGCGGCTGTAGCAGACGTCGAGGTACCGCCGGCACGGCGCGAAGGCCCGGACGAGATCGTTGAGCGCCTTCTCCTCGGCGGTGAGCCGCGCTCGGTGGGCGTTCACCCGGTCGAGGGCGGCCTTGCACTCCGGCTTCTCGGTCGTCCACCGCGCGCCGTCGATGTCGGGGAGCGGGAAGGGCTTCCACGACGGAATCACGCTCAGGTCGTCTCCCGAGGTCGTCCGCTTCGCCGAGGGCGCGTGGGTTGGATCGTCGGTGTAGACCTCGGTGCCGTCGGGCTCGGTCCAAGTGAAGACCGGCTGGGCGTGCGCCAAGGTGGCCAGGAGCGTCGAGAGGGCGAGGAGGGCGCGGTTCACCGGCCGCCTCCGACGGGCGGGCTCACCGGATATTCACTCCCGATGCGTGTCTGCTACGAGGGCGAGATGACCCGCGCCGAGCTCGTCGCCTTCCTCCGCCGAAACGACCACGGCGTCGTCGCCACCCTCGCCGCCGACGGCTCGCCCCAGTCCGCGGTGGTCGGCCTCGCGGTGAGCGACGGCCTGGAGCTGGTGTTCGACGCCCTCGCCGAGACGCGCAAGGTGCAGAACGTCCGCCGAGACCGGCGCGTCTCGGTCACCGTGTGGGAGGGCGAGCAGACCGCCCAGCTCGACGGCCTCGCCGACGAGCCCAAAGGCGCCGAGCGAGAGCGCCTCCTCGCCGTCTACCTCCAGGCCTTCCCCGACGGGCGCGAGCGGCTCTCGTGGCCCGGCCTCACCCACGTCCGCATCCGGCCGACCTGGGCGCGCTTCTCCGACTTCTCGGTGGAGCCCGGGCCGCGGGTGGAAGAGATCGCGCTCGGCTGACCGCTCTCCGCCAGGGCTCTTCGCGCGACCGAGGGGATCTCGGGGGCTCAGTCAAAAAGACAGGTCGATACGGCCCGGGCGTCGATCGCCGAACCATGGCGCCTCGCCCCCAAACCTCTAGAGTGCCTGTGCATTGAGTGACTGTCCCCCCGACGAGACGTTGGCGCGCTTCGCCCAGGGCCTCTTGCCCTCGGGCGAGCGGGACCGCCTCACCTTGCACACCTCGAGCTGCAAGACGTGCGCGCCCAAGCTGGTGCCGCTGCTCCTCGCGGCGGGCCGCGGCCCCGAGGCGCTGAAGGGCCTCGGCGGCGACTCGATGCTCGGCGACACCGTGGCGAGGCCCAGCTCCCCGCGCGGCGACTCGCAGGCCAGCGACTCCGTGAGCGGGCTGGGTACCCACGACACCGTGGTCTCCGGCGAGCGCTCGGACCCCGGCTCGGTTCGCAAGCTCGACAAGGGCCTCACCCTCGACCGCTACGTCGTCCTCGAGCGGCTCGGCGGCGGCGGCATGGGCGAGGTCTACGCCGCGTGGGACCCGATGCTCGACCGCAAGGTGGCGCTCAAGCTGCTCCGCGGCGACTTCCAGGGCAGCCCCCGCGAGGAGGAGTTCCGCCTCAGGCTCCTCCGCGAGGCCCAGGCCCTCGCCAAGCTCTCGCACCCCAACGTGGTCTCCATTCACGACGTGGGCGTGGCCAAGGGCATGGTCTTCTTGGCGATGGAGTTCGCCGACGGCGACACCCTCACCACCTGGCTCCAGAAGGGCACGCGGAGCTGGCGCAGCATCCTCGAGGTGTTCCTGGAGGCCGGCGAGGGCCTCGACGCGGCGCACGCCAGCGGCATCACCCACCGCGACTTCAAGCCCGACAACGTGGTGGTGGGGAAGGACGGGCGCGTCCGGGTGATGGACTTCGGGCTCGCCCACGGCGCGTCGCTCTCCGAGAGCCAGGTCACCGAGAAGGACAAGGAGCAGACCCAGCCCGGACCCAAGCGCACCATCACCGCGCCTGGCACCGTGCTCGGCACGCTGAAGTACATGTCGCCCGAGGCGTTGTTCGGAATGCCCACCGACGCGCGCAGCGACCTGTTCAGCTTCTGCGTCGCGCTCTTCGAGGCGCTCTACGGCTACCGGCCCTTCGAGGGGGTCACGCCGCCCGGAATCGCGGCCTCGATTCAGACCGGGAAGATTCGGCCGCCGCCCAAGAACACGCGGGTGCCGGCGCGCATCCACCGGCTCATCTTGAAGGGCCTGGAGGCCGACCCGGCGCGGCGCTTTCAGACCCTGCGCGCGCTGCTCATTCAGCTCGGCCGCCGGCAGACCGAGCGGAAGCGGGCCACCGCCATCGCGCTCTCGGTGGCGGCGGTGGTGCTGGCGCTGGGCATCGCCCTCGGCGCCTCGCAGCGCGAACGGCGCCGCTGCGCGGGCGTGGTGAAGCGGCTCGACGGCGTCTGGGACGACGAAGCGCGGGTGGCGGGGCGGGCCGCCTTCCTCAAGACCGGAAAGCCCTGGGCCAGCACCGCGTGGAACGAGGTGGAGCGGCAGCTCGACGTCTACGCCAACACCTGGGTCGGCCTCCGCCGCGCGGCCTGCGAGGCGCACGACGACGTCTCCGACGCGCAGGCCGGGCGGCACCTGGTGTGCCTGTCGCGCCGCATGGCGGAGCTCGACGCGGTCGCGCAGCTGTTCTCCCGCGCCGACGCCGACGTGGTGGAACGCGCGGTGGCTACCGCGGGCTCCCTGCCTCCGCTCGAGCTCTGCACCCGCGACGCGCCGATGCGGGACACCCAGAAGGCCGAGCACGAGGATCTGCGCGCCGGGCTCGCCGCCGCCAAGGCCCGCCTCGACGCGGCCAAGTACCCCGACGCGGTGGAGAAGGCGCGCACCGTCGCCGACGCCGCGGCCCGGGTGGACGACAAGGCCACGCTGGCGGAGGCGGGGCTGTTGGTGGCGCTGGGCACCGCGCGACAGGGCGACCTGAAGACGGCGGATCAGATCCTCGAGGAGGCCATCCTCCTCGCCACCGCGGCGCAGGAGGACGACCTGGTCGGCCGGGCCTGGGCGGAGCGGGTGGGCTTCGCGGCCCTGGGCGCGGCGCCGCCGGAACACGGCGACCGCTGGGTGCGCACCGCCAAGGCGCAGCTGGAGCGGCTCGGCAACCCGCTCGAGCTGGAGGCCGTCCTCGCCAACAACCAGGGCGTGCTGGCTTGGAGCCGCGGCCGCACCGAGGACGCCATCGCCTCGCACCAGCGCGCGCTGGAGCTACGCACCCGGCTCTATGGGCCGACCAGCCCGCTGACCGCCCGCGCCCACACCAACCTGGGCACCGACTACAAGGCGGCGGGCCGGCTCACCGAGGCCGAGGCCGAGTACCGCACCGCGCTGGCCATCGAAGAGCGCGCGCTCACTCCCGAGCACCCGGCGGTGGCGGAGACGCTCAACAACCTCGCCAACGTCCTGTTGGCGCGGAAGGACACGAAGGGCGCGCGGGCGGCGATGGAGCGGGCGCTGGTCATCAAGGAGAAGGAGTCGGGGCCGGAGAGCCTGACGGTGGCGGTGACGCTGACCAACCTGGGGGCCCTCTTGCTCGACGCGGGCGAGCTGGGGCCGGCGGAGAACGCGCTCACCCGGGCGCTGAGGCTCAAGGAGAAGGCGAGCGGGCAGGACTCGCTCACCGTGGCCTCGACGCTCACCAACCTGGCGGAGCTCTTGCGCCGGCAGGGCAAGTGGGACGACGCGGTGGCCGCCGACACGCGGGCGCTGGAGATTCGAAGAGGCCGGCTCGGCGCGGCGCACAAGGACCTGGCGTCGAACCTCACCGGCCTGGGGCGCAGCTGGCTCGGCGCGGGCAAGGCGGACCTGGCGAGGGCGCCGCTGGAGCAGGCGCTGCGCTTGCGCACCGAGCCCGGCTTCGCCCGCGGCGAGACCGAGCTGTGGCTGGCCAAGGCGCTGCGGGCGAAGCGGGGCAACGAGGGGCGGGTGAAGGAGCTCCTCGAGCAGGCGGTGGCGGACGTGCCGAGCGACGAGGCGCTGCACCTCGAGGCGAAGGCGCTGTTGGAGAAGCTCGGGGCGCGGTGAGCCGGCGTCAGGACCGGGTTCAGTCCAGCAACGCCCAGAGCTCCGCAAGCGGCACGCTCACCCCGCGCATCGACTTCGGTCTGAACACCGCGTCGCCGCTGGCGTGCTGCGCGATGCGATAGGTCCCGGCGTCAAACACCAGCCGCTCGATGGATCGGCTCTCGACGTCGACGATCCAGTACTCGGGAACCTCGAGGCGGGCGTACCAGTCGACCTTGCGGACCCGATCGTGCGCGCGGCTCGTCGGGGAGATGACCTCGATGACCAGCTCAGGGCGCCCGTGCTCGAGTCCGTTTGGTCCCGCGCCGCGGTAGGTCGCGTCCGAGAGCACTTGGACGTCGGGGAGCGCTCCACTCTTGTCGGAGATGCGAACGCGAAAGCCTGAGCCCAGCACGTGCAACTTCCGCTTGCTGCACCAGTCGTAGAGGCGGCGGATCAACAACGCCACCATCGCCTCGTGCCACTTCGTCGGCGTCTCCCCCTCCTCCAACCGCCCGTCCACCAACTCGCGCACGTCGTTCTCCGGGAGGTCCCGGTAGTCCGCCCAGCGGTACCGCGCGTGCATCGAGGCGCCGTCTCTCACGTCGTAAGGATAACGCCCGGCACGGCAGAACGTCAGGCCGCCCGCGCTTCTCTCGCCGCCGCGTGGCGTGGCACATCCGCCTCCCGTGAGCCTCGCCCTCATCGCCGCATCGGTGCTGGTTCTGCTCTTCCTTGGCTACCGCCTCTACGGCGGCTTCGTGGCGCGGCAGTACGCGCTCGACGACGCCCGGGCCACCCCGGCCCAGCGGCTGGAGGACGGCGTGGACTTCGTGCCCACCAAGCCCTTCTACCTGCTCGGCCAGCACTTCTCGGCCATCGCCGCCGCGGGGCCCATCGCCGGGCCCATCCTCGCCGCGCAGCAGTTCGGGTGGCTGCCGGCGCTGTTGTGGATTCTCTTCGGCGTGGTCTTCATCGGCGCGGTGCACGACCTCTCCACGCTGGTGGCGAGCGTGCGCCACGACGCGAAGAGCATCGCCGAGGTGGTGAGGGCGAACCTCGGCCCCCGCGCGGGCCTCGCCATGCTGCTCTTCATCTGGGTGGCGCTGGTCTACGTCATCGTGGCCTTCACCGACGTCACCGCCTCCACCTTCGTGGCCGGAGACCCGGAGCTCGAGGGCCTCACCTTCGACTTCCACCCCGGCGGCGCGGTGGCGATGGCGTCGACGATGTACCTCGCGCTCGCGGTGGTGATGGGCCTTTGGGAGCGCTGGCTCACGCCTCCGCTGTGGCTCACGACGGTCATTTTCGTCCCCGCGACGCTGGGCGTGGTGTGGGCGGGCACCCGGCTCTCCACGGCGCTGAGCTTCGGCCCGACGGCGTGGGGCCTGCTCATCCTCGCCTACTGCTTCGCGGCCTCGCTCACTCCGGTGTGGGCGCTCTTGCAGCCGCGCGGCTACCTGGGCGGTTTCGTGCTCTACCTCGCCATCGGCATCGGGGTGGTGGGCCTCTTCCTCGGTGGCTTCGAGGTGCAGCTCCCCGCGTTCAAGGGCTTCACCGCGCTGGGCGCCTCGGGGCAGCTCTTCCCCTTCCTCTTCGTCACCATCGCCTGCGGCGCCTGCAGCGGCTTCCACGGGCTGGTGTGCAGCGGCACCACCTCCAAGCAGGTGGCCAGGGAGAGCGACTGCCACCCGGTCGGCTACGGGGCGATGTTGATGGAGGGCTTCGTGGCGGTCATCGCACTGGCCACGGTGATGGTCATCAGCGCCAAGGACGCCACCGGCAAGGGCGCGGGCACCATCTACGGCATCGGGCTGGGGCGCTTCTTCGCGGTGGTCATCGGCCAGAGGCACCTGGACTTCGCCATCACCTTCGGCGCGATGGCCTTCTCCACCTTCGTGTTCGACACCCTCGACGTCTCCACGCGGCTCGGGCGCTACATCGTGCAGGAGCTTCTGGGCTGGAAGGGCCGTGCCGGGGCGCTGGCGGCCACGGGGCTCACGGTGGGCGTGCCGGGCGTCTTCCTGCTCGTGGCCCAGGCCGGGAGCTGGAAGAGCTTCTGGACCCTCTTCGGCACCTCGAACCAGCTCCTCGCGGCGCTGTCCTTGATGGGCGTGGCGGTGTGGCTCAAGCGGGCCGGCAAGCGCACCTGGTACGTGGTGGCGCCGATGCTCTTCGTGGCGGTCATCACCCTGAGCTCGCTGGTGCTGCAGATGAAGGAGGCGCTCGGGAGCGCCGCCACCGGGGTGCAGCGGGTGAACGGCGGCGTGGCGCTGGTGCTCTTCGCGCTCGCCCTGTCGCTGTTCTTCGCGGGCTTCCGGGCGCTCACCGCCGCGCCGGAGAAGAGCGCGGCGCCGGCGCCGGCGGCGTGATTCCCGGAGCAGTCCTCGTGCTCGAGCCCACCGCCGCGCGAGCGACGATCACCTTCGCGGCGACGCGGCCTCGCCGGACTCGGGAGCACACGGCGCCGTGCGCTCGAGCCGAATCACCCGCCCGTCGAAGTCGAGGACGTAGAGCGCGCCGTCCGACCCCTCGGTGACGTCGATGGGGTGTCCGAGGCCTTCGGGGCCGAGCCAGAGCGTCGGGGCGCCGGCGCGCAGGCCTCCGTCGGTGCTCTCCTCCAGCGGCACACGCATCACCCGCCGGCCGCGCTCGTTGCCGCCGTGCTGGGTACCCCACAGGGTGAGGTAGGCCGCGAGCTCCCGCGGGCAGCGGCGCGCGAGGCCGAAGCCAGTAGCGCCACCATGGGCCGGAAGCTCGGCCAGCACGCCCTGCACGGCGCGCCCGGGGCCACGGTAGGCCTCCGGCCAGCCCAGATCGGAGCCCTGACGCACGAGCAAGAAGCGATCTGGCTCGTCCTGGCGGCAGCCGGAGAGCTCACCGTCGGCTGGGCTTCCGTGGCCGTCGCATTCGCTGCTGTTGTCGGTCGCGACCAGCACACCGTCGGGCGTGAACGCGACGTCGTAGGCATTGCGCAGGCCGCGGGCGAACACCTCCGGCGACGGGCGCGCGAGCTTCGGATCGGCGCGGAGGATCGCCGCCGAGCGCGGGTCCTTCTGGGCGCAGAAGTCACAGGTGCTCCCGACGCTGAAGTACACGAGCCCGTCGGGCCCCAGCGCGAGGCCGTTGTTGGTGTGGAGGCCGTGCGGGAGCCCGTCAATCCACGGCTCCGGCGGCGATGGGGCGTTTCGGTCGAAGCCCGACAGCCTGTCGACGCGGCCGCGCGTGGCGACGAAGACGCTCTCTCCCGAACCAACGACCAACAGTCCGGTCGACTCGTCGCCCTGGCCCAGCGGCACCGTGAGCACGGTGTGCCAGGTCGGGTCGAAGACGCGCAGGGCGTGCGGCGCGGCCGGGCTCCCCTCGAGGACGAACAACCGCCCCCGGTCGTCGAACTGGAGCTGGGTCGGCCCGATGAGGCCATCGACGACCGTCGCGGCGCGCCAGCCCGGCGGGGCTACGAGCGGTCCGGGGGCCGGTGCCGACGCGAAGTGCTGGTGGTGCCGGTGGGGACCCGCCGAGCACCCGCCGCTGGAGCAGGCTTCGAGCGCGAGGGCGAGCGCGACCGGGAGAGCGTGTCTCAGCGCCGCCTCCGCGAGAGCCACCAGACCGCGAGCGCGAGGTCTGCCGCGATGACGAGGGTGCCTTCGTCCGACGCGCAGCCGCACCGTGGGTACTTCTGATCGCACTTCTCGTAGCTCGCCCCGAGCCCCGTCGGTGTGTGGTTGTCGAGGGACTTGGCGCGCACGTCGGTGAGGACGTTGATGTAGGCGTCGGGCGGTGAAGCGGAGGGGAGCCCGAACTTCCAGCGTGTTCCCGGCTCGGGGAAGGTGGCGGCCACTCCGGACAAGCCCACGGGTGGCGTCTTCACGACGAGGCTGTCGACGCCTCCGTCACAGGTGTACATCACCTGGTCGGAGAGGCCGCCGTCGGGCCACAGCCACGCCTCCTGGGAGCAGCCCAGCGGGTTGCCGTCGACGTCCTGCACCTCCACGCCGGGGACCGAGGCGTCGGGGAACTGCATCAACTCGGAGTAGTGCAGGGACACCCAGGTGCCCGCAGGACCCGACCTCGCCAAGAGGGTACGCACGCCCGGCTCCGAGCGCCCGACGAGCAGCTCGCCGCGGAACTCGTCCCGCCCACCCCACGCGCCCACGTGGGTCGGCAGCATCGAGCGATCCGAGCTCTCGTGCTTCGAATGCGAAACCGCCACGCGGATGGCGTACCAGCCCGGTTCGGGAAAGTCGGAGATGCGAATCAGGGTGCGGCTCGACCAGGCGCCGGCGTCGACGCGCTCGTGCGGCACGCTGACGGCCGCCCCCGACTCGTCTTCGACGGTGAGGTCCGCCTCCGAGTACGGCACCTCTTCGAGCTCCACGGTGACCGGCGCGCTCACGTTCGTCGAGCCGGTGGGTGGGTCCATGCGGACTTGAAACAGGTGGCAGGGTGCGCTGCCAGCGGCGGGCAGGGCAGCGGCGAGCGCGACGACGACCATCCCCCGGGCGAGCGTCATGCGCGCGACGCTAGCGCTGCCGATGTGGCGGCGATATCCCCGCCCCTCACGTCACGTCAGCAGAGCCGGTCGTTCACTCCTGGGACCAGTTGCGATGGCGAGCCCGTCGACGCGCGCGAGCTGACGGACGCTGGCGGTGACCCACCGTCAAGCGACGGCGACGTCGATAGCGCGCTCGTCGTTGCCGGGCCGCTACGTTGCCTTCCTCGAGAGAGCGCGCTCGAGCAGATCGTCGACGCCGAGTTGGCTCGCCCAGCGCTCCACTGCCGGTCAGAGACCTCTCCACCCATGCGGAACCACCGGAGCTTCCGCAGGATGTTGTCCTCGATCGAGGCGACGAACAGCGATCCGCCGCCAGCCGGCATCTCGACGCGGACCCGGCGAGAGAACTCGCTCTCGTCGAACGGTTCTGAACCCCGAATGAAGAGGTCGATCTTCGTCACCGTCGGCGAGTGGAAGATGTTCGCCGAACGCCTGCGGCGGATGGCTTCCTCGAGGGCGAGCTCATCGACGTCGAAGTCCGCCCCCAACGCTTCGACGAGGCCGGGGATTTGTCGTTCGGTCAGCCGGACTGCGAAATCGATGTCATTCGTCGATCGCGGCTCCCCCTGGATCGAGGTCGCCACGCTCCCGCCGAGCGCATACTCGACGCCCGCGCGCTCGAAGGCCCGGGCGACCAACACCGCGACGGCGGACGCGTCGAGGATCACGGGCGCGTGGCGACGTTCGGTCCGTGCAGTCGAAGCGCGACGTCTTCTCCATACAGCCGAACGGTGAGCTCCCGGCGGACCTCCGCGTCCGAGTACTCCGGGTGCGCGTGCCGGATGCCCGCCTCGGCCATCGTGCGAACGCCGCGGCACAGGCGGTCCATCATCGCGATGCGCTCGGCGGTCGACAGCGACCGAATGCGCGCGAAGTACGCCTCGCGCTGCTCCGGTGACGTGTCGAGCATCTCTCCAAGCATGCGCTGAGTGTATCCCGTCGGGTGAACCGGCGCTCGGCCCGGCGGGCGGGCGTCAGACCGGATCGAGCTTCTCGAACGGGTTCTCCAAGAGCTCCCGCATCGTCTTCGCCATCACCTTCGGCGCGATGGCCTTCTCCACCTTCGTGTTCGACACCCTCGACGTCTCCACGCGGCTCGGGCGCTACATCGTGCAGGAGCTCCTGGGCTGGAAGGGCCGGGCCGGGGCGCTGGCGGCGACCGGGCTGACGGTGGGCGTGCCGGGCGTCTTCCTGACGAGGGGCCAGTGCGCGCCGCTTGCGCGGGCCCCAGGTGGCCGGTAGGCACCGCGGCGTGAGCGTCTTCAAGCCCGTCCCGTCCGAGGTGTCGTTCTCCCGAGAAGAAGAAGCCGTGCTGGCGCTGTGGAAGAAGCACGACGCCTTCCGCCGCTCCGTGGCCGAGCGGCCCGCCGACAAGAGCTTCCTCTTCTACGACGGTCCGCCCTTCGCCACCGGCCTGCCGCACTACGGGCACCTGGTGGCCTCCACCCTCAAGGACATCGTCCCCCGCTACTGGACCATGCGCGGCCACCGCGTCGAGCGCCGCTTCGGCTGGGACACCCACGGCCTGCCCATCGAGATGGACGTCGAGAAGCGGCTCAACCTCTCCGGCCCCTCGTCCATTCGCGAGTACGGCGTGGCCGCCTTCAACGAGGCCTGCCGCGCCGGCGTGCTCAAGTACGTCGGCGAGTGGGAGAAGACCATCACCCGCCTCGGCCGCTGGGTGGACTTCGAGAACGACTACAAGACGATGGACCTCTCCTTCATGGAGAGCGTCTGGTGGGTCTTCCAGCAGCTCCACGCGCAGGGGCTCATCTACCGCGGGCTGCGCGTCACGCCCTACTCGTGGCGCCTGTCGACCGCCCTCTCCAACTTCGAGGCCGGCCTCGACTACCGCGAGGTGGACGACCCCGCGCTGACCTTGAAGCTCTCGCTCGACGGCCGCGAGAACGAGTTCCTCCTCATCTGGACCACCACGCCTTGGACGCTGCCGTCCAACCTCGCGGTCGCGGTGGGCGCCGAGCTCGACTACGTGAAGGTCCGCCACACCGACGGCCACCTCTACTGGGTCGCCGAGGCGCTGATGAAGGCGGTGCTGGGCGAGGAGGCCCAGGCGCTGGAGAAGAAGAAGGGCACCGAGCTGGTGGGGTGGACGTACCGGCCGCTCTTCCCCTACTTCGCGCACCTGAAGGGCGACGGCACCAAGGGCGCCTTCCGCGTCATCACCTCGTCGCACGTCACCACCACCGACGGCACCGGCCTGGTGCACATGGCTCCGGCCTTCGGCGAGGACGACTTCAACGCCTGCCGCAAAGAGGGCATCGAGGTGGTGGACCCGGTGGACGCCGAGGGCCGCTTCACCCAGCAGGTGCCCGACTACGCCGGCCGCAACATCAAGGAGGCCGACAAGGACATCATCAAGGACCTCAAGGCCCGGGGCGCGCTCTTCAAGCACGCCACCGTGCGCCACGCGTACCCCTTCTGTTGGCGCTCGGGCACGCCGCTCATCTACAAGACGACGCCCTCCTGGTACGTGAAGGTGGAGGTGCTCCGCGAGCGCATGGCGAAGCACAACCAGTCCATCCACTGGGTGCCGGAGTTCGTCGGCCAGGCGCGCTTCGCCAACTGGCTCGCCGAGGCCCGCGACTGGAGCATCAGCCGCAGCCGCTTCTGGGGCACGCCCATCCCCATGTGGGAGGCGGAGGACAAGAGCGAGGTCCACTGCATCGGCTCGGTCGCCGAGCTGGAAGCGCTCACCGGCCAGAAGGTGACCGACCTGCACCCGCACCGCATCGATCACCTGACCTTCCAGAAGAACGGCAAGTCCTTCCGCCGGGTGGGCGACGTCTTCGACTGCTGGTTCGAGTCGGGCGCCATGCCCTACGCGCAGAGCCACTACCCCTTCGAGAACAAGGCGGAGTTCGAGAAGCAGTTCCCCGCGCAGTTCATCGCCGAGGGGCTCGATCAGACCCGCGGCTGGTTCTACACGCTGGTGGTGCTGTCGACGGCGCTCTTCGACAAGGCGCCCTTCCAGAACGTCATCGTCAACGGCCTGGTGCTCGCCGAGGACGGGGCGAAGATGTCGAAGTCGAAGCAGAACTACCCCGACCCGGTGAAGCTGCTCGACGCGGTGGGCGCCGACGCGCTGCGGGCGTACCTGATCAGCTCTCCGGTGGTGCGCGCCGAGCCCCTGCGCTTCGCCGAGGCGGGCGTGAAGGACGTGGTGCGCACGGTGCTGTTGCCGCTGCAGAACGCGCTCTCCTTCTTCGTCACCTACGCCAACGTGGAGAACGGCGGGGAGGGCTGGGACCCGAAGGCCATGCTGCAAAAGGCGCCGCCGCTGGCCGAGCGCCCGGAGCTCGACCGCTGGCTCATCTCGGTGCTGCAGAGCCTGGTGCGCGACGTCAACGCGCAGATGGAGGGCTACTACCTCTACAAGGTGGTGCCGCCGATGCTGGGGTTCATCGACGATCTGACCAACTGGTACATTCGCCGCAGCCGCCGCCGCTTCTGGCGCTCCGAGTCCGACACCGACAAGGCCTCGGCCTACGCCACGCTCTACGAGGTGCTGGTGACCTTCGCGCAGGTGCTGGCGCCGGTGATGCCCTTCATGGCTGAGCGGCTGTACCAGGCGCTGGTGGTCGAGCCGGGTATGCCGGGCGCGCGCGACTCGGTGCACCTGTGCGACTACCCGCTGGCCGACGCGGCCAAGGTGGACCTGGAGGTCGAGGCGGCGATGGCGTCGGTGCGCGCGGTGGTGGGCGCGGGCCGCACCCTGCGCGAGAAGCACAAGCTCAAGACGCGGCAGCCGCTGCGGAGCGTGACGGTGGTGGCCCACGACGCCGCGGTGCGCGCGCGCTTGGAGCAGCACGCGGCCCTCATCGCCGACGAGCTCAACGTGAAGGGCGTGGTGGTGGTGAAGGACGACGCCAGCCTGGCCACGCTGTCCTTCAAGCCGAACTTCAAGACGCTGGGCAAGCGGCTGGGGCCCAAGCTCAAGACGGTGGGCAAGGCCCTCGAGGCGCTCTCGCGCGAGGACTGGGCGAAGCTGGAGGACGGCGGCGCGGTGGTGCTCGACGGCGAGCGGCTGATCAAGGACGACGTGCTGGTGTCGCGCACGGCGCGCGGCGAGGTGGTGCTGGAGACGGCCGGAGACATCACGGTCGCGCTCGACACCGCGCTCGACGAGGCGCTGAAGAAGGACGGCCTCTTGCGCGAGGCGCTCCGCGCGGTGCAGCAGGCGCGGCAGAACACGCCGGACCTCGAGGTGTCGCACCGCATTCACCTCTGGGTGCGCAGCGACGCTTCGGCGCTGCTCGACGTCTTGCGCGCCAACGAGGCCTTCGTGCGCGACGAGGCGCTGGTTGCAGGCAAGCTCGAGCTCTCGGCGACCGCCCCGGCCGACCTGGGCACGTGGGCCAGCCCGCAGTCGTTCGACGTCGAGGGGCAGCGGGTGGAGCTGTACCTGCGCCGGGCCTGAGCCGCCGCCTCAGACCGGGTCGAGCTTCTCGAACGGGTTCTCGAGGAGCTCACGCATCGTCTTGGCCAGCACCGCGGCGTGGGCGCCGTCGATGAAGCGGTGATCGAAGCTGGCGTTGATGCGCATGATCTTCCCCGCCACCACCTTGCCGTTCTCCACCACCGGCTCGTCCTTCACCGCGCCCGGCGCCACGAAGATGGGGACGTGGGAGTACGGCACCAGCGGCACGTAGGCCACGTCGAGGCCGAGGCTGCCGATGTTGGTGACGGTGACGCTCCCGAACGCGTCCCGCGGCATGCCCAGGAACGAGAGGTCGAGGTTCAACTGGTACATCAGGTACCCGAGCAGGTTCATGAAGAAGTTCATCAGGCGGAACGGAATCTTCTGAATCGTGCCCTTCGACTTCTCCAGCTTCTGGTCCTTGCGCTGGCGCACCTGGTCGATGGTGGCCTGCATCTCCTTCGCCATGTCGAGGAGCGACTTGGTGTCGGCGTGCTCGATCTTCGCCGCGGTGAGGTCCGTCTTCCCGTCGCCCTGGTCGGTCTGCACCACCAACACCGAGATGGTCACCGACTTGCGCAGGTAGATCTTGTTGAAGCGCAAGATGGCGTTCGCATCGGGGCAGCGCCTCAGCGCCTCGGCCACCGCCTTGGTCACCAGGTGCGTCACCGTGAGGCGGACGCCGTGCTTCTCGCGGAAGCGCTCGATGTAGTCGAGCGCCTTCTCCATGCGCACCGAGAGCGTCCCGTAGACCGTGG
>JBBIOE010000090.1:0-27041 GCA_037443525.1 Archangiaceae bacterium | reverse complement strand
CCGCCGCACCGCCTGCGAGGCGAGCCGCGAGCCCCCGCGCCCGCTCGGCCCCACCAGCGTCACCACCTGCGCGCCGGAGTGCACCAGCGCCACCAGCTCGGCGAGCTCCTTCGCGCGCCCGACGAAGGGCGCCGACGGCTCGGCCACCGCGCGGCTGAGGGCCTTGGCGCGGCGCGTGCTCTCCAGCGGCGCCGCCACCAGCGTCGAAAGCCACGCCGCCACCGCCTCGTGCGTGCTCGGCCACCCATTCGCGAGGCTCACCTCCTCGAGGGCCTGCGCCACCTCGGCGCACGACGCGAACCGCTTCCCCGGCTCGCGCGCGAGCATGCGCAGCACCAGCTTGTCCAGCGCCTCCGGCACCTCGGGGCGGAACCGGCGCGGCGGCGCCACCGTGCACTCCGCCACCAGGTCCAAGGTCTCCACGTCGGACTCGGCCTCGAAGAGCCGCCGCTGCGTGAGCAGCTCCCACGCCACCGCGCCGAGCGAGAACTGGTCGGCCCGCGCGTCGGTGTCCTCGTCGTTCACCTGCTCCGGCGCGAGGTAGGGGTACTTGCCCCGCAGGGCCTTGGAGTCGTCGGCCAGCGCCTGCTGCTTGGTGCGCGCGATGCCGAAGTCGATGAGCTTGAGCTTGCCGGCGGTGGAGACGAGCAGGTTGGTGGGCGAGACGTCGCCGTGCACGATGCCGAGCTTGCGCCCCTGCGGGTCGGTGGCGGTGTGCGCGGCGTCGAGGGCGCCGGCGGCGTCGGCGATGAGCCGCGTCACCACCCCGAGCGGCACCGGGAGCTGCTTCTCCCGCGCCAGGCCGAGCGCCCGGTCGACGTCCTTCCCGTCGACGTACTCCATGACCAGGAACCACTGCCCGTCGACGTCGCCGAGCTCGTGGATGCGCGCCACGTGCGGGTGCACCAGCCGCGCGGCGAGGCCGGCCTCCTGGAGGAAGAGCGTGCGCAGCTCCTGGTCGGTTTTCAGGTGTGGCAAGACGCGCTTGAGCACGAAGGCCGCGTCCGCGTCGCTTCCCTTTGGCCTGGCGAGGAAGACCTCGCCCATGCCGCCGGCGGCGAGGCGCCGCACCAGCTCCCACTTGCCGAAGGCCTCGCCCATCCGGTCACTCGACCGAGCTGACCTTCAACGAGCCGATGAGGGGCGTGATCTCCGCGTTGCCCTCGGTGCCCACCGCGAAGTGCGTGGAGTCGGCCACCGCTTGCCCGAAGGTGGGGTCGAGCTGCGTCCACTCGCCGACGTAGGCCTCGACCCACTCGTGCCAGTAGAGCGCCGGCACGCGGTCCTCGTTCATCACGTACACCACGCCGTCCACGCGCCGCGCGGGGATGGAGAGCGCGCGCAACAGCGCCACCTCGAGCAGCGCGTGCTCGGTGCAGTCGCCGCGCTTGGTGCGCAAGACGTCGGTCGCACGATCGCTGGAGTAGCCGTAGTCCTTGGTGAGGTTGTCGTGCACCCACTGCGTCACCTTGAGCGCCGCCTGGTACGCGTCCTTCTCGTTGCCGGCGATGGCCTTGGCCTGCGACTTGATCTCGGCGTTGTCGGCCTCGACGATGATGGTGGAGCGCAGGTTCTCGCCGCCGTTCGGGTCCACCAGCGGGCGCGGCAGCAGCTTCTTGGGCGCCTGGGCGCGAATGGTGACCTCGACCTTCTCCGCGCCCAGGGGCCGGTAGGTCTGCCGGTAGCTCGGGGTGCGGAACTTCTCGTCCAGGCCCTGCATCACCAGCTTCAAGGAGCCCGGTACCTGCGAGGCCTCCGGCGGCGGCGGCTTGGGCAGCACCACCCGCGTGAGCCCGAACACCTCCACCAGGTCGAGGCGCCGGGCCTGCTCCGGCGGCTCGGCCATGGCGGTCATGGTGGCGCCGAAGTGGATCTCCAGAAGCTTCCCCTTCTCGTCGAGGAAGTTCTCGGTGGGCACCTTCTCCTTGTCGGAGAGGGTGACGACCTTCTTCACCGGAATCGACACGCCGCCGCGGGTGAGGGTGGTGGCGCCCTCCAGGGTGGTGCGCACGGTGTACTGCTCGAGGTCGGTGCCGTCGGTGATGTAGCCGACCAGGCCTTTGTTGCGCTTGAGGGCCACGCGCACCTGGTCCGCGTCCTCCACCGTCTCCTTGGACGGCTTCACGGTGAGCGTCTCGTTGGGCAGGCCGGGGCGCTCGCGCAACACGCGCATGCCGCCCGGGGTGGCGGTGGCCTCGAGCCGCTGCTCGCCGCCGTCGCCCTTCTGCTCCACCACGAAGCCGAGCAGCCGGCCGCCGGGCTTGGCCTCGTAGGTCCGCGACTCCTTCAGGTGCCGCTCGGAGATGCGGTTCGCCCCCACGTTGGCCTTGAAGTGCAGCTCGTTCACCGCCAGCACCGTGTCGCCCTTGAGCGTCACGTCGGTGAAGAGCCAGCCGACCTTCTTGCCCATCAGGTAGAGGCCGAAGGTCTCGCCGCCCTTGGGGCGGGTGACGAGGAGCGTGTCCGAGAGCACCGGGGCCGCGGCCTTCGCAGGCTTCTCCCCGGTCGAAGCGGCAGCATCCTTCTGGCAGGCGGCCGCCGCGAGCAGGGCCAGGGCGATGAGGAGAGCGCGCAGCATGAGCCCGAAGGCTAGCAGGCTCGCTGTCCGGCGCCCGATCTTCCTTCCCCCGAGCAGGCGAGAGACTGCCGTTCCGCTCAGAGGCGCTTGGCCAGGGTGATCAGATCCTCCCCCGGCTTGTAGAAGTCGCGGAAGCGCGACTCCTCGCGGTACAGCATCGCGGCATAGAACCCGCGGGTCGGGCCGTAGGCCTCCATGGCAGAGGTCTCGACGCGGATGATGCGGCCCTTGCGGCGGCGAATGTCGCCCTCCATCGCCGACACCAGCGCCGCGCCCACGCCCTGGCCGCGCACCGCGGGGTCCGACGCGATCCAGTAGAGGTCGAAGACCCCCTCGGTCATCGGCGTGGGGCCGAAGCAGATGTACCCGACGACCTTGTCGGCGCGGGCGGCGACCAGCACCTGGTAGTCACGATTGGCCGGTTGGAGCGCGGCGTCGATGAGCTCGAGCGCGCACGCCTGCTCGTCCGGTGTGAAGGTCTCGATGCGGCCGAGCAGCTCCGAGAGGGAAGGCCGGTCGTTCGGACCGAGCGGGCGAATGTCCATGTGCGCGTTCTCCAGCGAGCTCGAGCAAGTGCAGGGCGAGGCTCTCGTACGCGATTCCGGCGTGAGCCGCCGCGCGCGCGAAGCCTGCCTGCGGGTGCAGGTCGCAGTTGGGGTTGACTTCGATGACCCAGGGCCGACCCGAGGCGTCGAGGCGCAGGTCGACGCGGCCGTAGTCGCGGCACTCCAGCGCCTCGAAGGCCCGCATCGCCACGTCCACGCAGCGCCGCTCCAGCTCGGGCTCGAGCGTGGCGAGCTCGGAGGGGCTCTGGATGCAATAGGGCGAGGTGGGCTCCCACTTCGCCGCGTAAGAGACGATGCGGGGCTTGCCCTCGAAGGCCTCGCCGAAGTGGATCTCGGTGAGCGGCAGCGCGCGGCGGGGCGCGTTGCCGAGCAGGGGCACCGCGATCTCCCGGCCGTCGACGTACTGCTCGACCAGCGCCGGCTGGTGGAAGGTGCGCAGCACGCGCGAGACGGCGTGGCCCAGGGCGGTGCGATCGGAGACCACCGAGTCGAACTCGATGCCGGTCGACGCGTCCTCCCGCGACGGCTTCACGATGAGCGGGAAGGGGAGCGAGACGTCGGACAGCTCCTCCAGCGTGTTGACGAGCTGGTGCAGCGGCGTGTCGATGCCGTGGGCGCGCAAGACGTCCTTCGCCTGGTGCTTGTGCAGCGCCAGCCCCAGCGCCATCGCCGAGGAGCCGGTGTACGGAATGTGCAGCAGCTCCAGCATCGTCGGCACCACCAGCTCGCCGCGGCTGTCGGCCTCCAGCGACTCGCAGAGGTTCACCACCGCGTCGGGGCGGCGCGCCGCGAGGGCCGCCTGCAGCCGCGCCAGGGACGCGTCGACGGCGAGCACCTCGACCTCCAGGCCGACGGCGCCGAGCGTCTCGGCCATCTTGGCGGCCACGCGAACCACGTCTTCGCGGGCCTCGCGCGCCGGGTCCTCTGCCAGAACGGAGTGATCGTCGTTGTGAAGAATGGCCACGCGCATCGAGGGTGCGGCGGCTCCTACCACGCGGGGCCGCGCAATGGGGAGCGCTGTGGTAGGCCTGCCGCTCTCGCTGGAGCCCACGCGCTTGCGCATTCGAGATCCCATCCACGGCACCATCGCCGTCTCCCCTGAAGAGAAGGACGTCATCGACACGCGGGCGTTTCAACGCTTACGCACCGTGCGCCAGCTCGGCTTCGGCGAGCTCGCCTTCCCCGGGGCCACGCATACGCGGCACGCCCACAGCCTGGGCGCGATGGAGGTGGCCACCAGGCTCTTCGACGCGGTGGCGGAGCGCGCGGCCCTGCCCACGGAGGCGGCGAAGCGCATGCGCGCGGCGCTGAGGCTCGCGGTGCTGTGCCACGACGTGGGGCACCTGCCCTTCAGCCACTCCTCGGAGCGCATCGCGCCGCATCGGTCGACGCTCGGGCTGCCGGCCTGGCTCGAGCCGGCGGAGGGACAGGCGACCCACGAGGACTTCACCGCCAAGCTCTTGTGGGACAGCCCGCTCACTCCGGTGCTGGAGCGCCACTACGCTCCTCTGGGCATCACGCCGGCGATGGTGGTGGGGCTGGTCTTGGGCAAGCCGCCGCCGGGCGAGGCGCGCTTCCTCGCGGGCGGGCTCGACTGGACGCCGCTGCTCCGGTCGCTGGTGTCGGGCGAGCTCGACGCCGACCGCATGGACTACCTCTTGCGCGACTCGTTCTACACGGGGGTGAACTACGGCCGGTACGACCTGGAGTGGATCACCCAGAACCTGAGCGCGGCGGAGAAGGACGGGCAGGCGGTGCTGGCCTTGTCGCGAGCGGCGGTCTTCGCCTTCGAAGACTTCCTGCTCAGCCGGTACCACATGTTCCTCGCGGTCTACTACCACCACACCTCGGTGAGCTTCGACCACATGCTCAAGCGCTTCTACGACGAGGCGAAGGGCGAGTTCGAGGTGCCGAGCGACATGGAGAAGTTCCTGGGCTGCGACGACGTGTCGCTCCTCACGGCCCTGAGAGCGTCGAAGAACGAGTGGGCGCAGCGCATCGTCACCCGGCGCGGCTACAAGCGGGTGGCGCAGTTCACCGAGCGCGATCTGGGCTACGACCTCCAGGCCCTGGGCGCGGCGCTCACCGAGGCGCACATCGAGCACTTCGAGGTGGAGTCGCACGGCACGCTCTCGCGCTACTTCCGCGCCGGCGGTGCTCCCTCGCTCTACGTCGTCGACGAGGGCACCGGGCGGCTCACCGACGTGGCGACCTACACGCCGCTCTACGAGCGCTTCGATCAGGGGGTGAAGCTCTTCCGCGTGTACGCGAAGCCCGAGCGCGCCGACGCGGCGAAGGCCATCGTGGCCCAGGTGACGCAGGGGCGAGGCGTGCCGCATGAGTGAGCCGCTCGCCGGCCTCCCCGCCGCGCCGCCGCCTTCGCAGCCGAAGGACGCGTCGGTGGTGGTGCTCTTCCGCCGTGGACCGAAGGGCCTCGAGCTCTTCTGGCTGCGGCGCGAGCGCACCTTGCGCTTCGCCGCCGGCTTCTACGCGTACCCGGGCGGGCGAGTGGACGACGCGGACGCGCGGGTGCCGGTGGAAGGCGCGACCGGCGTGGAGGCGGCGCGCCTCGCCGCGGCGGCGCGGGAGCTCTTCGAGGAAGCGGGCGTGCTGCTCGCCATCGGCGCCGAGGCGCACGCTCCCGACGAGCTGGCCGCCTTTCGCAAGGCGGTGCTGGAGCAGACCGAGGACTTCGGGGCCGGGCTCCACGAGCGTAACCTCTCGCTCACGGCGAAGGACTTCACGCCCGCCGGCCGGTGGATCACCCCGGCCTTCCTCCCCGGCCGCCGCTTCGACACGTTCTTCTTCCTCGCCGAGGTGCCGCCCCAGGCGGAGGCCGAGGTCTGGCCGGGAGAGCTCGCCGGCGGCTGGTGGATTCGTCCCGAGGACGCGCTCGCCAAGTGGGAGACGGGCGAGGCGCTGCTCCACCCGCCCACGCGCCACGCGCTCTTGGTGTTGAAGGACTTCACCACGCTGGCAGTCGCGGCGAAGGCGATGGCGTCGCCGCCGCACTGCCAAGGCTTCGTCGCCGAGCGGCTCGAGTTCCAGCGCGGGGTGATGCTCTTCCCGCTCTCGACGCTCACCCTGCCGCCGGCCACCCACACCACCTGCTACCTGCTCGGCACCGGCGACCTCCTGCTCGTCGACCCGGGCGCGAGCGAGGACCGGGAGCTCGACCGGCTGGTGCGCCTCCTCGGCGAGCTCGAGGCGGAGGGGCGCAGAGCGAAGGCCATCGTGCTCACCCACCACCACGGCGATCACGCCTCGGGAGCGGCGCGGCTCGCCGAGCGCACGGGCTTGCCCATCTGGGCGCACGCCGCCACGGCCATGCGGGTGAACGCGCCCGTCGCCCGCACGCTCGAGGACGGCGAGGTGCTCGCGCTCGACGGGCCGCGGCCGATGCGCTGGAAGGTCCTCCACACGCCGGGGCACGCGCCGGGCCACGTCACGCTCTTCGACGAGGCGAGCCGGGCGGCGGTGGTGGGCGACATGGTGGCGGGCGTGGGCACCATCGTCATCGACCCCTCCGACGGCGACATGGGCGAGTACGTGAAGCAGCTCGCAAGGCTCAAGGCGCTGCCGGTGGGCACGCTCTACCCGGCGCACGGCCCGGCGATTCCCGACGGCGTGCACAAGCTCGACGAGTACCTCGCCCACCGCGCCTGGCGGGAGGAGAAGGTGCTCGCGGCGCTGGCCAAGGCCGGCCCCTGCACCGCCGAGGAGCTGGTGCCGCAGGCCTACGACGACGTGCAGGCCTTCGTGTGGCCCATCGCGCTGCGCAGCACCGAGGCGATCCTGGTGAAGCTGGTGCGCGAGGGCCGGGCCAGCCGCGACGGCGAGCGGTACCGCGTCACCGCGGCGAGCTGAAGGCGCGCGGCGCGGGCGCTCAGGCCTTGTCGTCGGGCAGCGCCTTGTTCACGAGGTAGTGCACGGGGCAGAAGCCGGTGAACGAGCTCTGCACCATGATGAGGCCGGTCGCCGCGGTCAACCAGAGGAAGCGCGGGTCGACGGTGAAGGCGAGCAGGGCGGTCACGGAGAGCAGGGCGCCGATGATGCCGTCGTGGATCTTGATCTTCTTGGTCATTTCTCGCGCACCGTAGCCCGGGGAGCGCGGGGCCGGCGAGGCGTGTCGCGAACGGCAAGTCGTTCTGGCGCGCCGGGCTTGGCGCGCGGGTGGCTCGGTCCACTACCCTGTCGCCAATGAGCCGCATCACCGCCCGCCCCGTCGCTGTTCCCCGCGTCGTCGCCGACACCGCACCGACGAAGGGCGCCGAAGCCGCCCAGCCGGCGCCGGCCTCGCAGACCTGGGCTCCGTCCGCGACGCGCGTCGTGAGACCGGCGGCGACGCCGGCGCCCACCGAGGTGGCCACGAGGTACTTCGAGGCGTTCAGCCGCGCCGACGCCGCCGCGATGGCGTCGCTCTACGCCCCGAACGCGACCTTCCAAGATCCGATCTACTCGCTGGAGAGCGGCCCCGCGGTCGGCAGCATGTGGACGAAGCTCTTCAAGGCCGGCAAAGACCTGCACCTCAGCTCGAAGGTGCTCTCGGAGTCGGGCGACACGGTGAAGGTGGCGTGGGTGGCCGACTACCGGGTCTTCGGCCGGCCCGTGCACAACGAGGCGGTGTCGCAGCTGCAGGTGCGCGAGGGGAAGATCGTCTCGCAGCGTGACGACTGGTCGTGGTCGAAGTGGGCGAAACAGGCGCTCCCGCTGGGGCCGCTGGTCGACTTCGCGCCGGTCAAGGCGCTGCTGCTCGCCGTGCTGCGGAGCGGGTGAGCCTTCAGCTCGCCGCGGCGCGCGCGCGATACTCGGTGGGGGTCGCACCGGTCCATCGCCGGAAGGCCCGCAGGAACGACGGCATGTCCGAGTAGCCGAGTGTGAAGGCGATCTCCGCGAGGCTCTGCTGCGAGGCGGTGAGGTACGTGATGGCGAGCTGCTTGCGTACCGCCTCGACCACGCCCGCGAAGGTCTGCCCTTCGGCCTCGAGCCGCCGTTGCAGGGTGCGCGGGCTCATCTTCTGACCCCGGGCCACGTCGGCGAGGCGCGGGGTGCCTGCCTGCATCGTGTTGCGGATCGCGACCGAGACGCGCTCCAAGAGCCCGTCCCCGCGGGGGAGCGCCTCGAGCTCCAGCGCGGCGTACCTGTCCATCAACGCGAGCAGCGAGGGGTCCGCGGTGGGCACGGCGCGCTCGAGCAACGTCCTGGAGATCTCGAGGCCATTCCCGTCTCGCCCGAAGTGCAGCTTCGAGGTGCCTACGATGCGCTCGAGCGCGGTGGTGTCGGTCGGCTTCGCGTTCGAGAACCACGCGCTCGTCGGCGCCCAGGCCTCGCGCAGCACCGCGCGCCCCATCTGCAGAATCGCCACCACGTTGAACTCGTTGCCGTGGCGACCGAGGCCGTCGGTCGAGGCGCCGAAGCGCTGGGTGAGTCGCCACGACTTCGTGCCGGTCTCGAGCGTGTAGCGCGCGGCCGGGTTGACCAGCGCGCTCAGGCGCACCAGCCGCTGCACGGCGTTGCCCAGCGTCGGGGCGCTCAGGGTGCCGTACTCCACGAGCCCGTACCGGCCCCGGGGCAGGGCGAGGGCGGTGTTCGCGCCGAACGACGGGTCGCCAGTCAGCTCCGCCGCCGCCTCGAAGAGCTCGCGCAACCGAGTCACCGTCAGCTCGACCTGCACCGCGGTGAGCGCGCCGGGCTCGAGCTCGAAGCGCTCCATCAACGCGCGCACGTCGGCACCGCGGCTCTTCACCATCGTCAGCAGCGGGCCTACGGCCTGCGAACGAATCAGCATCGCGACGTCATACGTCAACTCTCGGGGACCCGTGGGGGGACGTCTGCCGCGGAGGACCGCGTCGATCGGCCGGCGGCGGCACCGCGCGCCGGACGGTGAGCTCCGGCTGAGCGCGCGGGCGGCAGATTCTGCGTTCCGCCCGCTTGGCTCAGGGCAAGCGGCCGCTCGCGGGCGAGGCGCGGCAGGTGCGATGCAGGATGAGTTCGCGTCGATTGCGCGCCGCGGAGGTCTCATGCGCCCCTTCGAGAGCAGACCGGTTCGGGTTCTCCTGGTGCTGCTGACGTGGTGGTCGTGCTCGAACGGCACCCGGTCGTGGGTGACCGTGCCGGAGCAGGACGGCGGCGCGGCGACCGCTGGCGTGAAGGGGCCGTTCCAAGGCGATCTGGCCGCCGGGCCAGGGACGGTCGACGCGGGTGAGCCCGAAGCGGGCGTGGGAGTGCCGGAGGACTCCGGCTCCAGCCCGCCCCACGCCGCTCAACCTCCACCCGACGCCGGTGCGCCGCCGGCGGAGATCTTCGACGCAGGGACTCCGAGGGTGGGAGTGCACGACGCGGGCTCGCCGACCACGGGGGTGAAGGACGCGGGCACCGCCAACGGGGGGCAGCCCGACGCGGGGGTGCCTCCGGGCTGTCCCTCGCTCTTTGGCACGCTCACCTCCATCACCGCCGGCACCTGGTGCGTCACCGGCGACGTCATCATTCCGCACGGCACCACGCTGGTGGTTCCGCCGGGGACCACGTTCATCTTCATGGGGCGCTTCCACTTCGGGCGCGACCCGGCCAAGCCCGACTCCGAGCCGCCGGCGATTGTGGGCAGCGGCAGCCTGCACGCCATCGGCACCCAGGCGCAGCCCATCGTCTTCCGCGGCGCCACGCCCACCACCGGCTGGTTCGGCATCGTCATCGATCACTCCGACGACACGGTGCACCTGGAGTGGGTGACGATTCGCGACACGCACAAGGACGACCCCAACCCCAGCAGCCGCATCTGGATTCGCGGCGGGGCCCTGGGCTCCTACGTCAACGCCAAGGGCACCATCATTCGGCACTCGACCTTCGTGAACAACCACACCGCGTCGGTGGCGGGCGCGCTGGACATCAACGGCCACGGGAGCTGGCCGAACGCGGGGCCGGTGGAGATCACCGACTCGCTCTTCGAGGACAACTGGTGCGACTGCGTGCGCTACTCGTACTCCTCGACGGACCTGTGCGGCGGCGGCGCGATTCGCCTCTCGCACGTCGGCGGCGACGCGAGCCTGGTGAAGATTCAGCGGAACGTCTTCAAGAACAACCGCTCGCTGAGGACGGGCAGCATCGACGCCTACGGCGGCGCCATCGGCGGCTTCGACTCCGCGGTGATCATCGGCCCGGGCAACGTCTTCCAGAACAACCACGCCGACACCGGAGACGGCGCGCTCTCCTGCAGCCACCGCGCCTCCCTCGGCACCATCATCACCGCGGTGGACCCGTCGGTGACCTTCAGCGGGAACACGCCGGACACCGGCTGCGGGCTGTGACGGCGCGACGCCGTACTTGTCAAACCGCGATACACCCCTGTCTGAATTCGAGAGACGGCGCTGGTCGACAACTCCACAGGTTCCACACGGAGAACGACCATGCTCATCCACCCTGGCTCTCGCGGCGCGCAGGTGACCCGGCTTCAGCGGGAGTTGAAGGCGGCCGGCTGCAACCCCGGCACCGTCGACGGCGACTTCGGAGCCCACACCCGGGCGGCGGTGGTGGCCTACCAGCGGCGGCACCACCTGGTGGCGGACGGCCTGGTCGGTCCGAAGACCTGGCACGCGCTGATGACCGACGGCTTCGAGCCCGGCGGCCAACGCGCGCCCGCGCACCACCCGGCGCCTCCGGCGGTACACCACCCCGGCGCGCCGAGCGACCATGGCTCGAAGGTGCAGCGCATGCTGGACGAGGCGCGCCGCCACCTCGGCTTCCACGAGGGCTCGGGCAACCGGAACCCCTTCAGCCACTTCTTCGGGCGGCCGAGCGAGGCGTGGTGCGCGGACTTCGTCAGCTACTGCGCCACCAAGGCCGGGCTGCGCCTGAACACCGCCAGCGCCCAGGGCGTGGCCGACGCGCTCGTGGCCCGTGGCACCTGGAAGGGCCGGCACGATCCGCAGCCGGGCGACGCGCTGACCTTCCGCTGGGACGGCAGCCACGGCTGGGCGGACCACGTCGGCTTGGTGGAGAAGGTCTTCCGGCGCAACGGCCAGCTCTACGTGCAGACCATCGAGGGCAACTCGTCGGATCAGGTGCGGCGCAAGGTGTACCCGGCGTTCTCCTCGGCCATCAACGGCTACGGCCGGCTCAGCTGAGGGAGCGCCCGTTCCCTACCTCCGCTCAGCCACCGCCCGCTGCGCGCCCTCCAGCACGGTGAAGCGCTGCTGCACCGACTCGCCCAGCTCGTCCACCACCGTCAGCACGTGCGGCCCCGGCGTCGGCTCGAGCGCGAGGTGGTGGAAGTCATGGGTGGAGCCCACGTACCCGTCGTCGAGGTGCCAGAAGAGCGTCGCGTGCGGGTCGCGGTGCGCGGCCTCCACCACCAGCCGGCCGCGCCGCCCGTCGAGCTCCACCGGCACATAGAGGCGGCTGTTCTGCTCCGGGTACACCACGGTGATGGCCGCGTGGGCGCTCGCGCCCGCCGGCTCGCAGCCCGGAAGCCACGGGGGCAGGGGCCGGTAGCCGGCGTGGCTCCTGCGGTACCAGGCCTCCGGACCCGGCGGTAGCACGAAGCGCCGCTCCGCGTGCAGCTCGCTCAGCGGCCGGCAGCCGGCGTGTACCCGGTGCTCTCCCGACGCGTCGACGTGCACCAAGGCGCAGTACTCGCACGCCCGCGTGTCGAGCCCCGCCTTCGGCACCCGGCCGCGGTGCGTGTGCCGGCAGTTGGGCCCGGCGCGCATGCCGCTCTCGTCGCACAGGTCGGCCCACGCCAGCTCGCCGGCCGGCTCCTCGAACCACGGGGCCGCCGGCACCAGCTCGAACAGCTCGAAGAGAATCGGCGCCGCCGCGGTGAAGCCCATCAGGCCCGGCTCCCCGTGGCCGCTGGCGTTGCCCGTCCACACGCCGATGGCGTAGCGCGGGGTGACGCCGATGGCCCAGCCGTCGCGGAAGCCGTAGCTGGTGCCCGTCTTCCAGGCCACCGGCGCGCCGCCGCGGAAGCTCCGCCAGGCGCTCTCCGCGCCGGGGCGCTCCACCTCGCGCAGCGCCTCCAGCGTCAGGTAGGCCGCTCCCGGCCCAAGCCCCGCCGGCCTCGGGGCCGCCCGCGCGGCCTCCGGTCGCCACCGGGGCGTGCCGAACTGGCTCGTCCCCGACGGGTGGAGTGCGGTACGCGCCAGGCCCGCGTAGAGCCCGGTGAGATCGAGCAGCGGCGCCTCCGACCCCCCGAGGATGAGCGCCAGCCCGTACTCGTCCGCCGGCCGCGCCAGGGGCAGCCCCATGGCCTCGAGCTGGCCGTGAAAGCGATCGACGCCGTAGTCCGCCAGCATGCGCGCCGCGGGCACGTTGAGCGAGCGGGCCAGAGCCTGCGACGCCGGCACCGCGCCGGAGAAGGTGCGTGAGAAGTTCTCGGGGTGGAAGCCCTGCGACGAGAAGGGCGTGTCGAGCACGAGCTGGCGCGGCAGGAGCTCGCCTTGGTCGAGCATCGCCGCGTAGAGGAACGGCTTGAGCAGGCTGCCGGTGCTGCGGGGCGCGGTCACGACGTCGACGAGATCGCCCTCCTTCGGCGCGCCGCGCGGGGGCAGGTTACCGACCCAGGCCAGCACCTCGTTCGTCTCCACGTCGACCACCACCGCCGCCGCGTGGTTGATGCCGGTGGCGCCCAGCCGCTCGCGGTGCCTCGCGAGGATCTCGGTGGCCCGAGCCTGGAGCGCCGCGTCCACCGTCGAGGTCACCTCCCCCGAGCGGGTGTGCAGCGCCGTGGCCTTGCCCACCAGCTGCGGCGCCAGCGCCGGCAGCGGCTGGGGCGTCGAGGGAAGCGGCTCGGCGAGCGCCAGCGCCAGGCTCGGGTCGTCGAAGGCGCCGGCCTCTCGGAGCGCGCGCAGCACCCGGTCGCGCTTCGCGAGGAGCGCCCGAGCGCGCCGGCCCGGGTGTACCAGCGCCGGGCTGTTGGGCAGCACCGCCAGCGTGGCCGCCTCCGCCCAGGTCAGCGCGCCGACGTCCTTGCCGAAGTAGCGCCACGACGCCGCCCGCGCGCCCACCACGTTGCCGCCGAAGGGCGCATGCTCGAGCCAGCTCAGCAGGATCTGCTCCTTCGACGTCGCCGCCTCGAGCCTGAGGGCCAGGAGCGCCTCCCACAGCTTCTCGCCCAGCGTGCGCGGCGACAGCGGCCGCGACAGCCGCGCCACCTGCATCGACAGCGTGCTCGCGCCCGACACCACCTCGCCGCGGCGGAGGTTCAGCGCCAGGGCCCGGCCGATCGCGAGAGGGTCGACGCCGGGGTGCGCCCAGAAGCGCCGATCCTCCTGGGCGACGACCGCGCGCGCGAGGCGCTCCGGCACCCGCTCCAGGCGCGGCATGCGCCACTGGCCGTCGGCCGCGATGGTGGCGCCCAGCAGCTTGCCGTCGCGGTCGAGCAGCACCGTGGAGACCGGGGCGTCGAAGCGCGGCACCGGCACGGCGAAGAACGCGGCCGCGGCGAGCGCGGCGCCTCCCAGGAGGAGCGCGCGCCGCCGGGTCAGCCAGGCTGGACGGGCGAGGAGCATCGGGGTCTTTAGGTGCGCGTGACCTCGACCCACTGCCCCGGCACGCGGGCGCTCACCGACGCGTCGTACATCGCCTCCACCGACTGCATCGGCAGGTAGAAGCGGCCGACGTAGCTCGCGTTGACGAGCAGGGTGTAGGTGCGCGACTCGCCGGGCTTGAGCCCGAGGTAGGTGTAGACGCGGTCGTCGCGGAGGTCGCGGTAGGTGGCGACGTTGGCCTTGCCGCCCAGGCGAGCTGGGTCGAGCCGCTCGTTGTGAATCTCCCAGCCCGACGGCACCAGCTGGGCGAGGGCGAGCTGGGGGAGCTGCCGCCGCGTCGCCGAGCGGTTGGTCACCACCACGGTCATCACCACGTCGGTGCCCTGGGCGAGGTGGCCGACGTCGACGTCGGAGCCGTCGGTGCCGGCGTAGGAGACCTCCAGGCCGAGCTCGTGCTGAGCGCCGTTCTCCTTGCCCGGCGCCGGCGTCCCGGTGGCGATGACGCGCACGAAGACGACCTGTTCGCCGGCGTTCTTCAGCGCCACGTGGGCGCTCGGGCCCGCCGCGCCGAGCTCGACCGAGCGATCGATGAGGGGTGCGCCGGTCGAGAGCAGCTGCTCGCTGGCGTCGATCTTCGCCGAGAGGTTGATCTTCGCGTCCTTGGCGCCCAGGCCGTAGCGCGCCAGCGCCACCAGCGAGTAGGCGGTCTCCTGCGTGGAGAGCCACCCGCTGCTCGAAAGCCCCTTGGAGACCTCGAGCGCGACCTCCGAGGCCCGGCTGTCCTTCAGCACCACCAGGGCCTCCAGCACCATGCCCAGATCGCGCTGGGTGGAGCCGAAGGTGCCGTCGAGCTCCCGGTACTCCCTCGGCCTCGGCGCCGCGCCCTGGGCGAGCGCGCCGGCGGCCTCCGGCTGGCCGGCGAGCGCGTAGGCGGCGGCCAGGCGCCAGCGCACCTCGTCGCCGAGCGGCCGCTTCTCGCGCAGCTGGTTCATCGCGCCGAGCTCCGGCGCCCCGGCCAGCGCCAGGGTGTAGAGGCGGTAGGCCTGCTCCAGGTCCGACCCGCCGCCCAGGCGCGCGGCGGCCCGCTGGGAGGCCTTCCAGGCGTCGAGCATGAAGCCCGGCACCGCGAAGCCGGCGCGCTGGGCCTCGAGCAGGAAGTGGCCGGCGTAGGTGGAGCCCCAGGCGTTGGCGATGGGCTCGCCCGGCCAGTAGGAGAAGCCGCCCTCCGCGGTCTGGAAGGTGCGCAGCCGCTCGATGCCCGCGTTGACGTTGCCGGCCACCCGCTGCTCGCGCTCCGGCGCCAGCTGCACGAGCTTGCTCAGGTAGAGCTGGGGGAAGACGGAGCTGGTGGTCTGCTCGATGCAGCCGTGCGGGTACTGCATCAGGTACTCGAGCCGCACGCCGAGGTTGAGCGGCGGGATGCGCGAGGCCTCGACGGTGACGCGGTTGGTGCCGGCCATGCCGACCAGCGTCACGTTCTGCTCCCAGGCCTGTCCGGGGTCTAGCGTGACGCCCACCGCCTCGCTCACCGGCAGGCTCGGCAGCCGCACCTGCACCTCGACGCGCTGCTCGGTCTTCTGGGCGCCGCTGCTCGCGCGCACCGTGAAGGCGCCGACGCCGAGCCGGGGCTTCACCTTCACCGCGAAGGTGGCCGTCTGATCGCCGACCCCGGAGAACGTGAGCGTCTGCTCCCCGGCCCCGGTCAGGGTGAGCGGGCCCTCGACGGTGGCCGACAGCGACACCTTGGTGATGGACGGCTCGAGCGCGAAGACGGAGACCGGCACCGAGACCTCCTCGTCAGGGCCGAGCACGCGCGGCAGCGTCGCCAGCACCATGAGCGGCTTCTTCACGAAGACGGAGCGCTCGGCGTTGCCGAAGGCGCCGTCCTGCGAGGCCACCACCATCGCGCGCACCGCGCCGACGTAGTGCGGCAGCTCGATGGCGTGGTCCTTCTTCTGGCCGGCGGCGAGGGTGAAGGGGCCCAGGAAGCGCACCAGCGGCGGGAAGCGATTGGCCTTGGCACCCTCCTTGGGGCCGTTGGTGCCGTCGCCGCCGATGCCGAGCAGCTTCTCGGGCGCCAGCGTGCCCGCGCCGGAGACGAGATCGAAGACGTCGTAGGTCTTCACGCCCAAAGACTCGCGCGCGTAGAACGTGTTCCACGGGTCGGGGGTCTTGAAGCGGGTGAGATCGAGCAGGCCCTCGTCGACCACCGCCAGGGTGTAGGTCATCGCCCGGCCGTGGGCCTCCGACACCACCAGGTGGCCCGTCTCGCCGGGCACGAAGGCCGCTGGCGCGTCGATGGCCGGCGCGAGCCGGGTGGCCGCGTCCACCACTCGCACCGGCGCCACGCCAAACAGCCGCAGCGGCAGGTCGTTGTTCGTCTGCAGGTGCGGCTGCAAGAGGGTGACGGTGACGTAGACGTTCGGCGTCATCGCCTTCGCGGCGGTGAACTGGTAGCGGGACTGCTCCCCCGAGCCCTCGACCCACGCGGTCTCCAGCACTCGCGAGCCCGTCTCCAGGCTGACCAGCGCGCGGCTCTTGGGCGGGGTGGGGAAGGTGACGGTCACCGGCTCGCCCACCACGTACTCGGTCTTGTCGGTGGCCACCTGCAGCACCGAGGCCCCGCCGGCGCTGTCCTTTTGCGCGCGGCCCGCCCAGCCCGGCCAGTCGATGTAGACGAACTTGCCGGTGCGGTGGTTGCTCTTGAGGTCGCGCGCCAGCACCAGGTAGCGGCCCCAGTCGGGGTACTTCACCTCGAGCTGCCAGGTGCCCACGCCGTTGACGGTGTGCACCGTGGCCGTGGCCAGCTGCTGCAGCGCCGAGGCCGAGACGTAGTCGGCGTTCTCGTCGCCCTTCTCCCACCACCAGCGCCACTGGGCCTTGAAGAGCTTGAGCTCCACGTCGCCGCTGACCGGCTTGCCGTCGGCGGAGAGGGTGACGACCTTCACCTCGTGCTTGGTGTCGGTGAGCAGCATGCCGCGCGCCACGTCGCCCTTCGGCAGCTTGACGCCCACGTACTCGGCGTAGGGCGACAGCGGCACCGAGAAGCGGTCGACGCTGGCGGCGCCGCCCGGCTCGAAGACGCGCGTCGAGAAGTCCGCGCGCAGCATGCCGGGCGCGTCGCCGGCGGTCTTCACGTTGACGGTGACCGGCGCCTGGCCGCCGTCGTCGAGCTCGCCGTCGAAGATGGTCTCCGGCTCGCTGGCGTACTTGCGGGTGGGATCGTCGAAGGCGAAGTCGCCGAAGGTGGCGAAGCTGGTTGGCGCCGCAAAGAGGCTCACCCGCACGTCGGCCTTGAGCCGCTTGGCGGGCGCTCCGTGGAGCCAGGCGGCGCTGAGCCGGGTGGGGATGCTGGCGTTGGCGACCAGCTGGGGCACGCCCACGTCGAAGGCGATCTTCAGGCGGTTGGGCATGATCGACTCGACCTTGAGCGGCAGCTCGAAGGTGGCGCCGCCCACGGTGGCGCGCGCGAGCCAGGTCCCGGTCGGGTCGTCGCTCGAGGTGGGCACCTCGAAGACGTGCACGTCGTTGACGCCCTTGGCGCTGGTGAGCCGCTTCACCAGCTGGCCCCGTGCGTTGGTGACGTCGAGCTTCACCGGGTGGTTGGGCGGCAGGCGGTGCGTCGGGTCGAAGAGCATGAAGCCCAGGTGCAGCGTGTCGCCGGGGCGCCAGACGCCACGCTCGCCGTAGAGGAAGCCCTTGAGGCCCTTGGTCACCGCGGCCCCGCCGATGTCGAAGTGGCTCACCGCCAGCGCGCTGGAGTCGTCGACGCGCAGGTAGCCCTGCTGAGCGTCCTTCTTCGCCACCACCAGGTACGGCTTCTTCTCCACCGCCAGGCGCACCGAGCCGTCGGCGCTGGTGGTGCCGCTGGCCAGCGGCTGCTGCTGGAAGTCGAGCACGCGGATCGCGACGCCGGGCTGCGGCTGGGCAGTGCGCAGGTCCGTGGCGACCACCACCAGGCTGTCGTCGGTGCCCCGCTTGGCGAGCAGGCCCAGGTCGGAGAGCAGCACGTTGCGCGTGGCCACCCGCTGCTGCGAGTCGCCCCAGGTGTTCCTGTAGAAGCACCGCGAGCAGGGGTCGTCCCTGCGCTCCCAGCAGCCATAGCCTCCGCTCTCCTCGTCGTCGCCGGCGCTCTGGGCGTAGTCCTCGGCCGAGTCCCAGGCGCTGGTGTCGCGCTTCTCGGCGGGCGCGTCTTCGTCGGTGGCCTGCGGGCCGTCGGGGACGTCGCCGAGCTGGCCCAGGCACTCCAGCGCCGCCTGCGGGCGATCGAAGCTGAGCTGGAGGGTGTAGAGCCCCGCGGGGTTGGCCTTGACCAGGGCGGTGAGGTCGAGCCCCGTGCGCACCCAGCGGTTGCGCTGGCCAGGCTCCAGGTGGAGCGACACCGTCTTTCGCCACACCCGCCGCCCCACGCGCTGCAGCTCGCTGCCGCCGCCGAGCGTGTTCACCTGGAGGAACTGGGGGATGTTCGAGTCGAAGACCTGCCGCGCCTCGATGGAGACGGCGCGCAGGTTCATCGTCTCGACCGGAACCACCAGCCCCTGCGTCGACGGGAGGATCGCGCCCGGCGTGGCGAAGCGCACCGCAGGCTTCGGCGGCGCGAAGGCGACGTCGAAGCTGGCCTTGCTCTTGAGCGGGTAGCCCGACGCGTTCTTCACCTGCGTCTCCACCGTCACCTGCTCGGTCGCTCCCCAGGCGCCCGTGGCGAAGATGCGCACCACGTTGCCCTGCACGGTGAAGCGCACGTCCTTGCGGGCGCCCACCTTCACGAGGCCGTCGAGCCTCTGGCCGGGCTTCAGCGGGTCGGAGAACCGCAGCTCGATGGCCCGCTCCGGCTCGGTGATCGCGCTCGCCGACACGGCGGTGAAGCTGTTGAGGCCCGGCACGGTGATCGACGCGCTGGCCTTGCGGGCGACCCCGATGACGGCGCCGTCGAAGGTGACCTCGAGCTGGCGATCGTTTTGCCCGCGAGCGATGCCCTCGGCGACGAAGCCGTGGCGCTTGTGATCCGCGTCGTGGCTCCAGGTCAGCGTGGGCCGGCTGCCCTCGGCGAAGGCGAGGCCCTTCTCCACCGCGGCGGCGTCGTCGACGTCGGCGGTCAGGACGGTGCCGGTGAGCCGCTGTGTCTCGGGCTTGGCGGCGTCCACCGGCTCGAGGCCGCCCAGGCTGAGCTCGAAGGACTGCGCCATGACGGAGAACTCGAAGCCCAGCGTGGGCTCGTTCGGCTTCGAGCGCAGCGAGAGGTTGGCGAGGTTGAGCGTGGCGACGTGGTGCGCGCGCTGCGCCAGCGGGCGGGTGGGGCGGAACTCCAGCTCGCGCGGGTCGACCCACTTCGCTGTGCCCTCGATGGCCGGCGTGAAGGTGAAGGCCGAGGCCACCGGCTTGCCCAGCTCGGCCACGTCGACCTCCTCGTTGACGAAGCGCACCCGCACCACGCCGTCGCGCGAGACCACCCCCGAGGTCAGCGCGGAGACCACCGTCGGCGGAGGCGGCCGCCGCCCCTCCGGGCCCGCCTGCGGCTCCCGCTCGGTGCACCCCCAAAGCCCCCAGACGGCGAGACACCCCAACACCACTCCCAGTGATCGCGGCGAACGTGTCATGGCCCTCTCCAGTGCGTTGCGCAGGCGACGTGAGCAAGCGCCCTGCCGTTCCGAAACGCGGCGCGATTCAAGCACTTTCGCGGCGAGAGTGGCGATCAGTCCGGCGTGCCGACGCGCGCGCGTGGCCGCCCGGCCGCGCGCTGGTTGCCGGCTCCCACCGGGCCGTTCACCGTGCAGGCGAGAGGTCGACGGGCGGCCGCTCTCCGATGCCCCGGGGACCTCGGTGCGCTCTCCGGCGAAGGAGCCCGGCCAGCGGGCGGTGCACCTCGTCGAGCCGGTGAGCCAGGCCTGGGTGCGCATCACCGTCACCGTGGGCCCGACGGCTCAGCGCCGGCGACCACGAGAGAGCGAGCGCTTCGTCGGCGCCGCCGTCGCCCTTGGGTCTCTCGGGCTTCAGAAGAGGGGGCCCAGGCAGAAGCGCACGGTGAGTTGCGCCGCCGAGCCTCTCAGGGGAGGAACCTGCAGGCCCGGGAGGAAGAGGAAGCCGCTCGGAGCGGGGCGCGCGCCGAGGAAGGTCGTGGAGGGGCTCGACGCCTCGAACCACACGTTCACGCCCACCCCGGCGGAGGACAGCATCTCCCCGGACTTGGACTTCCACGCGAGGCCGAGCATCGTGCCCGGCCCAATCAGCACCATTCCGGAGAGGGGCGCGGCAAAGAACTGTCCGTGGAGCTCGACGAAGACGTTGTCGAGCGCGCGCTCCACCGGGTAGGCGCGAAAGCCCCCCTCGCCGGCGAGCTGCGCGAAGGCGCCCGCGCCGAGGGCCCCGTAGGCCGAAAGCTGGGCGAAGAAGGCGTACTCGACCTCCAGGGAGAAGAAGAGCCCGAAGAGCGAGAGCGGCGAGAAGAGCACCGCGCCCGCGTCGCCCACCTCGGGGGGCGGCGAGGCGCGGGCCGCTCCCCTGTGCGCCGAGGACCTCCTCGTCTCGGCGGGCGGCGGCAACGGCAAGAGCGGCGGCGCGGTGGGTTCGCCCAGGGCGCCGAACTCCGGCGCGCTCGGAGCCGGCGGAGGAGGCCGCGGCGCCTCGCTCTGGGCCATCAGGAGCGCGGTGAGGAGCGGCGCGGCGAGGCTCACGAAGAGCGTCACGTAACACCGAGGTCACGACGGCGCCGATGCGCCCTTGCCACAAGCGGGCGAGCCGCCGTCGTGGGGCTTCTCCTGGCACGCCGACGCGTACGTTCACGCGAAGGACCGGGGACGACCGGGCGCGGGCGGGCTGCAACGCGCTGCTCTTCTCGGTCATCAACGGCGACGGTCGGCACTCCCGACGAAGGAGCTCACGCCTGCGAGCCGGTGGTGCCCGGCGTCACGTCGCGCGAGGCCACCGAGCGCTGCCGCTTCGCCCACCAGAAGGCCAGCGGCACGATCGCCAGGGCGAGCTGCGGCACCAGCGACGCCGCGTCGGGGAAGATGCCCAACGGCTCGATGAGCACGAAGGGCATGGGGTGCAGCCCGAGGAAGCCCAGCTCCTGCAGGCCGTGCAGCCCCTTGCCGAGCAACGCCACCGCCGTCACCACCAACAGCACCGTCGACGCGTTGAACAAGGTCTTCATCGGCAGGATGAAGCCCACCCGCCGCACCATCACCACCAGCCCAAGCAGCGCCGCGAGTCCGGCCAGCGCGCCCCAGCTCGCGCCCGCCTTCGAGTCGCTGGCCAGCCCCTGGAGGAAGAGCGCCGCCTCCACGCTCTCCCGGCCCGCCGAGGTGAAGGCGATGGTGAACAGGCCCGCCGCGCTGCCTTCGCTCACCGCCGCCATGGTCTTCCCGCGAAGGGCGGTCATCGACTGAGAGACGTTCACCCGCGCGTTGAGCCACAGCGCCGCGTAGAGCAACAGGCCCACCGCGCCGAGCGACACCAGGGCCTCCATCCACTCCCGGTTGGCGCCGGCAAAGAGCTTCTGCCCGAGCACGAAGAGCACGGCGCCCGCCACCAGCGCGCTCGACCAGCCGGCGTGCACCACCCGCGCCAGCCTCACCGCGCCGAGCTTCTTCAACACCGCGAGCAAGGCGCCCACCACCAACACCGCCTCGAAGCCCTCGCGCAACAAGATGAGCAGCGCCGCGAAGAACACGCTCCAGAAGCCCGAGGCGCCGGCGCCCTTGGCGCGCTCCAGCGACGCCAGCACCGCCTGGGCCTCGCGGTCGAAGTCCCGCCCACCCTCCGTCGCCAGCCGCGCCCGGGTGAAGGCGCTCTCCAGCTGCGCCACCAGCTCTGGGTCGCGCGCCCGGAGCATCGGCTCCACCGGCTCCACGCCCTCCAGGTACGCGTCCACCACCGCCTGCCGCGCCTCGTCGGTGCGCCCCTCCTTCGCCAGATGCCGGGCCCGCTCGATGCCCACCGCCGCCACCGCGAGCGTCGAGGCCTTCTCGGCCGAGGGGAGCCGGGTGCGCAGGCAGGCGAGGGCCTTGTTCCCGTAGCGCTCCGCCAGCACCGCGTCGCTCGTCGTCGCCAGGGCTTCGAGGCCCAGCCCCTTGGGAGCCCCCTCGCAGGCGGGCTGCCGCAAGGAGAAGACGTAGAACGCCACCGCCCAGCGCTCCTCGTCGGACAGCTGCGGGAACGCGGGCATCGGCGTGTTGGGGATGCCGGTGGCGGTGGTGGTGAAGACGCGGAAGGGCGAGAGCCGGCCCATGCGCACGCCGTCGTGGAAGTTGGCTGGCTTCGGCACGAGCCAGAGGCCCGCCGGCCCTCTGCCGTCGCCGGTCGCGCCGTGGCACGAGGCGCACGAGGCCGCGAAGACCCGGGCGCCCTGGGCGAGCTCGGGAGCCGTCTTCGGCGCCTGGGTGAGCCCCTGGTCGGCGATCAGCGCCTTCGCCAAGCCGTCGCACGCCCGGCTCACCTCTTGCCCCGGAGCGCCGGCCCCGATGGCGGTCTTCAACGCCTGGGCCCGCTCGAGGTACGCCTGCCCCACGGGCCCGAGGGCCTGGAGGGCCTTCACCACCTCGTCGGCGAGCCCCGCCTGCTCGGCGAGCTCGGCCGCGTCCTGGCTCCGTTGCGCCTCCGGGTAGTCGCCCTCCAGGTACTGGAGCACGCCCACCGCGCGCCGCCACTGCGCCTCGTCCTGCGTCTGCCCCGACGCGAGCAACGGCAGCACGACTCCCAGCGCGATGACCAACCGCATGCGACCTCCGAACGACCTACCCAAGAAGACCTTTGCAGTTGTTGCGAGTGAAAGTCAATATCACCTCCCCGGTTGGGGTGTGCGGCGGCTCGCCAAGCGACGCTTGCGGCGGCGATCCCCAGGCGACAGATTCGCCCGCCCCCATGAGCGCGCCCTTTCTCTCGCCTCCGCCGAAGGTGACGTTGGTGAAGGGCTTCGGCTCGGACGCCTTCGACAACGCCATCGCCACCGCGCGCACCTGCTACTCGAGCCGCATCATCACCGCCGAGGAGGTGCGCCGAGACGAGCGGGCCGTCGAGCTGAGAGACCGCATCGCCCAAGAGACGTACGAGGCGGGCCACCACACCACGCTCCAGCACGCGACCTTCCAGTTCACCCTGGAGCAGGTGAGCCGGCAGGCGCTGTGGTCCTTCTTCCACGCGCACCCGTTCTACAACTCGGAGCAGGTCAGCCAGCGCTACGTGGAGGTGAAGCCGGGCAACGTGATTCGCCCGGCGATGCCCGAGGCCGAGGCCCAGCTGTACGAGAAGGCGGTCGAGGGCGCGATGGCCGCCTACCAGAAGCTCATCGCGCTGCTCGTCCCGAAGGTCTCGGAGGAGTTCTTCCGCATCTTCCCGGCGCGGCGGAAGAAGCCGGAGGTCTGGGCGCTGGGCATCAAGAAGCGGGCGCAGGAGGTGGCGCGCTACGTCCTGCCCATCGGTACCTTCGCGCACCTGTACCACACCATCTCCGGGCTCACGCTGCACCGCTACCACCGGCTCTGCGAGCAGCTCGACACGCCCACCGAGGTGCGCGCGGTGGTCGAGGGCATGGTGGCGGAGGTGAACCGGGTCGACCCGCTCTTCTTCCGGCACCTGGAGGATCCGATTCCCCTCGCCGAGACGCTGGAGGCCAAGGCCCTGGCGCAGCTGGGGCGGGTGAAGGCCTCCTCCAGCGCGAAGGCCTACCTCACCGAGTTCGACGCGCGGCTGGGGACCGTGCGCTCCAGGCTGGTGGACTACAGCCACCACGGCCCGGCCAACGTGGCGCAGGGGGTGCGCGACGTGCTGGGGCTTCCTTCCTCCGAGCTCTCCGACGATCGTGCGCTGGAGCTGGTGCTCTCGCCGAAAGAGAACGACTACCTCGGCAACGCGCTGGTGCTCACCACGCTCTCCAAGCTCGGCCGCGCGCTGTCCCACGCGCACTACACCTTCCAGAAGAAGCTCTCGCACACCGCCGACAGCCAGGACCAGCGCCACCGCATGACGCCCGGCTCGCGTCCGGTCTTGCACGCGCACTTCGTCCCCGGCTTCGTGGACGTGGTGGTGCCGGGGCTGCTCGACGAGGTGCCCGAGGCGCGGGCGCTGTTCGACGCCACCTGCGCCGAGACCTGGAGGACCATCGAGCGGCTCCTCGACGCGGGCGTCAGCGAGGAGTCGGCGCTCTACCTGCTCCCCAACGCCTTCCCCATTCGCTTCCTCGAGTCGGGGGACCTCACCCACCTGCACCACAAGTGGGTGCATCGCCTCTGCTACACGGCGCAGGAGGAGATCTGGCGCGCCTCGCAGGACGAAACCCTGCAGGTGCTCGAGGTGCACCCGCAGCTCGCCCGGCACATCCACGCGCCCTGCACGCTCCGGAAGGAAGCGGGGCTGACGCCTTTCTGCCCCGAGGGGCCGCGCTTCTGCGGCGTGCCGGTGTGGAAGACGCCGGTGAAGGACTTTCAGCGCCTCATCTAGAGGAGAAGGAGCACGCGATGTCGCCCATCTACACGAAGACCGGAGACAGCGGAGACACGGGGCTGTTCGGCGGCGGCCGCGTCGGCAAGGAGGACGTGCGCGTCGACGCCTACGGCCAGGTGGACGAGCTCAACGCGACGCTGGGGCTGGCGCGCGCGGAAGGCCTGGGCGCGATGGACGAGCTCGCGGCGAGCTTGCAGTGGCAGCTGTTCGCGGTGGGGAGCGTGTTGGCGACGCCGGCGGGCTCCAAGGCAGCGCAGGCCATTCCCAAGGTCGAGGCGGCCTGGGTGACGGCGATGGAGAAGGCCATCGACGCCTTCGACGCGGAGATTGGGCCGCTCACCACCTTCATCCTCCCCGGAGGCACCAAGGCCGCCGCCGCGCTGCACCTGGCGCGCACCGTGTGCCGCCGCGCCGAGCGCCGGGTGGTGCCGCTCTTGCGCTCGGGGAAGGTGGGGGTGGACGTGGTGGTGTACCTGAACCGCCTCTCCGACCTGCTCTTCACCATGGCGCGGGTGGCGAACTTCCGCGCCGGGGTGAAGGACGTGCCGTGGGTGCCGAAGAAGGCGTGACGCTTCCGAGCGCACGCCTCGCCGAGCTCGCGCGCGCGGCCGGCTTCGACCTGGTCGGCTTTGCGCGAGCGGAGCCGATTCCCCCGGCGGCGCTCACCGAGTGGCTCGAGGCCGGCTTTCACGCGGACCTCGACTGGATGCGCTCGAGCCTCGCCGATCGCCTCGACGTGGAGCGCCTGCTCCCGGGCGCGAAGACGGTGGTGGTGCTGGGGTGCAACTGGTGGATGGGCGGGGCGGACTCGCCCATCGCCGGCTACGCGCGGGGCCGCGACTACCACGCGACGCTGAGGGACCGGCTGCGCGCGCTGCGGCGGACCTTCCGCGCCGAGTTCCCGGGCGTGGCCGACTACGGCAGCGTGGACGCGAACCCGGTGATGGAGAAGGTGTGGGCCGCCCGCGCGGGCCTCGGCTTCGTGGGCAAGAACGGGCTCCTCGTCACCCCGGAGTTCGGTTCGTACGTGATGCTGGCCGCGTTCGTCATCAACGCGGCGGTGGACGTGTACGCCGACGGGCCCGAGGTCGATCGCTGCGGGAAGTGCACGCTCTGTCTCAGCTCGTGCCCGACTTCGGCGTTCCCCACGGAGCGGGTGGTGGACTCGAACAAGTGCCTCTCGTTTCAGACCATCGAGAACGAGGGGCCGATGCCCGAGGCGCTGCGGAGTTCGACGGAGAACATCGTCTTCGGCTGCGACGTCTGCCAGAGCGTGTGTCCCTTGAACGCCTCGCCGGTGCTGGCCGGGCCGCGCTTCGCTCCGAGGGCGGTGGCGGGCCTGTCGGTGCGCGAATTGGCCGCGTTGAGCCGGGAGGATTACCAGCGCCTGGTGCCGGGGACGCCGCTGGCGCGGGCCGGCTACGACGGCCTCAGGCGCAACGCGGCGTACGCGCTCGGGGCGGCGAAGGACGAAGGCGCCCGGGAGGTACTGGTCCGGCTGGCGGCCGACGGGAACGAGGTGGTGCGCGAAGCGGCGACGTGGGCGCTCGGGCGCATCGATCGTCTTCCTCACTCGGGGGATTGATCGAAAGAGCGAATCCGTTGAGCCCGAGCGACGTCGAGGGCCGGAGAACTCCGGAATCCGATCGCCTCAGCCGAGGTTCTCGACTCCGCTCGGACGGACTGAACGGCGGCAGGTTCTCGTTTCGCTCACCCCGCTGAGCGGACTCGAAGCGTGCCGAATTCCCCGGACTCGTTAGAAATCAACCCCGTGAGCAGTGCGACGACGGCGGCGGGGGACAAGGAGATGGGCGCGGCGGTCCTCGTCGCCCTCACCGCCCACACCGTCATCAGCTCCGGCACGCACCTCATCACCCGACACGCGGCGCTGATCTGGCCTCCCTTGGCGCTGCTCACCGCGCGGGCGCTCATCTCCGGGCTGGTCTTCGTGGCGCTGCTCTTCGTCGTGAAGGGGCCGGTGCTGCCGCCGAAGGGCACCCGGCTCGCGTACCTGGGCCTGGGCTTCCTCGCCGGGCCGCTCAACCAGGGGCTCTTCGTGTTGGGCATGGCGAAGACGCACGCGGTGCACGCGGGGCTCCTGTACGCGCTAACGCCCATCGGGGTGTACCTGCTCGGCATCCTGCTCGGGCGCGAGCGGTTGGAGGCCCGGCGCGCGGTCGGCGTGGTGCTCGCGTTCATGGGCGTGACGGTGCTCCTGGCGCGGCGGGTGTTTGGCGCCGAGGGCGGCCTGGTCGGCGACCTGTGGCTGTCGGGCGCGATGCTGGCCTGGGTGGCGTGGACGGTGGAGTCGCGGCGCTTCTCCATCGAGCACGGCGGCTTCCGCACCGCGGCCTGGAGCATCGTCTCCGGCGTGCTGTGGATGGTGCCGCTGGGGCCGTTGACGCTCTCCGGGGAGGTCCTCTCGGCGATTCCCCGCGCCGGCTGGGCGGACCTCGCCTACCTCGTGGTGATGACCTCGGTGGTGAGCTACGCGCTGTGGAACTTCGCGCTCTCGCGCATCGTGCCCTCGCGGGTGGCGGTGTTCGCGAACCTGCAGCCGGTGCTGACCGCGCTGGGCGCGTGGGCCTTCCTCGGCGAGCCGCTCGGCTGGGACGTGCTGGTGGCCGGCCTCTTCGTGCTCGGCGGGGTGCGGCTGGCGCAGACCCCCGCGGAGGGGTGAGCGGCCCCGAACTTCTCAAGCCATCTCGAGAGGAGTACAGACCACCGAATGGCTCTCGGAATCGACTTCGGAACGACGCGCACGGTGGTGGCCTTCGCCGATCGCGGCAACTACCCGGTGGCGAGCTTCTCGTCGGACGACGGGGAGACCGCGGAGTGGTTCCCCTCCATCGTCGCCGAGCGCGACGGCGAGCTGCGCTTCGGCTTCGACGCGCTGGCGGTGAAGGACGATCCCTCCTGGGGCACCGCGCGGTCCTTCAAGCGGCTCCTCTCCGGGCCCGAGGCGTCGACCACCGG
>JBBIOE010000089.1:0-27249 GCA_037443525.1 Archangiaceae bacterium | reverse complement strand
GCCACCGCCTTGGCCTCGCGCTCGAGCCGGCGCCGCGACTCCGGCTTGCCGGCGAGGTGCGGGTGGAGCACCTTCACCGCCACCTCGCGCTCCAGCGCCGTGTCGAGCCCGCGGTAGACGACGCTCATGCCGCCCTGGCCGACCTGCTCGAGCACCTTGTAGCGCCCGATCTGGCGACCCAGGAGCGACATCAGTCTCCGAACCCGATGCCCATCGACTTGGCGAGGCGCACCTTGTCGCCCAGCGGGTCGACCTTGCGCTCCTTCTTCGACTCGCCGAGCGACGACTTGGTGAGCTTCCCGTCGCGCATGCAGACCATGTGGTCCCACCAGCCGTCGCGCACCAGGTCCAGCACCAGCGTGCCGTACATGGTGGCGAGCACCCGATCGAAGGCCGAGGGGCTGCCGCCGCGCTGGAGGTGCCCGAGCACGGTGACGCGAATCTCCGCCTCGAGGTGCGGCGCCAACAGGTCCGCCAGCACCTTGCCCGATCCGCCCAGCCGCACCACGCCGCGGCCGACGATCTCCTCGGCGGTGGACTGCACCGCCTGCTCGCCGCCCAGCGGCGCCGCGCCCTCGGAGATGGCGATGATCGAGAAGGGCCGCTTCTTCTTGTGCGCCCAGCGGTCGAGGATGTGCGCCTTCACCGCCTCCACCCGGTAGGGGATCTCGGGGATGAGGATGATGTCCGCGCCTCCCGCCAGCCCCGCCTCCAGCGTGAGGAAGCCGGCGTTGCGGCCCATGATCTCCACGATCATCACCCGCTGGTGCGCCTCGGCGGTGGAGTGCAGGCGGTCGATCGCCTCCGCCACGATGCCCACCGCGGTGTCGAAGCCGAAGGTCAGGTCGGTGCCCGAGAGATCGTTGTCGATGGTCTTGGGGCAGCCGACGATCTTCATGCCCAGGCCCGAGAGCCGGTGGCCGATCGACAGCGTGCCGTCGCCCCCGATGCAGACCAGGCCGTCGAGGCCCAGCTCGCGGTAGCGCTCCAGCGCCACGTGCGAGAGATCCTTCTCCACCCAGCGGCCCTCCTCCTTCACCGCGTACGCGAAGGGGTTCGCCTTGTTGGACGTGCCGAGGATCGTGCCACCCTTCGGCAGAATTCCGCTCACGTCGTCCAGCCCCAGGGGTCGGGTCATGTGGGGCTCCACGAGCCCTTCGTACCCGTTGAGGATGCCCACGAACTCATGCCCGAACTCGAGCACGCCGCGTCGCACCAACCCCCGCAACACCGCGTTCAGCCCGGGACAGTCCCCGCCTCCCGTCAAGACTCCCAAGCGCATTCGATCTCCCAAGCAGGCAGCCGCGTCAGTGTGGCTCGAGAGCCTATGACACCGGCGCCGCGAGGCACCAGCGCTTCGTGACACGAGCGTCAGGGTGTCGGGTCGGAAAAATCAGACGTTCCGTCGGCGCGCGCTGACGCGGTCGAGGAGCTCGGTGAGCGCGGCCTCGCGGCTGATGGCCGGCCGACGCGGCGCCTGGGCCTCGACCAACCGGAAGAGCTCCTCCAGCCGCTCGCGGAAGAGCACGGCGTTGGGCTGCGTCACGAGCAGCGCGCGGTACAGCGCGATGGCGGTGGCGAAGTCGCCCCGCGCGGCGGCGGCCTCGGCTTGGGCGGTCGGGCCCGCGCCGGGGAGGGGCGAGAGGCCGGGCGTGTAGGTGGCGGCGCGGTCGAGCTCCTGGGGCGCGGCGCTCTCGCGTAGCTGCGCCACCCGTGCGGCGAGGGCGGCGTCACTGGGGGACACGGCGAGAATGGCCTCGAGCTGGGCGATCGCCTGGGCCACCTCGCCTCGACGCAGGGCGCGCTCGGCCACGGCTTCGGCGCGCTGTCGCTCATCGGGGGTCATCGCGGCGCCGTTGGCATACCATGCGCCCGATGCGACTGGTGCTGCTCGTCGCGCTCGCGGCCGCTGAGCCACTGGGGCCCATGCTCCATCAGGACGGCTATCACTTCCGGCCGCCGCGGGGCTTCCACATGGCGAGGCTCGAGCTCTTCCAGAAGAGCCACGCCGGCGCCGTGTCGCTGGACCGAGACCCGCCCGGCGCGCTGTCCGCCGCGCTGGTCGACGGGGAAGGGGACGACGCCGCCTCGCTCCTGGTCTCGGTGATCGACGCCGACCTCCCGGCCTCGGCTCGCGACGAGTGGAGCGCCGCCGTCACGCGGCACTTGAAGGATCGGCTCTCGCTGCCGTTCGAGCTCGAGCGCTGTCACTCGACGCCGGCGCGCTTCGAGTGCCTGGGCACGATCTCGCAGCAGGGCCAGGCGCGGCGCATCGTGGTCACCGCCTTCCCCGGCGAGGCGCGGCACGTGGTGATGGTGGCGAGCGTCCCCACCGCGCGCTGGGAGACCTTCGAGCCGGTCCTGCGCGAGAGCCAGGCGAGCTTCGGCTACGACGTGCTCGCGGCGGCGGCGGTGCCCAGGCGAGCCCTGTGGGTGGTGGCGCTCCTCGCGGTGGGCCTGTTCGGCATCTCGGTGGCGATGTGGCGGCGGCGGCGAGAACGGCAAGAGGGCGCGCTGCGCTGACGTCGGCCTCTCCGGCTGCTCGGTGGCGTGAGCCGAGCGCTCACTCCACGACCGAGAAGCTCGTCTGCCCGAGCTCCGCCTGGCCGCGGTACACCTTGATCTGCCACTTGCCCGTCTTGGTCACCGTGTAGGCGCGCCAGGAGCGGGTGCGCGAGAACCCCTCCACCTTCACGTCGATGGTGGTGCGGGTCTCGCCTTCGTAGACGTACTTCACGGCCAGGTCCTCGTACTTGCCGCCCTTGGGGCAGAACCACTGTGTCCAGGCCATCACCGCGGTGCCCTTCTTCACCGGCGCCGTGACCGGCTCGACGCAGGTGAAGGCCGTCGGGCTGCCGCGCTCGGTGTCGACGTGGGTGCAGGCCACCAGATCGAGCAGGGCAGGGCCGCGCTCCTTGCCGTTGTCCTGGTAGTCGAGCACGCGCTTGATCTCGTCGGCCGACGGCGGAGGCACCGGGGCGTCGTCCGCGCGCGCTGGCAGCCACAGGCCCAAGGCCACCGCTCCGACTGCCCAACGCCACGAATTCATCAACCGTCTCACGCCTTTCCCTTTGCCGGCAGTGTGCATCGACGTGCTTTGAGGTCCAAAGATTTAGCCACCTCGCTGGCCTCGCGCACCGGGCAGGTCCTTCGTTCCCATGGTCTGCGCACCGGTTCGACGCGCACGTGGAACTCCCCGTTGCACCTTGGCTTTTTCTGTTGCCGGGTGGTAGTGCGGCACGCCCTCCATGCCGTCCGAAAACGCGCACATTCGGAACTTCTGCATCATCGCCCACATCGATCACGGCAAGTCGACGCTCGCCGACCGCCTGCTCGAGAAGACCGGGACGATCACCGACCGCGAGAAGCAGGACCAGTTCCTCGACAACATGGAGCTCGAGCGCGAGCGCGGCATCACCATCAAGGCCCAGACGGTGCGCATGAACTACACCGCGCGCGACGGGCAGAAGTACGTGCTCAACCTCATCGACACTCCCGGGCACGTGGACTTCGCCTACGAGGTCAGCCGCTCGCTCGCCGCCTGCGAGGGCGCGCTCCTGGTGGTCGACGCCACCCAGGGGGTCGAGGCCCAGACCCTCGCCAACGTGTACATGGCCGTGGAGCACGACCTCGAGGTCATCCCGGTCATCAACAAGATCGACCTGCCCTCGGCCGACGTCGATCGCACCAAGGCCGAGATCGAGGACGTCATCGGCCTCGACGCCTCGATCGCGGTGCCCGTGTCCGCCAAGGAAGGGCGCAACATCGACGCGCTCCTCGAGACGGTGGTGCAGCACATCCCGCCGCCCAAGGGCAGCCAGGACGCGCCGCTCAAGGCCCTGGTCTTCGACAGCTGGTACGACAACTACCGCGGCGTGGTGATGCTGGTGCGCGTGCTCGAGGGCACCCTGGCGGTGAAGCAGAAGATTCGCCTGTGGTGGAACAAGAAAGAGCTCGAGGTGCAGGAGCTCGGCGTCATCAACCCCAAGCCCACCAGCGTGCAGAAGCTCATCGCCGGCGAGGTGGGCGTGCTGGTCGCGAACGTGAAGGAGCTCGCGGACGCGAAGGTCGGCGACACCATCACCGACGCCGTCCGCCCGACCGAGACGCCGTTCCCCGGCTTCAAGGAGGTCAAGCCGATGGTGTTCTCGGGGATCTTCCCCGTCGACGCCGCCGACTACGACAACCTCCGCGACGCCCTGGTGAAGCTGCGCCTCAACGACTCCGCCTTCACCTACGAGCCCGAGACCTCCACCGCGCTCGGCTTCGGCTTCCGCTGCGGCTACCTCGGCCTGCTCCACATGGAGATCGTCCAGGAGCGCCTGGAGCGCGAGTACAACCTAAACCTCATCACCACCGCGCCGAGCGTGGTCTACAAGGTGTTCCCCACCGGCAACGGGGAGCCCTTCCTCATCGACAACCCGGCCAAGCTCCCGCCGGTGCAGAACATCGAGCACCTCGAGGAGCCCTACCTCTCCTGCCACATCCACGTGCCCCACGAGCACCTGGGCGCGATCTTGAAGCTCTGCCAGGAGCGGCGCGGCATTCAGAAGGCCATCGACTACATCGGCACGTCGGGCACCCGGGTGCGCGTGACCTACGAGCTGCCCCTGGCCGAGGTGGTGTTCGACTTCTTCGACAAGATGAAGAGCGTCACCCGCGGCTACGCGTCGCTCGACTACGAGCCGGCCGGGTACCGCACGTCGGAGCTGGTGAAGCTCGACATCCTCATCAACGGCGAGCCGGTGGACGCGCTCTCGGTCATCGTCCACAAGGAGAACTCGTACCACCGCGGCCTCGAGGTCTGTCAGAAGCTCAAGGAAGTGATCCCCAAGCAGATGTTCGAGGTGGCGATTCAGGCCGCCATCGGCTCGCGGGTGATCGCGCGCACCACCGTCTCGGCCATGCGCAAGAACGTGCTCGCCAAGTGTTACGGCGGCGACATCTCGCGCAAGCGCAAGCTGCTCGAGAAGCAGAAGGAGGGGAAGAAGCGCATGAAGTCGGTGGGCACCGTCGAGATTCCGCAGGAGGCCTTCCTCGCGGTGCTGAAGACGGAGGACTGAGGTGGCCACTCCCGCCGCGGCGCTCCCCAAGTTCGAGCGGGCCCTCGAGGCCTCGCTCACCCCCGCCGAGCGGCAGGCGCTCGCGCGCATCCGCTGGCACGACCGCCTGGTGAGCCTGTGGGCGCCGGTCACCGTGCTCGCGGGCGTCTTCCTCGTCTACACCGCGATCATCGAATTCTCGCCCTGCGCGGCCTCGACCTTCCAGGCGCCGATGCGCTGGTTCGGCGCCCTCTGCTTCTGGTGGTGGGCCGCCCTGGTGGTGGCCCGCTACACGCTCAAGGGCTGGGAGACCAAGCGCAAGCTGCGCTACGCCCTCGACGAGGCGCTCTCCAGCGTCTCGGGCATGGTGAACAAGCACCGCGCCACGCTGGGCGAGAAGCCACTCGACGAGGTCCAGGAGGCCACGCGCTCGGTCCTGCGCGCCTTCCCCCTCGACGCCGACGCCCTCCAGAAGGCCGCCGACGGCCTCGACAAGGCCACCGATCGCCACCTCGCCAGGCTGAAGAAGGGCAACGCGGAGATCGCCTCCGGGTTCGTGAAGGCGCTGCTCGTCGCGCTCCTGGTGCGCGCGGTGCTGATCGAGCCGTTCCGCATTCCCTCCGGCTCGATGATCCCCACGCTGGAGATCGGCGATCAGATCTTCGTGAACAAGTTCATCTACGGCGTGCGCCTGCCGTTCACGAACACCGTGCCCTTCGTCATCGTCCGGCCGCCCAAACGCGGCGACGTGATCGTCTTCAACAACCCGGTGCAGCCCGACAAGGACTTCATCAAGCGCGTGATCGGCGTGCCGGGCGACAAGATCGAGATTCACGGCGACGTGATCCAGGTGAACGGCGAGCGGCTGGAGCGGAAGGTCGAGAACCCCCGGTACCAGACCTGGGACCAGCCCGGCCCGCCCGACGGCTTCGGCGACTGGGTGAAGAGCTGGTTCGTCGACGACTGGCGTGAGAAGGAGCAGGTGCTCTCGCGCGAGAAGATCGACGGCCAGTGGCACCTGGTGCAGCACGAGCCCGACCGGCCGATGCCCTTCGACGACATGCTCACCGTGCCGCCCGGCCACGTCTTCGTCATGGGCGACAACCGCGACAACAGCAGCGACAGCCGCTTCGGCCTGGGCCTCTCTCACCTCGGGGTGCAGTTCGTGCCCGTGGGGCACGTCAAGGGCAAGGCCATGGTGATCTGGCTCTCGCTCTCCCGGGGCGGCCTGTTCAGCTCGATCTTCGGGGGCACCGGCTTCCGCGGCGATCGCTTCGCGCAGCCGATCACGATGTGCGGCGACGCCCCCCCGCGCACTTGACCTGGCACCACGCGGTTGCTACCTGCCGCACGATGCGCGCCTCCGGGAAGGTGAACGTCGTCGGGCTCCTCATCGTCGGCGCGATCGCCGCGGGCGCCTACTGGGCGGCCATCGTTGGCCCGCTCTACGTCGACAACATGGACGTGAGCGAGACCGTCGCGAGCACCTTCAACCAGAAGGGGCTGCGGAACGAGGACTTTCTCCGCGAACAGCTCACCCGGGGGCTGAAAGGCCTGCGGCTCGGCACGCACGAGGAGTATGACCGCTCGACCGGGGAGATGAAGACCGTCGCGGGCCTCGACATTCCCGACGAGCAGATCATCGTGAAGGACGACGTCGTGCGGAAGGAGCTGCTGATTCGCGTCTCCTACAAACGCGAGGTCACGCTGTGGCCCTCGAAGAAGAAGCGCCTCGTGCCCTTCGTGGTGGAGCGCAAGGGGGCGTACTGAGCTTGGCGGGGCGACGACATCTGCTCCAGCTCGAAGGTCTCCCGCGCGCCGAGCTCGAGCGCCTGCTCGCCCGCGCCCACGAGTACCGGGAGGGCCACGTCGGCGGCCGGCACCTCCTCGGGCGCGTGGTGGCCAACGTCTTCTACGAGCCCTCCACCCGCACCCGCTCGTCCTTCGAGGTGGCCGCCGCCGGCCTGGGCGCGCACGTGCTCAACTGGACGGTGACGGGCTCCTCGGCCTCGAAGGGCGAGACGCTCGTCGACACCGCGCGCAACATCGCCGCGCTGGGCGTCGACGTCATCGTGGTACGCCACCCTTCGTCGGGCGCCGCGGCGCTGGTCGCCCAGACCGTGCGCTGCTCGGTGGTGAACGCCGGCGACGGCCAACACGAGCACCCCTCCCAGGGCCTGCTCGACGCCTACACCCTGTGGCGCCGCTGGAAGGGCTTCGAGGGCCGTAAGGTGGCCATCGTGGGCGACGTGCTCCACAGCCGCGTCGCGCGCTCGAACCTGCACGCGCTCCACACCCTCGGCGCCGAGCTGGTGGTGTGCGGCCCGACCACCATGCTGCCGGTGGGGCTGGCCCGAGCGGGGGTGAGCGTGACCACCAACCTCGACGAGGCGCTCGACGGCGTCGACGCGGTGATGATGCTGCGCATCCAGAAGGAGCGGCAGGGCGAGGCGCTCTTCCCCTCCAGCGCCGAGTACCACCGCCGCTGGGGCCTCACCGTAGAGCGCGCCGCGCGGCTCGAGCCCGAGGCGGTGGTGCTGCACCCCGGCCCCGTCAACCGCGGCCTCGAGCTCGCCCCCGAGGTGGCCGACGGGCCACGCAGCGTGATCCTCGAGCAGGTCGAGAACGGCGTCGCGGTGCGCAAGGCCGCGCTGGAGGCGGTGACGTGAGCGCTCTGGTGATTCACGGCGGCCGCCTCGTCGATCCCGCCTCCAACCGCGACGGCGCCTTCGAGCTTCGCGTGGACGACGGCCGCATCACCGAGGTCGGCGTGAAGGTGTCTGCCGAGGGGGCGAAGAAGATCGACGCCAGGGGCGCCTGGGTGGTGCCTGGGCTGGTCGACCTGCGCGCGGTGATCCAGGACGAGAAGGACGTCGCCCAGGCGCTGGAGAGTGGCTTCACCACCGTGCTCGCCGCGCCCGAGAGCCCGCTCGTGCCCCAAGGGGCGCTCAGGCTCACCCGCGCCGCGCCGCTCACCCGCAACCTCGAGGGCAAGGAGCTCGGCGATCTGCCCGACGGCGCGCTCTGCCTCTCCCAGGGCTCGAAGCCGCTGGAGCAGGGCGGGGTGCTCCGCCGCGCGCTGCAGTACCTCTCGCCGTGGCTGCCCCTGGTGATGGTGCACGCGGAAGACCCCTCGCAGTCGGGCAAGGGCCTCCTCGGCGAGGGCGCGATGGCCACCCACCTGGGGCTCTTCGGCGTGCCCACCTCGTCGGAGGCGGCCATCGTGGCCCGCGACCTCGAGATCCTGCGGGCCACGCGAGGCCGCCTGCACTTCGCCCACCTGACCTGTGCCCGCAGCGTCGAGCTCCTGCGCGCGGCCAAGCAGGAGGGCCTGATGGTCTCCGCCGACGTAACGCCCCACCACCTCACCCTCGACACCTCCACCGCCGCCGGCTACTCGACCGAGGCCCGGGTGTGGCCGCCCCTGCGCGAGCCCAAGGACGTGGCCGCGCTCCGCGCTGCAGTGCTCGACGGGACCTTCGACGCCATCGCGTCCGACCACCGCCGCGTCGATCCGCTGGAGCGCGAGCACCCGTTCGATCAGTGCGCGCCCGGCATCGAGGCCTACCCGCGGTTACTCACGCGCGTGCTCCAGCTGGTCGAGACTCCCCTGCGCGCCGTCGCTCTGCTCTCCTTCGGGCCGGCGCGGCTGTTGGGCCTCGACGCGGGCACGCTCGCGCCCGGCGCCAGGGCCGACCTGGCCCTGATCTCTCCGGAGCGGGGCCGGGCCCTCTTGACGCTCATCGACGGCGAGCCCGCATTCGACGACAAGGGAGGAACGTGGTGACGACCGCACGACTCGCGCTGGCCGACGGAACGCTCTTCGAGGGTCAGGCCTTCGGAGCCCAGCAGGAGACGGTGGGCGAGGTGGTCTTCAACACCTCCATGTTCGGCTACCAGGAGATCCTCACCGATCCCTCCTACGTCGGGCAGATCGTCACCATGGCGTACCCTCAGATGGGCAACGTCGGCACCAACGCGTCCGACGAGGAGTCCGCCCGTCCGCACGCCGTGGGGATGATCGTCAAGGAGCTGCTCGGCCCCTCCAGCTGGCGCGCCAGGGACACGCTCTCCGCCTACCTCGCCCGCTCGAAGGTGGGCGGTCTGGAGGGCATCGACACCCGAAGGCTGGTGCGGCACCTGCGCACGCACGGCAGCCAGATGGGCGTCATCTCCTCCGAGAACGTCTCCGACAAGGCGCTGGTGGAGCGCGCCCGGAAGGCCCCGGGCATGGAGGGGCAGGACCTGGCGACCGGCATCTCCACCGTCGAGGCCTACGAGTTCACGCGCCCCTCGCCGCAGCCGCTCGGCGAGCCGCCTTCGCCCCGGCCCGAGCTGCGCTTCCACGTGGTGGCCGTCGACTACGGCCTCAAGTCGGCGATGTTGCACTATCTCGTCGACGTGGGGTGCAGGGTCACCGTGGTCCCCGCCGGCACCAGCGCCGACGCGATCCTGGCCAGGAAGCCCGACGGCGTCTTCCTCACCAACGGCCCTGGCGACCCGGCGGCGGTGAAGTGCGCCGACGCCACCGTGGCGGCCCTGCTCGGCAAGGTGCCGGTCTTCGGCATCTGCCTGGGCCACCAGATCCTCGCGCTGGCCCTGGGCGGCAAGACCTACAAGATGAAGTTCGGGCACCGCGGCGCGAACCAGCCGGTGAAGGATCTCGCCACCGGCGCGGTGGAGATCACCTCGCAGAACCACGGCTTCGCCGTCGACCCGAAGAGCCTCGGCGCCAAGGCCGTGGTCACCCACGTGAACCTCAACGACGGCACCGTCGAGGGCCTCGCCGTGCCGGACTTGAAGGCCTTCAGCGTGCAGCACCACCCCGAGGCGTCGCCGGGCCCACACGACGCCCGGCCGCTCTTCCAACGCTTCGCCGATCTCATGGCGGGGAAGCCGCTCTCGCGATGAGGGGCTCGAGCCCACAGCCCTACCTCGACGAGATCGTCGCCTGGGCCACCCCCGAGGCGCACAAGGACGAGCTCGTCGCCGCCAAGGCCGAGTTCACCGAGAAGGCGGGCGAGCTCTTCGAGGACGATCGGCAGCTCGAGCTGCGCATGGCCGCCTTCCTGGAGTTCTACGTCTGCGACCGCGGAGCCTCGTGGGCCCAGGGCAAGTCGCCGGCGCGCGCGCGCTACGAGCTCGCCCTGAAGCAGGAGACCCCCGAGCGGGCCGCCGCCTTCCGCGCCTGGACCGAGACGATTCACGGCCTCTTCGAGGTTCGCAGCCTGGGGAAGGGCGAGGCGCGGGTGCGGCACCTCACCAGCGGCATGGACTTCGACGTCACCGAGCGGCGCCAGCTCGCCGGGCTCGCCAGAGGCGACGTGCTCGAGGCCCGCCTGGTGCCCTTCGCCGGCGAGTTCCACTTCTCGCAGGCCTACTGCTGGCACCCCCGCGCCGCCGCGCCCCTCATCCGCGCCGAGGTGCGCCGCCGTCTCGACGAGAAGATTGGCACCGAGCAGGAGCTGGTCTGGGACTGCGCCCGAAGGGCCCTGAAGAGCGAGCGCTACCGGCAGATCTCCATCGACAAGATCTACGACTTCACCAACCAGAAGCTCTGATCAGCGGGTGTCGAGCAACTCGAGGAAGTCGCGCAGGCGCTCCAGCTCGTCGTCGGGTAGGTCCAGAAACTCCACGCCCCAGCCAGGCACGCCGATGGACATGTGATCGAGCCCGCGCTGCCTGAGATCCAGCATCGCCCGGCCGTGGCGCACGATGCGAATCTCCGCCGACCAGGCGCCACCTCCGGGAATGGGCAACGCCAGCCGCGCGCGCCCCTCCGGCTCCCACTCGTCGAGCCCGGCGCCGTCGCCCACGAAGGCGCCGGTCTCCGACAGCTCGAGCAGCTTCGCCGGGACCTTCTCCTGCTGCTCGCTCACCTGCACCTCGACGGTCATGTCCACGCGGTAGCGGACGGGTCGATCGACGGTCATGGCGCGGGCGCGACTGTACGAGTCGGCTTGACGGTTGCCAACACAACTCCCTAGCATTCCAACAATCAGCCATCCGGGGGGCGGCGGACCTTTTGGCCGCTTGAGTTCGAAACGGAGGGCAGGGTGTCGGAGAACCGGCGGTACATCAGAGTGGCCTCTCGGCTTCGGTGCTGGTGCGAAGGTGAGAACATCACCGTCTACGCGCGCATCGGGAACCTGAGCGAGGGGGGCTTGTTCCTTCGCACCAGCACGCCGCTGGCGGCCGGCGCGGTCGCGACCATTCGCATCGGCACCGAGGCGGTCTTCGAGACCCACGCCCGGGTGGTGTGGGCCCGGGTCGACGGCGAGGAGGCTGGCCCGCCCGGCATGGGCCTCGAGTTCCAGGAGGTCGATGGGCGGCGCCGCGAAGCCCTGAGGCGCCTCATCGCGTCGGAACAGCAGCACCACGACGCCAACCCGCGATAAGGTGGACGTCTCACCCGCCCGCCCAAGGGACGCCTGTGCGCATCGCGATCATTTCCGACATCCACAGCAACGTGGAAGCCCTCACCGAGGTCTTGAAGGTCATCGATCGCTCCCGGGTCGATCGCATCGTGTCCCTGGGCGACATCGTGGGCTACGGCGCCTCGCCGAACCCCTGCTGCGAGCTGGTGCGGGCCAACGCCGAGGTGACCCTGCTCGGCAACCACGACGCCGCCGTCGCCGGCCGAATGGACTACTCGTTCTATTACGACGCCGCCCGCCAGGCGCTCGACTGGTCCTCCAGCGTCATCTCGCCCGAGAACCTCTCCTGGCTCCGGAGCCTCCCCTACACCTACCGCATCGGGGACGTGGGCTTCAGCCACGGCTCGCCCATCGACCCCCGGGCCTACGAGTACATCTTCGCGCTCGAGCAGGCCCGCGAGCTCACGCCCTACGTCAGCGACCTGCCCGAGGTGACCTTCATCGGCCACAGCCACCTCTGCAAGGCGTTCGCGATCGGCTCCGGCGACGTCAACGACGTGGTGGCCCAGAAGTTCGGAGTCCGGAAGGGCTACAAGTACATCATCTCGGTCGGCTCGGTCGGACAGCCGCGCGACTACGACAACCGCGCGTGCTTCGTGATCCACGACACCGAGTCCCGCACGGTCGAGTACCTGCGCGTCGAGTACGACATCGACGCGTCGGCGCAGAAGATCTTCGACGCAGACCTCGCCCTGAACTTCGGGAAGCGCCTGTACCTCGGGGTCTGAAGAAACTCTTGCGGCCCGTCGACTTCGACGGGAAGGTGCGAGTCCCATGCGACGCCTCGTCTTTCTCGTCATGCTCGTGGCGGTGCTCTCCGCCGGCTGCCGGAAGAAGCACTCGATGGAGTTCGGCCTGTACAAGGCCGACTTCACCTCGCTCGTCGATCGCAACGGCGACGACGCCTACCTGACGCCCGAGATGGACGCGGTGGTCGAGAAGCTCAAGACGGTGAACCCGGAGACGGTGGAGGCGGCCGAGGCCCAGGCGCTGGTCGCCCGTATCGCCTCCGAGAAGTCCCGGGTGCAGTCGGACAAGGAGGCCAAGGCCAAGGCCGTCGCGGAGGCCGCCAAAGCCCCGCCGGCTCCGGCGTTCCCTCCCTCGGAACCGACCAAGCTCGACCAGGTCGGCGTGATCCCCAACCTCGACGCGGTCGACGCCGGCGCCGCCGCCGACGCCGGGGTCAAGCCCGAGGCGAGGCCCGAGGGCGGCATGACCGAGGCCGCCTTCCGCGCCGCGTTCGGAGCCTGCTTCGAGGCGGCGCGTCCGGTGCCCCTGCCGACGGGCCCGGCGCAGGCGTACCAGGTCAAAGATCGCCCCGACTGCGCCAAGTACGGCGCGCCGACGGTGTCGTACTACTTCGTCGGCGGAAAGCTCGGGGGCACGCTCACCGAGGAGAAGGCCAAGGCGCCCGCCGCCCCGGCGCCCGGCGAGGAGTCGAAGAAGACCGAGGCACCGCCGCCCAAGCCCCAGGTCGTCTTTCCGCCGGCGCCAGAGTCGGTGACGATCCCCTAAGGCAGTATGCGCGAAAAGACCTTCATGACGTTGATGCGGCTGCTGCCGAAGTCGGCGCTTTCCGCCGCGGTCGGCAGGGCCACCCGGGCTCCGGTGCCGTCGCCTTTGCACCAGCTCGCCATTCGCGCCTTCGCGCGCCAATACGGGGTCGATCTCTCCGAGGCCGAGGGCGGCATCGCCGACTACCCCACCTTCGCGCAGTTCTTCACCCGGAGGCTCAAGGCGGGCGCGCGCACCATCGATCGCCGGCCGAACGTGATCGCGAGTCCGGTCGACGGCCGCGTCTCGCAGTCGGGGCTCGTCGACGCCGGGCGCTGCCTCCAGGCCAAGGGCATCTGGTACCCCGTCGATCGACTCTTGGGCGACGCGCGGCAGGCGCTGGCCTTCGAGGGCGGTAGCTTCGCCACGCTGTACCTGTCGCCGCGCGACTATCACCGCATCCACTCGCCCATCGACGGCACCATCACCGGCTACTCGTACCTGCCGGGCGCCTTCTGGCCGGTGAACCCCGCCTCGGTGCGCTCGATGGACGCGCTCTTCGCCATCAACGAGCGGCTCGTCACCTACCTCGAGGGCTCGATGGGCAAGGTCGCGGTGGTGGCGGTGGGCGCCACCTGCGTCGCGCGCATCCACGCCTCCTACGACTCGATCATCACCCACGCCGGCGAGCCAGCGCGCACGCACACCTACGCCCGAGCGATGGAGATCGAGAAGGGCGGCGAGCTCGGCATGTTCGAGATGGGCTCGACGGTGATCCTCCTGTTCGAGAAGGGCCGGGTGCGGTGGAACGACGGCCTGATCGCCGACGCGCCGGTGAGGCTGGGCGAAGCGCTGGGCGTGGTGCCATGAGCCAGAAGTTCGCTGGCGTGAAGGGCATGAACGATCTGCTGCCTCCGGCGGTGGAGTCGTGGCAGCGCATCGAGCAGGCCGCGCGGGAGCTCTTCCAGACCTACGGCTACCAGGAGCTCCGCACCCCGATCGTCGAAGACACCGCGCTCTTCGTGCGCTCGGTCGGCGAGGTCACCGACATCGTGAAGAAGGAGATGTACACCTTCGACGACAAGGCCGGCCGGAGCATCACCCTGCGGCCCGAGGGCACGGCCCCGGCCGCGCGCGCGTACATCGAGCACGGCATCACCCAGAAGGAGGCGCTCACGCGCTGGTTCTACCTGGGGCCGATGTTCCGCTACGAGCGCATGAAGACCGGGCGCTACCGCCAGTTCTCGCAGCTCGGCGCCGAGGCCTACGGCTCGGGCGATCCCGCGCAGGACGTGGAGATCATCTCGCTCGCGGCGCGCTACCTCGAGCGCATCGGCGTGCCGAACGTGAAGCTGCACCTGAACTCGCTCGGCGATCAGACGACCCGGCCGCAGTTCGTCGACGCCCTCCGCACCCACTTCGCCGGCGCGTCGCTCTCCGAGGACTCGAAGCAGACGCTGGAGCGCAACGCCATGCGCATCCTCGACTCGAAGGAGGAGGCGCTTGAGCCCCTCATCGCGTCCGCGCCGGCCATCGTCGACTTCATCGACCCCGCCTCGCGAGAGCACTTCGAGGCGGTCAAGCGCATGCTGACCGCCCTGGGCATCGAGTACACGCTCGACACCCGCCTGGTGCGCGGCCTCGACTACTACACGCGCACCACCTTCGAGTTCATCTACGAGCCGCCCGCGGGCGCGGAGTCGGTGCTCAGCACTGCGGGCACGGTGTGTGGCGGCGGGCGCTACGACGGCCTCGTCAAGGAGCTCGGCGGCCCGGAGAAGCCGGCGGTGGGCTTCGCGATGGGCCTCGATCGGCTGGTGCTGCTCGTCGACGCGCTGGTCAAGAAGGAAGCCCGGCGCCCGGTGCTCTTCGTGGCCACCATGGACGGCCCGTTCCGCGACGCGGCGGTGGCGCTGGTGATGCGGCTGCGCGACCAGGGCTTCCAGGTCGACTTCGACCCTCGCGGCGGCAAGCTCAAGCGCCAGCTCGATCGCGCGGCGGCGGTGAAGGCGCGCTTTCTCTTCGTCTACGGCGACGCCGAGCATCAGACCGGCAAGCTCTCCATCAAGAACATGAACCTGCCCGAGGGCCACCCGCTCAAGGTGCACGCCGTTCAACTCGACGGGCTCTCGCGCTGGCTCTCGACGTTCCCCGCCGCGCACGATGAATGAGCGCCCGCGCGACCGCGTCTTCATCTAGGCTGGTCGCTCCGCACGAGGACTCACACATGCACCGACACACCCTCCTTGCTCTCTCGATGGTCGCCGCGCTGCCCGCGTTCGCGGACGACGATCTCGCCGTCGTCGACAAGTCCGCGCCCACCTTCCGCCTGCCGGTCTACAACGCGAAGGAGTTCGGTGCGCCGTCGGTGGGGCTCGACCAGTTCGTGGGCAGCGATGCCACCGACAAGAACACCAAGGTGCTGATCGTCTCGTTCATGGCCAGCTTCTGCGGCCCCTGCAAGAAGGAGATGCCGTACCTCGTCTCCCTCTACGACAAGAACAAGGACAAGGGCCTCCGGGTGATGATGGTGGCCATCGACAAGGACGAGGAAGGCCAGAAGAAGGTCTCCGACCTCATCGCGCAGAACAAGGTGAGCTTCCCGGTCTTGAAGGATCGCTACAACATCGTGGCCCGCCGCTGGCTCGGAACCCAGAGCCCGCTGCCCTCGCTCTTCATGGTGAAGCCCGACGGCACGGTGGGCGTGGTGCACCGCGGCTACAGCGACGACATCAGTCAGACCCTGGCCAAGGAAGTCGAGGGCTACATCGGGAAGTGACGGCCGTCCTCACGGTCATCGCGGGACCCACGGCGTCGGGCAAGACGGGGCTGGCCATCGAGGTCGCCCGGCTGCTCGACGCCGAGGTCGTTTCCGCCGACTCGCAGGCCGTCTACCGAGGCTTCGATCTCGGCACGGCCAAGCCGACCGCCGCGGAGCAGGCCGAGGTGCGCCACCACCTCGTCTCTCACGTCGAGCCGATGGACGAGTACTCGGCCGCGCGCTTCCAGCGGGACGCCGACCGCGCCATCGCGGAGATCGCCGGGCGCGGGAAGCGGGTGGTGATCGCCGGCGGGACCGGGCTGTACCTCCGGGTGTTGTTGCACGGCGTGGTGGAGGCGCCCGGGAGCGACGCGGCGCTCCGCGCCGAGCTCGAGGCCTTCGCCGAGCGCGCGGGCAACCAGGCCCTGCACCATCGGCTCGAGGCGGTGGACCCCGAGACGGCGCTTCGGCTGCCGATCGCCGACCGGGTGCGCATCGTGCGGGCGCTGGAGATTCACGCGCTCACCGGCAAGACCGCCTCGGCGTACCGAAGGGAGCACGCGTTCACGAGCGATCGGTACGAGCATCGGCTCTGGGTGATCGACCCGCCTCGCGCCCACCTCTACGCGCGCATCGAGGCGCGCGCGGCGGCCATGTTCCGCGCCGGGCTCGTCGACGAGGTGAAGCGACTGGTCGAGGCCGGCTATCGCGAAGCGCCCGCCATGGGCTCCGTGGGCTACGTGCAGGCGCTGGCGTGCCTCGAGGGCCGCCTGTCGCTCGTCGAGGCCGTCGCCGACACCGCGAAGAAGACCCGCCACTACGCCAAGCGGCAGTGGACGTGGTTCAAGAAGGAGCAGGGCGCACGAGCCGTGGCGCCGCCCGTCGACGCGAAGGCGATCGCGCAGGCGACGCGGGAGCTCGAAGCCGCGCGTTCGAAATGAGGTCGGCCGGCCCCAGCCTCAGCGCCGCATGAACCGGCCGCGGCGTCCGCCGCCGATGAACTGCGGCTGCATCACCGGAGGCGCCTCGAGGCCGAACTGCCACCACATCGGCTCCCAGGCCTTCATCTTGAGCTTCTTGTCGTTCTGCATCGCGGTGAGGGCTGCCTTGAGCTTCTCGTCCGACGGGTTCGCCTCGACGCCGCGGGCGAGCACCTTGATGGCCTTGTCGGCGTCCTTGTTCTGCGCGAGGCACCAGGCGTAGGCGGCCCAGACGATGCCTTCCTTCTTCCCAGCGACGACGGCCTCCTCGAAGGACTTCTCCATCGCCGCGAACTCCTTGCGCTGGAAGTAGATCGCCGCCTGGAAGGCGCGCGCGTAGAAGTTCCGGCCGTGGGTCTTCAGGAACGAGGCCAGGGCGCCGTCGTGGTCCTTGAAGAGGTACTTGATCATGCCGATCTGCCCGTGGATCTCGCCTTCGACCATGAACTGCCACTTGCCCAACGGCAGCGCGGCCTCGAGCATCTTGATGATCTTCTCGGCGCGGACCTTCTGCTCCTTGGGGTTCGGCGGCATCGAGCTGAGCTCGCTCTGCACGAGCGCCATCACCGACTGCAAGAGCTTGCCGGTGCGGTAGGCGAGGGCGACGTACGAGCCGAGGAAGACCAACGTGCCGGGGATGATGCCGGCGATGAGGCTGAAGCCGGAGAGCCGCACGGCCGCCGCGATGACGATGCCCGCGGCCAGTGAGAGAACGAGGTTAATCATGTGGGCGGCCCTTTAGCAGATCTGCTATGCGGTGCGCCGCCAGGTCGGAGGAAAAGGCCCTCTGTCGAAACTGGTAGACGAGGCGGACTCAAAATCCGCTGCGGCTTACCCCGCGTCCCGGTTCGAGTCCGGGGAGGGCCAAGGTTGTCACCATGACGAGCGATCCGAAGGCATCCGGCGCCGTCGAACCTCAGGCCGAGCACGTCGTCGGCCGCCCCTCGCGCGCCGGAGCGACGGCCGCCCTCGAGGCGCACGTCGCCGTGATGAAGGGTAAACCCGTACGCGCGGCGATCTCCGAGGCGCTGGCCAAGGCCGAGAAGCTCGGCGGCAACGACCGCCGCTTCGTGGCGTGGGCGGTGCGGGAGCTGTCGCGGCATTTGCGGCGGCTCGATCTGTCGGCGAAGGCGAGGGGGCTCGGCGCCGCCAAGCTGCACCTCCCCGAGGACCAGGCGATCGTCCGCTACGCGCTCTGGCGCAAGGAGCTCACCCAAGCGCCGGTGAAGCGGGTGATCGCCGAGGTCGCGCTGCCGGGGCCCATTCGCCCGCGCTCCATTCCCGACACGATCCTCGAGAAGGAGCTGTCCCGCGAGGTGACGCTCGACTTCGGCGGCACGCCGCTGGAGCAGGCCGCCACCCGGCACTCGTTCCCGTCGTGGCTCGCCGAGGCCATCGCGGCGTGCGCGCCCCAGGGCGAAGCCGAGGCCATCCTCGAGGCGCTGAACCGCGAGCCCTTCCTCACCTTCCGCGCGCGCCCGGAGTCTTCTCGCGACGAGCTGGTCGAAGACCTGCGCGCCAAGGGCATCGACGTCGTGGCCTGCCCCGAGGCCCCGGGCGCGCTCCGCATGGCCGACGAGGGCAGGGCGATCTTCGAGTCGCGCTTCATGAAGGAGGGCCGGCTGCAGGTGATGGATCTGGGCAGCCAGCTCCTCGGCCACCTCTGCCAGGCGCAACCGGGCCAGACCGTCGTCGACTACTGCGCCGGCGCCGGCGGCAAGACGCTGCTCCTCGCCGACGCCGTCGGGCCCACCGGCCGCGTCTACGCCTGGGACAAGAACCAGGGCCGCCTGAAGGAAGGCCGCCGGCGCATCGACGAGCTCAGGCTCCGCCACGTCAGCTTCCCCAAGGAGCCCCGTCTCGACCTCGCCGACATCGTCCTGGTCGACGCGCCGTGCAGCGGCACGGGCACGCTCTCCCGGGAGCCCGATCAGAAGTGGAAGCTGAATCGCAAGAAGGTCGACGAGCTGGTGCGGGAGCAGGCTCAGATTCTCGACACCGTCGCCGCCGCGCTGAGGCCGGGCGCCGCGCTGGTCTACGGCACGTGCTCGGTGTTGGCCGAGGAAGACGAGGGGCAGGTCGAGGCCTTCCTCGCCCGTCAGAAGGGCTTCCGCCTCGAGCAGTCGCTGCGCGTCTGGCCGCACCGCATCGACGGCGGGGGCTTCTACGGCGCCCGGCTGCGCAGGGCCATTGCTGTCGATTGACGAGCCGCACCGACTCTGAAAGCGTCGCCTCCCTCAGCCAGGAGCGCACCGTGGACCCGAGAGCCCCCATGCCCCCGCAGAACGCCGCCGCGAGCGAGACGCTCCGCCAGATCCAGGCCGCGTGGGACGAAGCCCAGGCCCAGCTCCAGGTGCTGCGCGAACAGGTGGAGCACGCCACCACCATCGCGCAGGCGAAGGTCTCCTCGAACCTGCTCGAGCGGGAGATGGACCGCTCCTACCGCGATCTCGGCGAGGCGGTCTGGGCCGAGGTCTCCAAGGGCAAGCTGCAGCTGCCCGGCAACATGTCGGCGGTCCGCAAGGCGCTGGAGAAGGTCACCGAGAAGATTCGGGCCCAGAACTCGGCCATCAACGACCTGCTCGCCGAGGGTGAAGACCTGGCCAAACGCCTTCAGCAAAATTTGAAGACCGCTTCGAAAGCAGTGGCGAAGACTCCTCAGAAGCGATAGGAGCACGCCCGCTCGAGACCCCACCTCGGGCGACGCATCACGGGGCTATAGCTCAGCTGGGAGAGCGCCTGAATGGCATTCAGGAGGTCAGCGGTTCGATCCCGCTTAGCTCCACAAAAAGGCCCCCCGGTGGAAACGCCGGGGGGCTTCGTATTTCAGGGCCGTGCGTGGAACAGCCTAGGGGACGTTCGCGGCCTTGGCCGGCGCGCAGGCCCCGAGCCGGTAGACGAGCTCGCCGCCCTTGCGCGCCGCGAGCAGTCCCGAGCCCAGCACCCCGAAGGCACCGAGCGAAAGCACCGCCAGGGCGGTGCGGAACAGCACTTCACGCCGGAGGAAGAAGGCCCCCGCCGACGCAGCCGTGAGCACCCCGAGGAGCACGGTGAACTGCTCCGCAGCCTCCTCGTGCTCGTGAATCGCGTCTTTCGAGATGACGGCTTCGAGCCGCTCCTCTTCGTCGTGGCCGGCCTTCTGGGCCGACAGCGCGGTGCCGAGGGCGAGGCCGGAGACGATCACCATCACCGCCCACGCCCGGCGCGGCAGCCACCCGCGCACGACGGCGAAGAGCAGCCCGAAGCCGAGCAGCGGCAACAGGAACGCGATCCCGATGGGCAGATGCACCAGCGCCGGGTGGAGGGGCAGGGTGTCCATCGGGACCGCGGGGACGACGCGCTTCCTTACTTGCCCTTCACGCCGAGGAGCTCGACCTCGAAGGTCAGCACGGCGCTCGGCGGGATGCCCGGGCGGCCCATGTCGCCGTACGCGATGTCGGAGGGGCAGATGAGCTTCGCCTTGCCGCCCACCTTCATCTTCGCCACGCCCTCGGTCCAGCACTTGATCACGCCGCCCAGAGGGAACTCCGCCGGCTGGTTGCGCTTGTAGGAGCTGTCGAACTCCGTGCCGTCGACGAGGGTGCCCTTGTAGTGCACCGTCACCGTGTCCGCCGCGGTCGGCTGAGGGCCCGTGCCGGCCTTGGTCTCGATGTAGACGAGCCCCGACGGCGTCTTCTGCGCGCCCTTCTCGGCGGCCATCTTCGTCAGGTACTCGGTGCCCCGCTTCTTCTCGACCTCGCCCTCGACCTTCATCTTGGCGGCGCGCTTCTCCTCGAACACCGGGCGGCGCTCCTGCGCGAGCTGGTTGATCTTCGGGCCGTGATCCTCGAGCTTGAACTTGAGCGGCTTGTTCATCGTGCGATCGGTCAAGCCGGCGATGACCTCCTTGAGCTCCTTGTCGGTGAGCCCGAAGACCTCGAGGTTCTGCCCGATGTTCACGCCGAGCACGTAGAGCGCCTTGTTGAGATCGTCGCCCGTCATCGGCGCGGGCTTGGCGGTCGGCGCGTCACCGGGCTTGCCGGCAGGCGGGGCGGCCGGCGGCGGCGCGGCGAGGGCGAACGTGGAGGCGGCGAGACACAGCGTCAGCAACGAGCGGGACATTTCGGTTCCTTGGCTTCGAAGAGTGAACTGCGGGGTCACGACTTGTAGACGGACATCACGTCCTTGAGCAGCGAGAGCGCCTCGGCGCGCGGGCGCTGGAACGCGTTGCGGCCCATGATCGAGCCGAACCCGCCGCCGTCCTTGAGGCCCTTCACTTCGTCGAGCAGGGCCTTGGTCTCCTTGGCCTCGCCGCCGGAGAAGATCACGATGCGCTTGCCGTTGAAGGCGCTCTGCACGACGTGGCGCACGCGCTCGGCCATCGTCTTGGTGGGGATCGAGTACTTCTCGAAGACCTTCTTGGCCTCGGCCTGCTCGACGAAGTCCTTGGGCGGCTTCACCTTGATGACGTGCGCGCCGAGCTGCGCCGAGATCTGCGCCGCGTAGGCCACCACGTCGATGGCCGTCTCGCCGTCCTTGGAGAGGCCGGCGCCGCGCGGGTAGGCCCACAGCACCGTCGGCAGGCCGTACGACTTCGCCTCGGCGATGAGATCGCGCAGGTCCTGGTACTGCTGGTTGCGCGCGCCCGAGCCCGGGTAGATCGTGTAGCCGATGGCCGAGCAGCCGAGCCGCACCGCGTCCTTCACGCTGGACGTCAGCGCCGAGCAGGGCTGGTCGATCTTCGCCAGCGAGTCGGAGTTGTTGACCTTCAGGATGAGGGGAATCTCACCGGCGAGCTTGCCGGCGACGGCCTCGAGGAAGCCCAGCGGCGCCGCGTAGGCGTTGCAGCCGGAGTCGATGGCCAGCTGCGCGTGGTAGTCGGGATCGTACCCGGCCGGGTTCGGCTGGAAGGAGCGGGCCGGGCCGTGCTCGAAGCCCTGGTCGACGGGGAGGATCACCATCTTGCCCGTCCCCGCGAGCGTGCCGGTGTTGAGCATGCGCGCGAGATTGGTCAGTACCCCCGGAGAGTCCGACGGGTACCACGAGAGGATCTGCTTGACGCGATCGGAATAGGCCATGTCGAGCGCTCCGGATGTGGGTGAACGGCGGCGCCCGTCTACTCCGATTGGCGCGTGAGATCACCGATTCGTTTTGCCGCCGTCGTCGGCGGACGGAACGTCAATCTTCAGCGGGAAGGTGCCCAGCGCTTCACCGCCGACGCGTACGAGCACGCCGTAGTCGCCCACGCGGCGAATGCTGGTCGCGTCCCAGTCCACCTGCCACTCGGTCTCGGTCTTGCCGGCGAAGAAGAGCTGGCCCGAGGCGTCCATCACCGTGTCCTGCGCGGGATCGAGGATCGCCACCGCGATCTCCCGGTTCCGCTTGTCGGTGCACTTCACCCGGACCATGGAGACGAACTTGTCGGTGCGCAGCGGCGAGCCGGAGGCGGGGAGCACCGGCATCGGCGACGAAGGCCTGGCCCCGTCGGTCCCCCGCACGAAGCCCTTCGCGTGCTGCACCGAGACCACGCTGCACACCTTCTCTCCTGGAGCGCTGCTGCGGGTGTCGGCGTTCTCCTCGGCGGCCTTGGGCTTGGCGAGCTCCGCGCCCTTGGGAATGTCGCCGAACGGCTGCAAGCCCAGGTCGAGCTTGGGCGCCGTCTTCTTCACCGTGCCCTTGAGCTTCTTGTCGTCCGCCCACGCCGCCGCCGCCACCACCAGCACTGCGATCAGGAAAGCGCGTCTCATGCCCATGGGGGACGGACCTTAGGCCCGAAGCTTCAATCGGCGCCAAGGTTGCGTTTGCCAAAGGCCCCTGGTACGTGGGCCGCCCCTTTCATCAGGAAAGGGCCATACCGTCCGCGGGCGATATCCCGCGCCGCACCTCCGGCGAGAGGCCGCGTGCGAGAGAAGGGAAGAGGAACATGAAGGGTCTCATCGGCAAGAAGGCGGGCATGACGCAGGTGTTCGACTCCGAGGGCAACGCGGTGCCGGTCACGGTCATCGACGTCAGCTCCTGCGAGGTGGTCGGCAAGCGCACGCTCGAGAAGGACAAGTACACGGCCGTCGTCCTGGGCTTCAAGGACGCCAAGGAGAAGCACCTGACCAAGGCGCAGGTCGGCTCCTTCAAGAAGGCCGGCGCCAAGCTGAAGCGCATCGTCAAGGAGTTCCGCGTCGATGCCGACGAGCTCGCCAAGTACAACGTGGGCGACGCGGTGAAGGTCGAGATGTTCGAGAAGAACCAGCTCGTCGACGTCACCGGCACCACCAAGGGCCGCGGCTACCAGGGCGTGATGAAGCGGTGGAACTTCCGCGGCTTCGGCCAGACCCACGGTACCCACGAGTACCGCCGTCACCCCGGCGCCATCGGTCAGCGCAAGACGCCGGGCCGTGTGTACCCGAACAAGAAGCTCCCCGGGCACTACGGCGTCGAGCAGGTCACCACCCAGAACCTCAAGGTCGTCGAGGTGATCCCCGAGCGCAACCTGGTGCTCGTGCTGGGGAGCGTGCCGGGCAACACCGACTCGCTCGTCATCGTGAAGCCGGCGATGAAGCTGGCGATGCGCGCGTCGCACAAGGGCACCAAGAAGTAGGCCGAAGGGGAGGGCGTCATGCGAGGGAGAGGGCGCGCCTTACTGGGGCTCGTAGCGGTCGTGGGGCTGTCCTGCGGTCCCTCGCAGAACGTGAAGACCTTGTCGCTGGGGGACGCGTGCGACCCCGGCGACACCCGGAACGTCTGCGCCTCGAACCTCTGCCTCGCGGTCGACTCCGCGACGGGGTTCTGCACGCAGACCTGCAACGACGACTGCCCGCAGGACTTCTTCTGCCAGGCCGCCGGTCGCTACGGCCGCATCTGTATGAAGTTGACCGGCTGCAAGTCCGACGAGGACTGCCCTGCCGGCCACGTCTGCGACGCCGACACCGGTCGTTGCTACGTGCGCGCCACGCGCTCGCTCTGCGCGCCCTGCCAGGACGTCGCCCAGTGCCCGGCCGGTGGCGCCTGCTTCCACGCGGTCGGCTCGGGGCAGCAGTTCTGCACCGGCCCCTGCGGCGCCAACGACGCCTGCCCCCTGGGCTTCTCCTGCGAGCAGATCCCCGCGGGCAAGGAGGGCGCGCTGATGAAGCAGTGCGTCCCCGCCAACGAGACCTGCGACGACGGCAAGCCGCTGTGCGGCGCCTGCAAGGGCGACGACGAGTGCGGCGGGCCCTTCGATCTGTGCGTGCGCAATGTCGTCTCCGGTGAGACGTTCTGCGGCAAGGACTGCAACCCGAAGAAGAACCTCTGCGCGGTGCCCGGGTGCGTGCCCGGGGAGCTCGAGTCGGCCCAGAACCCCGAGTGCCCCACCGGCTTCGCCTGCACCAACCTGGCGCTGAACACCGACCCCGGCGTCAAGGGGCCGTACCAGTGCGTGCCGAACTCCAACTCCTGCGTCGGCTACTGCGACGCGCACGACGACGTCGGCCAGCTCTCGCAGTGTGGCCTCGGCAAGGTGTGCACCAACAACACCTGCCTGCCGGCCGTCGACGGGCGCATGTGCTCGCCCTGCACCGACACCGACGACTGCCGCCGCGGCGGCTTCTCGGAGAACCGCTGCATCGTCAACGACTGCCCCAGCTGCCCGTTCAAGGGCGAGGCCTTCTGCTCCACGCCCTGCGCCGACGACGCCGCGTGCATCAAGAGCTTCGGCGTGGGCTTCGTCTGCAAGTCGGTGCTGGACCCGAGCGGCGCGACGAAGAGCTACTGCATGCCCCAGCGGGGCAGCTGCAAGGGCGGCCTCAAGCAGCTCGGCGACGACTGCAGCGTCAACGGCGCCGGCGACTGCATCTCCCAGGTCTGCCTGGTGGCGGGCCTGACCAGCTTCTGCAGCCAGACCTGCACCCAGGACACCGACTGCAAGGACACCCGCTACCGCTGCTGCGACGTGGTCTCCACCGGCGGCTACGACTGCTCCGACGTACACCGCACCGCGACCGGCCCCAAGAACGGCTCCGGCGTCTGCGCGCCGCTGGGCGGCCTCTTCGGCGACGACTGCAGCCCCGGCCGCTCGCCGTGCCAGTCGGGCACCTGTCTCGACCTGGGCACCGCGCGGGTGTGCACCCTGACCTGCGCGAGCGGCGCCTGCCCCGATGGCTTTGCCTGCCGCAAGGCAGTGCTCCCCAACGCCTCGGGAGAGATCGACGTGTGCTTCCCCAACGGGGGCGGCCAGGCCGGCGCGTCGTGCGAGTTCGGCCCGGCGGCGTGCTCCACCGGCCTGTGCATCCGGAAGGACTCCGGCTCCATCTGCACCATGCCGTGCACCGAGGACGCGCAGTGCCCGCAGGGGTGGACCTGCGACGTGCAGCTGGCGGTGACGAGCCAGAGCGTGCAGGCCTGCATTCCTCCCTACCTGCAGGGTACTTGAATCGTGTTGGGGGGCCCTGCCCGGTGTGCTAGCAACGCCGCCCTCTGGTTCTCATGATGCTCCGCGCCCGCTCCCTCGGACTCGTGGTTCTCACCCTGGCCGCCCTGGGCTGCCAGGACCGCACCCGGACCCGCCGTATCGTCGAGCCGTTCACGCTGGTGCCGGGCGATCCCTCCGCCGACTCGAAGGCGCCGGCGGTGCTCACCGAGGACGCCGGCGACACCAACGACTTCCAGGTCAGCGTCCCCAGGCAGTGCGACGTGTACCAGCAGGTCTCGGTGCGCAAGGTCGACATCCTCTGGGTGGTGGACTCGTCGGGCTCGATGGGCCCCAAGCAGGCGCGGCTGGCGGCGAACTTCTCGGGCTTCATCGGCCAGCTCGTCTCGGCGAACCCGCCGATCGACTTCCACATCGCCGTCACCACCACCGACACCGACGATCCGGCGGCCCGCGGGGCGCTGAAGCGCTGGTCGCTGCTCGGGCTCTCCGACGACTTCATCTCCTGCCAGCCGAGCGGCGGCACCGTCACCTGCAACACCGGCGGCGCCACCACCACCGCCGTCGATGCCTTCAAGCAGATGGTGCAGGTCGGCGTCACCGGCAGCGCCCAGGAGCGCGGGCTCTACGCCGCCTACCTCGCGCTCAACAACCCGCTCAACGTCTCCACCACCTCGGTGGAGCGCTTCGTGCGCGACGACGCCTCGCTCTACGTGGTGGTGGTCAGCGACGAGGACGACTCGTCTTGCACGCCGCTCACTCGCCAGAGCGTCTGCACCGCCGACCCCGGCTGCCACTGCGCGCCCGACAACACGCTGATGGGCACCGGCGCCTGGGGCTCCACTGGCTACTTCACGCGCTTCTTCGAGACCTACAAGGGCTTCGGCAACCAGGACGCGGTGGCGCTCGCGGCCATCGTCGCCGTCGACGCCGACGCCGGCGTGCCGTCGCAGTTCGGCGACCCGAGCCCGCACGTCGGCTGCTGCAAGAGCCTCAACGGCACGGCGTGCCCGAGCGGCGGCACCAACGACGGCGGCTACGAGATCGCCTACTTCGGCAGCCGCTACGCTTCGGTGGCGGCGGCGACCGGCGGCGTGACGGTCTCCATCTGCCAGGACGACTTCCAGGGCGCGCTCACCGCGCTCGGCTACGCGGCCTCGGGACTGCGCCGCGAGTTCCGCCTCACCCGCGGGCCCGATCTGCACCCGAGCGGCACGGTGGCGCAGGGCCTCTTCGCCTACGTCTCGCCCTCCAACGCCGCCAACTGCACCGTCGACGCGAACTGCCCCACCAGCGCGGGCCAGGTGTGCCGGGGCGGCCGCTGCGCCAAGCGCGTGCCGGTCTCCCTCGCGCCCGTCGCCATCGGCGCCGAGTACGTGAAGTGCGACACCGGCGGCCTGCGCAACATGGTCCGCTTCTCCGGCACCGCGGTGCCCGAGCCGCTGTCGACCGTCGAGGTCTGCTACGAGGTCCTGCCCAGCTTCCAGAACAGCTGTCCGTGACGAGGTCGCCAAGCACGCTATGAATCGCAACTCTCTTCGTCTTTCCGCCACGCTCCTCGCCGTGCTCTCGGCGGCGCCTGCCTTCGCCGACGAGGCCGAGCTGGTGGAGAAGGTCGCCGTGCGCAACCGGCTCTTCAACGTCGCCGGCAGGCCGGAGATCGGCGGCAACGTCGGCTTCACGCTGCTGTCCAAGCTGACCGAGCACTACAACTTCAACGTCTCGGTCGCCTACAACCCGGCCGACTGGTTCGGGCTCGAGCTGCGCGGCGGGTACGCCTATTCGCGGCACACCTCGCTGGCGAATCAGATTCGCGACGACTTCGTCTTCAACACGCTGCCCAGGAAGCAGAAGATCGACGATCTCACCGACCTCTGGCAGATGACCGCCAACGCGGTGGTGGGCGCCCGCTTCCAGCCGATCTACGGGAAGATCAGCCTGATGGCGGAGCTGCCGGTGCACTTCCAGTTCTACCTCTGGGCCGGCGCCGGCGTCGGCTACTTCACCAAGGAGTCCATCACTCTCTGCACCCAGCGAACCGGGGAGCGCACCTGCGGGGCGTATCTCCAGGAGGCGAGGGTAGGGCCCCTGGGCTCCGTCGCCGCGGGCTTCCGCTTCTTCACCGCCCGCGACTCCAGGCACACGGTGAAGATCGAGG
>JBBIOE010000088.1:0-27272 GCA_037443525.1 Archangiaceae bacterium | reverse complement strand
GCCGCCGCCGCCAGCCGCTCCGCCGCCGGCGCCCGGGGACGCGCACTGCGCCGTCACCGGATCGCAGGTCGAGCCGGCCGGGCACGGCAGGGGGCAGGCGACGCCCGCGTCACAGGAGCCGTTCAACGGCAGGCACACCGACACCTGAGTGCCGTCGCTGGCCGTCGCCGAGCTGCACACCTCGTCGCTGGGGCAGTGCCCGTTCACGCAGAAGGTCGCGCAAGCGTCGCTGCCGCCGATCTGCACGCAGGAGCCGGTGGGCGCGCAGTCGGTGGGCGTGACGCAGGCGAGGCAGGTGACGTCGACGCCGGAGTCCACGAGGCCGCTGGGCGACAGGCACGCGCCGCCGGCGCAGACCGCGCCGCCCGAGCACGCGTGGCAGGTGGCGCCGCCGCCGCCGCAGGCATCGACGGCCGAGCCGACCTGGCAGACCCCGGAGAAGTCGCAGCAGCCGGAGCAGTTGGCGGCGGAACAGGGAGTCTGCCCGCAGGTGCACGACGACAGCGCGAGGACGAGGAGCGCGACGAGAGCCGCGAGGGAAACGATGCGAGACATGGGGATTCCAGGGTGAGGGCTCGGCCGGGGGCGCGTCGCAAGTGTCGTGCCGCGGCCCTTCGCGTGAACGTCGCCGGGGACGCGCCGGAGTCCGGGGGGATTTCGCCCCTCGGGTGACCGGAGCGAGGTCGGGCGCACGGGGCAGTTCGGGACTCCCCGGGCTCCTCAACCCCCACGCGGCCTGCTAGGGGAGCCCCATGGTGATTCCACCGCTCGCGCCTCGTCAGCTTGCTCTCGTGGTCGTGCTCGGCCTCTGGGCCTGCGGCGGCGGCGGCACGTCGGGCTGCGCCTGCCCCGGCTGGACGCCGAGGCCGCAGGGCAGCTTCACCGGCCAGAAGCTCGACACCGCCGCGGCGGTGCGCCTCTCCGGCGCGGGCTTCGCGGCGCTCAACTCGAACTCGGCGCAGATCCTGAACCTGTTCGCGCCGGGGCAGGTGATGCAGGTGCCGATGTCGTGCAGCATTCAGTCGATGATCGGGGTCCGGTTCGCCGTGGCGGACCAGGGAAGCTTCGGCTGCACGAGCACCACCTGCGGCCGCATGGACGGAAAGTGCGACGCGCAGGATCTCCCCCAGGTGGTGAACATTCAGTTCACCTCGTTGCAGCTCGCGCCCGCCGCGCCGAACCTGATCCAGGCCGTGGTGACCGCCAAGGTCCAGACCGGACAGATTTTCCTCGCCTCGGAGAGCCGCCCCTCACTGCTGTGCGGGTTCTCCGGCGGCTACGTCGCCTGCAGCATCGACTTCGACTCCAACCGCGCCACGCCGGTCTCCAACGAGCTCGACATCAACATCGCCCTAACCATCGACGCCAACTGGGACAAGCTGCTCACGCTCAGCGTCTCCGACATCGGGGGCATGAAGGCTTGCGGCAGCTCGGGCTCGCTCCCGCCGCCGCAGTGCATCGACCCCAACGACATCCTCATCGCCGCGGCCGGGCCGTCGTGCGGCTCGTTCTGCACCGGCGTGAACATCTCGGCGGTGAAGAGCCTGCTCATCGATCAGCTCACCAAGTCCCTCAAGACCCAGCTCGACGACGCGCTCAAGAAGGCCAACTGCGCCTCCTGCGGCGCCGGCACGGCGTGTCCCACCTCCCCTACCGCCACGGCGGCCTGCGACTTCGACGGCGGCGCGCCCGACGCGGGCACCTGCATCGACACCGGCAGCGGCCTGTGCGTCCCGGCGATGATCGGCACCGAGGGCGTGCTCGACGTGAGCCAGGCGCTCGCGGCGGCCGGGGCGCCGCAGGGCTCGTCGCTGGAGATCGCGCTGGCGGCCGGCGGCGGCTCGGCGGCGGACATCTCCGGCGCCACCATCGGCGTGCGCGGCGGCTTCAAGGCCCAGAAGGTCGCCACCTGTGTCGCGCCGCTCACCGCCACCGTCCCGCCCGCGCTGCCGCTCCCGGACTTCGACCTCGACGCGCCGGGCCCGTACGACGTGGCGTTCTCGCTCTCGCAGCAGGCGCTCTCGCAGGCCATGTTCCAGGCGCAGCAGTCCGGCGCGCTCTGCCTCGAGCTCGGCCAGGAGAGCATCTCGCTGCTCGACTCGTCGGCGCTCTCCGCGCTGCTCCCCTCGCTGGGCAAGCTCACCCACGGCGACTCGGTGCCCCTGCGCATCGTGATTCGCCCGGTGAACCCGCCCACCGCGACGCTCGGCGAAGGCACGGTGGACTCCACCGGGAAGATCCTCGAGCCCCTGGTTCGCCTGGGGTGGAAGGGCGTGGAGATCGACGTCTACGCACGCCTCGACGATCGCTACGCGCGCCTCTTCACCCTCGCCGCCGATCTCGACCTGCCCTTCGGTCTCACCCTCGACGGCTGCAGCGGCGTCACGCCGGTGCTCGGAGATCTGATGACCGCGGTCTCCAACGTGCAGATCAAGAACAGCGAGATGCTCGCGGAGAAGCTCGACGTGCTGAAGGCGCTGGTGCCGACGCTCCTCTCGGCCGCGGAGCCCACGCTCTCGCAGGGCTTCCAGCGCTTCTTCGTCCCCGACGTGCAGGGCTTCCAGATTCAGGTCGCCGCGGCGAAGGGCGTCGGCAACATCACCGGCACCAAGACGTACAACCACATGGGGCTGTACGCGAACCTCCTGCCCGCCTCGCCGCGGTGCACGCCGGTGGTGCGGCGGCTCCCGGGCGCGCGAGTCCTCCGTCACGCGGCGAGCCGGGCGACGCTCGCGCTGCCGGGCGTGGCGCGCGTGTCGGTGCGCGTGGACGGCGGCTTCTGGTCGCCCTGGCGCGAGGTGGGGGCCGGCGGCGAGCTCTTGCTCGAGCACCCGCGGCTGGCGTTCCTCGCCCGGCACGTCGTCGAGGTGCGGACGCCCGAGGGGGCCTTGGCCGTCATCGAGCTGCCGCGCGACTGATGGCGGTGCTCGCGACCGTCGACCGTCCGTTCACCCTGAACGGGAAGTTCGGCGGAAATCAGTCCAGACGTTCCCCGCCGTGAGCGCCGTTTCCCCCGCGCCCGTCGAAGGGTGCCGACCGTCGGCTCTCCTTGTGCTTCACTGCCGCGCGGAGGATTGATGCACACGCTGTTGCTGCTCGCGGTCGCCGGAGCGACCTCTGTTTCGCTCGCCGAGCCGGACTTCACCACCGTCGACGTCCCCGCCGCCGTGGCGCGCTCCTGCGCCGAGCAACTGGCGGCCGAGCTTTCCGCGCGCGGCGCGCGGGTGGTGACGCAGCAGGAGATCGCCCAGCGCCTCGGCCCCGAGCGCCAACGGGAGCTGTTGGGCTGCAGCGGCGCGGCGACCTCGTGCGCCGCGAAGCTCTCCAGCGCGCTGGGCACCGACGCTGTGCTGCTCGGCGACCTCGGCCGCGTCGAGAAGGGCTACCAGCTCGACCTCCGCGTCGTGCGCTCGGGCACGGGACAGCTGGTGACGGCGCTGACCGCGCCCATCGACTCCGAGGACGACCTGCGCCCGGCGCTCACCCGGGCCGCCGAGCGCCTCGCGCCGGAGCTCTTCGAGAAGCTCGCCCCGAGCCCCGCCGCGGCGGTGAGCGCCCAAGGAGCGACCCTGGAGCACCGCTGGCCGGTCGGCTGGACGGTGGGCGCCACCGCGCTGGTGGTCGCGGGCGCGGTCTTGGACATGATCGCCGCCGCGGCCTACGAGCAGCTCCTGGTCCCCACCGAGACCCCGCTCACCTCGGCCAGGGAGGCCGACGGAGTGAAGCTCCGCGGGCAGCTCACGATGGTGGCGTCGTGGGTGAGCTACGGGCTCGCGGCGGGAGCGCTCGCGTGGTCGACGGTGCTCTACCTGCGCGGAGAGCCTCCGAGAGTCCAGCCGGCGGTGCTGATCTTCCCAGGCGGCGGCGCGCTGGGCGTGGCGGGGGTCTTCCCGTGAGCGGCCCGACTCCCGTTCTCCCCTGGCCCGTCGAAGGGGGCCGAGCTCCGAGCGACCACCTCGCGCTCGCCGTCCGCGGCGCCGGGCCGCGCCCGACGGAGCGCTTGGAGGACGGGCTTCGACGGGCTCGGCGGGCTGAGCGAAACGCAGAACCAGGCACCGTTCAGTCCGAGCGAGATCGAGGACCCCGGCTGAACCGATCGGATTCCGAAGACTCGCCGGCCCTCGACTGCGCTCGGGCTGAACGGAGGCCGCGGCGTGGAGCGTTTCGGCTCCTCACGGCCGCCCTGCTCTTCTCCGCCTGCTGGGACTTCGACGCCGCGCGCGCGGCCTGCGAGGACGGCGGCAACTGCCACTTCCTCCTTCCAGACGCGGGACGCCCCGACGCTGGCCCCGTCGACGCCGGGCGGCCGGGCGACGTGTGCCTCGACGCCGACGGCCGGCTCTGCTGGGAGCTCCCGCTCACCGGGAAGCTCAACCTCAACGCCGCGGCGACCGAAGGCAGCGCGCTGTGGGCGGTGGGCGAGAAGGGAACCGTCCTCCGCTCCCAGGACGGCCGGTGGGAGAGCTGGCCGGGGCTCACCGAGGAGGCGTTGCTGGCGGTGAGCGCCACCGACGCCGGCGTCACCGTGGTGGGCGCGCGAGGGACCATTCTCCGGTGGAGAGGGCGCTGGACGACCGAGGCCCCTCGCGACCCCGGCGATCGCTACACCTCCGTGTGGACCGATGGCCGGCACCGCGTCGTCGCCGGCTCCCAGTGCAACCTCGCCGTCGCCATCGAGGACCTCTTCGACGCCTGCTGGGTTCCCTGGACCCGCTTCGACGACGATCCCGCGTCGTGCGCGCGGCGCCTCGTCGTCGGCGGAAGATCGCTCTCGAACCTCTACCTCGTCGGCGAGCGGGGGCTGGCGTTTCGCCGAGCCGTGGACGCCGGCTGGGAGCCCGTCGACGCTGGAGCACACGACTGGCACAGCGTGTGTGGCGAGGCCTCGGGCGAGAGCTGGCTGCTCGCCGGCGACGGCACCCTCGCGCGCGCGCTGGCCGACGGCGGGCTGAGCGAGTCGCGGGTGCCCTCGAGCCTGGGGCCGACCACCGCCATGGCCTGCCCCCCCGACGGTGGGGCGTGGGTGCTCTTCGCCGACGGGGGCCTCTCTGGGCTCATGCGCTGCGGCCTCGGCGGCCCCTGCACGCCCGCCGGCACCGTCGACTTCTCGGCGCGCGCGGTGGCGCACGCGGAGCCCAGTCTCGAGTACGTCGTCGGAGACCTGGGCGGCGTCGGCGTCACCGACGGCGGCGTCCTTGGGACCCTGAGCGGGCTCCCCGGCACGGAGGTCCGCCGTTTCCAGCGCGACGCCACCGGAGCGCTGTACGCGGTGGGCAGCGCGGCCTTCGCGCAGCGTCGCGAGCCGGAAGGCTGGCGCTCGGTGGTGCGCAACGCCGACCCGAGCCAGCGCTTCTTTGGCCTCGCCTTCGCCGCGCCGGGCCACGCGTTCCTCTCCGCCACGCACGGGCGGCTCTACCAGCTCGTCGACGGCGCGGTGGACATGGCGACCTTCGCCAAGGTGATGAGCGGCGGCAGCGCGGCGGACGTCGAGCTCGCCGACGTGACGCGCTTCGGCGAGCAGTTGGTGACGGTGGGAGAGCGCGGCGTCATTGCCATGCACCCCGTCACCTCGCCGAGCCTGCTGTGGCCGGCGGTGCGCCCGGCGCTCGCGGGGCAGGCGTTCCTGAATCGGGTCGCGGTGGCGGGCAACGAGGCCATCGCGGTCGGAGCGCGCGGCCAGGTGCTGCGCATTCGCAACGACGGCGGCGTCACGCCCCTCGACGTGGGGCTGACGGCGGACATCACCGGCATCGTGGCGCTCGGGCCTTCACACTTCGTGCTCCTCGCCGGAGGAGCGCTCTACGAGGCCGTCGACGGAGGGCTCGTGGACCTGAAGCTGCCCACGGGCCTGGGCGGCCTCCAGGCGCTCGACGGCACCTCGCTGCACGATCTCTGGCTCACCACCGCCACCGGCGACGTGCTGCGCTGGGACGGGGGCACGCTCGACCGCTGGAACGTCAGCGAGGGCACCGGTGCGGGCACGAGCCTGACCGCCATTCTCCCCGAGAGCGGCGGGGTGTTCGTCGGCGGGAAGGACGCCATCCTCAGGCTGGCGCGGTGAGCGGCGTCAGGTCGCGGCGGCCCGGCTCTTCCGTCGCCTGGCCATCGCCGTATTGAGCCGCACCAGCACCAGCACGCCCACCACCCCGGCGTAGGCGAGCGGTTCGGTGAGGTCCCTCTTCACGCGCCAGACGAAGTGCACCAGCGCGAGCGCCACGATGACGAAGACCAGAGTGTGCAGCCGCTTCCACCTCACGAAGCCCAGGCGCCGAATCGAGCTCGGCGTGGAGGTCAACGCCAACGGCACCATCAGGCACCAGGCGAGAAAACCCACGGTGACGAAGGGCCGCTTGAGCACGTCCTCCCAGAGCGCCTGAAGCTTCAGGCTCTGATCGACCGCGACGTAGACGAACAGGTGCAGGGTGGCGAAAAAGAAGGACCACACGCCCAGCGCGCGGCGGACGCGCGGCGGCCAGGTCCACGAGAAGAGGGTCGCCAGCGGCGTGCAGGCCAGGGACGCCACCAGCGCCACCAGCGCGAGCAGCCCGAGCTGGTTCAGCGCCGCCGACACCGGGTTCGCGCCCAGCCGCCCAGTCGCCGCGTCGAGGGCCAGCACCACCAACGGCACCGCGCCGCCCGCCCACACCGCGGGAGCGAGCCAGCGCATCGGCTTCGCCATCAGGGCCTCAGGGCGGCGATGGCCGCGCGATAGTCCTTCGCCTTGAAGACCGCGTTGCCGGCCACGAGCACGTTGGCGCCCGCGGCGACGACCTCCTTCGCGGTCTTCTCGTTGATGCCGCCGTCGATCTCGATGTCGACCTTCGAGAGGCCGCGCGCGTCGAGCAGCGCCTTGAGCCTTCGCGCCTTGTCCACCGTGCCGGGGATGAAGGCCTGGCCGCCGAAGCCGGGGTTCACGCTCATCAGGAGCACCTGGTCGACGTCGCCGAGCACGTCCTCGATGGCGGAGATCGACGTGGCGGGGTTCAGCACCACCGACGCCCGCGCGCCGAGGGAGCGGATCTGCTGCAGCACCCGGTGCAGGTGCGCGCAGGCCTCCACGTGCACGCCGAGCGTGGCGGCGCCGGCCTTCACGAAGTCGGCCACGTACTTCTCGGGCTCGACGATCATCAGGTGCACGTCGAGGGGCACCGTCGCGGCCTTCTTCAGCGCCTCCACCACCAGCGGCCCGATGGTGATGTTGGGCACGAAGCGGCCGTCCATCACGTCGACGTGCAACAGGTCCGCGCCGGCGGCCTCCACGGCCTTCACCTCCTCGGCGAGGCGGCCGAAGTCGGCGGAGAGCAGGGACGGCGCGATCTTCACGGTCATCGGTACGGGCTCCAGGTGAGGCTCACGGCACGCCGGCGTCGGCCGCCGCGCTCGACAGCGCACGGTACATCAGGCGCAGGTTCCTTTCGCGGTCGATGCCGCCGGGCAAGGGCTCCAGGTCGTCGAAGCCCGTGACCTTCACCGTCCTGGCCACCGCCTCCTCGTCGAGGCCCTTCTCGCGCCCCTCGCGCACCACCGCCTCGAGCGACGCGAAGTAGTCGCGGAAGTGCTCGACCGCTTCGCGCGTGGTCAGCTCGCCGTGGCCCGGCAGCACCGTCTCGAAGGGCAGCGCGAGCAGGCGGTCGAGGGTGCCCTTCCACTCCAGGGCCGCGCCGCCGGCCGCCACGTCGATGTTCGGCTCGTTCCCGAGGGTGACGAGGTCGCCCGCGACGAGCAGCTTGCGGTGCTCCAGGTACGCCACCAGGTCGCCGTCGGTGTGCCCCCGCCCGAGGTAGAGGACGCGAATCGACTCGCCCGCCAGGGTGAGGGTGAGCTCGCGCTCCACCTCGACGAAGGGCGCCTTCTGGCCGTCGTCCTCGACGCGGCGAATGGTGTTCGGGTGGGCGAGCACGGCGCCGACCCGCGGGTAGAGCGAGAGGCCGGCGGTGTGATCGAAGTGCGAGTGCGTGAGGAGCAGCCGCCGCACCTCGCGCCCGAGCTTCTGCTCCACGTCGACGCGCAGCTGCCTGGCCATGCCGGAGAACTTCGCGTCGACGAGAAGGGCCTCGGCGCCGTGGAGGAAGACGAGCGAGTTTCCCCCGCCGCCGAGGAAGGCGACGACCCGCGGGTCCACGTCGACGCGCTGGACGCGAAGAATCTTCTGCAGCGTGCAGCCGCCGAGGAAGGCGAGCAGGAATCCCACCCAGCTCAGGTTGCGCCAGAGGGAATGCCGGGGGAACATCGAACGCACCGTGCCCGATTTTCACGAAGACAGCACCGCGCCGTCGTTGTCGCCGTTGCAGCTCGCGCTCCGCCGGGTCGACAAGCTGAACAGCATCCTCGAGGTGGCGAAGGCCATGGCGGCCGAGCACAACCTGGACACGCTGCTGCCGCTCATCTTGAAGGAGGCGGCGCGGGTGCTGGAGTGCGAGCGCACGTCGCTCTTCATCCTCGATCGCCAGAAGAACGAGCTGTGGAGCCGGGTGGCGCAGGGGGTGGGCAAGGAGATCCGCGTGCCGGTGGGCCAGGGCCTGTCGGGCGCGGTGGCCGCCGACGGGCAGATCATCAACCTCCGCGACGCCTACGACGACCCGCGCTTCAACAGGGAGTGGGACGTTCGCAACGACTACCGCACGCGCTCGGTGCTCTGCGTGCCGATGCGCGACACCCACGGCGACGTGACCGGCGTGATCCAGGCGCTCAACGCGGCCAAGGGCGAGTTCGGCTCGGAGGACGTGGAGCTGTTGCTCGCCCTCGGCGGCCAGGCGGCGCAGGCCATCGAGAACGCCATGCTGCACGAGGAGATCAGCCGGCTCTTCGAGGGCTTCGTGCAGGCCAGCGTGTCGGCCATCGAGTCGCGCGATCCGACCACGGCGGGCCACTCGGGCCGGGTGGCGTCGTTGACGGTGACGCTCGCGGAGGTGACGGAGAAGGCGCCGCCGAGCAGCTACAAGGACCTGCGCTTCACCCACGAGCAGCTCCAGGAGATTCGCTACGCCTCGCTGTTGCACGACTTCGGGAAGATCGGCGTGCGCGAGCCGGTGCTGGTGAAGGCCGACAAGCTCTACCCCCACGAGCTCGAGCTGTTGAAGCACCGCTTCGAGCACGCGCGGAAGGATCAGCACGCCGCGTCGATGAAGCGGCGACTGGACGCGGTGCGCCGGCGCGGGGAGAAGGACCTCTTGGCCATCGACCAGGAGGAGGACGAGCGGCTTTCGAAGTCGCTCAAGGAGCTCGACGAGATCTTCGAGTTCGTCCTCACCTGCAACAAGCCGACGGTGCTGGCGCAGAGCGGCTTCGAGCGGCTGACCCAGCTCGGCGGGCTGACCTGGTCGGACACCAAGGGCCAGCAGCACCCCCTGCTCTCGCCCTCGGACGTGCAGGTGCTGTCGATTCCCAAGGGCTCGCTCTCGGCGGCGGAGCGCAAGGAGATCGAGTCGCACGTCACGCACACCTACCGCTTCCTCTCGCAGATTCCCTGGACGCGGACCTTGAGGGCGGTGCCGGAGATCGCCTGGGCGCACCACGAGAAGCTCGACGGCAAGGGCTACCCGCGCTCCATCGCCGCGATCGCGATCCCCGTGCAGTCGAAGATGATGGCCATCTCGGACATCTACGACGCGCTCACCGCCAGCGACCGCCCGTACAAGAAGGCCGTGCCGCACGACAAGGCGCTCGACATCCTCAAGATGGAGGCGAAGGGCGGCCAGCTCGACCCGCAGCTCCTCGAGGTGTTCATCGAGGCGCAGGTGCCGCAGAAGGCCCTCGCGCCGCGGTGACCAGCCGCGCCGGGGCATTTGACGACAATCAGGTCCATTGAGACGGCCGCCCGCTAGGGTCCCTCCCTTCGGAGGAACGCGCATGCCGTTCATCGAGTGGAATTCGTCGTTCGCCATCGGCGTCGGCAACGTCGACGCACAGCACCAAGAGCTCTTTCGCCGGGTGAACGAGCTGATGCTGGGCATGTCCGAGGGCCGCGGGCGCGAGACGGCGGGCGGGCTCGTCCGCTTCCTCGAGGAGTACGTGCAGTTCCACTTCGGTGACGAGCAAGCAGAGATGACCCGCGTGAGGTACCCCGCGTTCGAGGCGCACGTGAAGGAGCACCAGGCCTTCATCGCCGACCTGGCCGAGCTCCGGCGCGCACTCGGAGAGGAGGGCGCCACCGCGAGCCTCACCGTGGCGGTCAACAACCGCGTCTGCAAGTGGCTGGTCGAGCACGTGCTGCGGGCCGACCGGTCCTTCAGCGCCTTCTACAAGAGGCAGCGGGCGGCGCAGGAGACCCTCGTCGCCAGCGGAGGGTCCTGACGGCGCCCGCGCGCCCGGCCTCAGCGGGCGAAGCGCCTCGCCAGCAGATCGGTGCAGGTCAGGTACACGTCGCGCTGCAGGTCGACCCACCTCGCCAGGCTGCGCTTGGAGTTGTGCACGGCGCTCCCCATCAACCTCTCCCGGTTGCCGCGGGCGCGGGCGAAGTCCACGGTGCGGCGGCCGAGGTACAGCCCCAGGTTGACGCCCCGGTAGAGGCGCTCGCTTGCCGCGGACCAGCCGGTGTCGGCGAAGAAGCGCCGGCGCAGCCCCTCGCCCTGGGGAGACTCCAGGTCCTGAGCGACGGCCTTCTTGCCGAAGCCGAACCAGGCGCGGGGAACGCCCTTCTCCTCGAGCAGCCGCCGCGGAATGGGCCGGTCGTAGGCGGTGCCCAGCGTCCACGGCTTCATCTCGGCGCTGGTGGTCACCGCGTGCACGGCCACGCCGCTGCGCGCGAAGAGGTAGGGCACGGGGCACTCGATCATCCCCGTGACGAGCCGGGCCTCCATGAGGGGAGAGCCGGCCGGCCCGGCGCGCACCAGGTCGGAGCCGATGCGCGCCTCGCTGAGCTCCCGGTTCCAGAGGCGGTCGCCGTTCTGGCCGGTGAAGAGCACGGTGGGCGCGTCGTGAGCCATGGCGTCGGAGAGGGCCGCGTGGAAGATGATCTCCGGCGAGACCTGCGCGCTCGCCCAGCACCAGGCCTCGAGCTCCGGCGGAATGCGAGACAGATCCGGATCGAGGGTGCGCGCGTCGCAGCCGAGGTACCGCGCGATGGGGGTCCCGTCGTCGTCGTACACGTCGTCGGGCATGAGCAGGCGCAGCGCCCTCGGGATGCGGGTGTTCGAGCGCTCGGAGGTCCACGAGACGGCGCCCGGCGCGAGCTCGCTCACGAAGGCCGTCACCGCCGGGGAGTCGTAGCCCTTGGAGGTGGTGGTCGCCGCCCGCGCGGGCTTGCGCCGCCGCTCGTCGGTCGCGTTCGTCCAGAGCCGGCGCAGCGTGCCCCGCATCTGCGCGAGGTAGTCGGCGTAGTCCTTGAACTGGTGCGGGCGATCGCGGAACGAGAAGGCGCGCGTCCCGTCGGGCTTGAGCAGCATCGACTCGTAGAGGAGCTGGTTCACCGTGGCGAGCTGCGGGTGCACCACGGGGATCTCGCGCCGGTAGTTCAACACGCCGAAGCACATGCCCTCGCCCCAGGTCCGGTGATCGACGTCCGGGTGGGGGCGCGCGCCGAGGCGGCCCAGCAGCACCACCAGCGAGTTCGAGACGAACCAGCGGTCGCCCTGGCGCACGTAGACGCAGCGATCGAGGGTGGCGCTCGAGGGCACCACGTGGAGCCCCTGATCATCGAGCCACAGCCCGCTCCCGAAGAGGTACTCGCTGGTGTGGAAGTCCCCCGCGCCGAAGTCTCCGTCCCACAGGCCCGCCACCACCCAGCGCGGAGAGCCGTCGGAGTCCACGTCGACGAAGGAGCCCACCTCGACGTCGCAGCTCCCGGTGGAGGGGACGTAGGTGGCGAACCACCCGAGGCGAGGCAGCAACGCCTCGCGCCGAATGGTCAGCGTCGCCTCGCGCACCGTGCGCAAGTGCCGGGCCGCCGGCTCGGCGCGAGCCTCCGAGCGCGCCTCGACGCGCGGCTCGACGAGCGCCCCCGCTTCCCCCACCGCCACCGAGCTCACGAGGCCCTCCGTACGTCGGCGGTTCCGCCCCGCGGGCGGACGAGGACTCCCGGGCTGCGACGGCGTGTGCTCATGGCGTTCGATCTCCGAGGACGGCGGGTGAGTGCCGCCGAGCCTTGCGAGGGCCGAGCCATTGGAGCTTTCCGGGCGCCCCGGGCGTCGCGCCGGTCGCGCCGCGCCGACGCGCACGTTCGCAGCGCACCCTCCGCGCGCGCGACGCAGGCCGTGCCGGGAAGCCGCCCCGCGCCGGTCAGCCGCCGCGCCTGCGACGGGTGAGACGCGTAGGGCCGGCCGTCACATCGAGACGGTGTGGAGCCTGAGGGAGTTGATTCGCCCCGGCTGCCCGATGGGCGCGCCGAAGACGATGACGATGCGGTCGCCCCGCTTGCAGAGGCCGCGGGTGAGCAGCTCCTCTTCCACGCGGCGCACCATCTCCTCGGTCTCCTGCATCGGCTCCAGCACGCGTGGCGCCACGCCCCACAAGAGCGCCAACCGCCGCCGCACTTCCTGGTTCGGGCTGAAGGCGATGATGGGCACCATCGGGCGGTAGCGCGACACCAGCCGCGCCGTCGTGCCGGTCAGCGTGAAGGCCACGATGAGCACCGCCCCCGCCTCGCGGGCCGCGCGGCAGGCCACGCCGGACACCACGTCGGGGAAGTCGGCGGGGATGTGCATCGCCTCGCCCGTCGGGACGCGCGGGAAGGTCTTGCGCATCGCGTCCTCGGCCGACTCCACGATGCGGCTCATCATCTGCACCGACTCGATGGGGTACCTGCCGCTCGCCGTCTCGCCCGAGAGCATCACCGCGTCGGTGTTGTCGAAGACCGCGTTCGCCACGTCGCTCGCCTCGGCGCGGGTGGGGCGCGGGTGCTCGGTCATCGAGTTGAGCATCTGCGTCGCCACGATGACCGGCAGCCCCCGGGCGTTGGAGCGGCGGATGATGTCCTTCTGAATCGCCGGCACCTCCTCGGGGGGAATCTCCACGCCCAGATCGCCGCGGGCCACCATCACGCCGTCGGTCACCGCGAGGATGTCGTCGAGCCGCGAGATGGCCTCCGGCTTCTCCAGCTTGGCGATGATGGGCACCACCCGCCCCGCCTCCTCCATCGCCCGCCGGCACATGAGGATGTCCTCGGGGGTGCGCACGAAGGAGAGCGCCACCATGTCGACGCCGATCTTCAGGGCGAAGATCAGGTCTTCCTTGTCCTTCGGGGTCAGCGCGTCGGCGCGGAGCTTCACGCCCGGCAGGTTGATGCCCTTGTTGTTCTTGAGGACGCCGCCGTGCACCACCTCGGTGCGAAGCATCGTCTTCTTGTCGGTGGCGAGGACCTTGAGCTCGAGCAGGCCGTCGTCGAGCAAGATGCGGTCGCCGACGTTCACGTCCTCGGCGAGGTGCCCGTAGGTCGTGGAGATCAGGCCTTCAGTGCCGAGCAGCGTCTCGTCGGTGGTGATGTCGAGCGGCTTGCCCTCCACCAGCTCGATGGCGCCCTTCTCCAGCTTGCCGGTGCGGATCTTCGGGCCCTGGAGGTCGCCCAAGATGCCCACCGCCTTGCGCACCTTGAGCTGCGCCGCGCGCACCTTGTCCATCATCGCCTGGTGGTCGGCGTGGCTGCCGTGGCTGAAGTTCATGCGAGCCACGTCCATGCCGGCGTGTATCAGGCTCTCCAACATCTCCTGCGTGGCGGTGGCGGGGCCCAGGGTACAGACGATCTTCGCGCGTCTCATCGTCCCTTCCGTTTATCAGGCGGGTCGCGCGATGGCGCCGTTTCCTCTCGACGCCTTGCGTCAGCGGCTCCCTCGACGGCGGGGCACGACTGCCGTGCTCAGCGGCGCAACAACTCTTGCAGGTGCTCCTTCTCCCAGGAGATGGCTGCCTGGTAGCGCGGGAAGGCCTTCTCGCGATCGCGGAACGCGCGCGGGTGGTGCACGTGCCGGCCGCTCCCCCGCTCGGAGGGGAAGAGCTGGTGGAGCATCTCGTGGAAGACGATGAACTCCACGAAGAAGAGCGGCACGTCGGGCTTGTCGAGGGCGGGGTGCACGCGAATCTCCCGCGACTTGTGATCGTAGACGCCGAGGCGAATCGAGCGGCGCCTGCGCCGCGCCGACGCCCGCCCCCAGCCGATGCGCGCGCGAATGCCGCTCTGGAAGTGGGCCTCGTTGAGCGCGTCGAAGATGCCCTGCAGATCGAAGCACCGGCCGCGCGAAGAGAGGGCGATGGAGCGCTGCGCCTTGTCGCGAATGCGCTCCTGGCGGCTGGCGATGAACTCGTCGATGACCGGGCCGGCGTGGCGGCGGCCGCGGGCCGCGTACTCGACCACCGCGGTCACCACGCGCTCGGGCGCGTCGAGGAACATGTGGTGCAGCCGCACCTTGAGCAGAGGCGGCTGCCTCCGGAACGACATCATCGTCGACGCGTTGTCGTGCACCGAGAGGAGCACCTTGAGCTCTGGGCCCACGAGGTCGGCGAGCCGCTGCGCCAGCAGGCGGGCCTGGGCCATCGTCTCCAGGCGCGACGGCGGCGGCTTGGAGAGCTCCAGCGTCGGCAGCTCGGGCGTGGGAGTGGCCGGCGGCGGCGGCGCGAGTGACGGCGGCGCGGGTGGAGCGGGCGCGAGCGAGGGCGGCGCCACCGGCGCGTTGGCCCGCGGCGCCTCCGCGGTCCGGGGCGCGCGGAACAGATCGAGCTGTCGGGGCGCGAGCTGCACTCGGCCCTTCATAGTGGGCGAGCCGGGGGCGTGTCGATCACCGGGCGCCGCGCCGGCAACGCCTGGCGTCCTCGAATCACCGATGAGCCTTCGGGCCGGCGTCTTCCTCGCCCCGCTCGGAGCCGGTCATGCGAGCTCGGTCCGGCCCCCTCCAGGTCACGGGCGATTGGCCACCGACGCGGCCGGCTCGCGAGCGTCGCGCCACGGCAGCGCGGCCACCACGAGGAATGACGCCGCTTCGGCGATCAGCCCCAACTTCGGCACGGGCCAGCCGGCCACCAGTACTCCGCCCAGGAGGAGAACCGCGCCGGCGCACGCTGCACGCGCGAGGAGGCGCGCCGGCTCGCGTTTCTCAGGGGACCGGCCGTCGCTCGCGGCCAGCAGCATCGCCGCGGCCGTCGAGGGAACCAGGAGCACCGCCATCAGCAGCTCCATGTCGCGCCGGCCGAACCGCGACACGAGGTCGTCCACGCGCAGGAGCTCGATGACCAGCCACGCATCGAGGCCCACGCTTCCCGCGAGCAGTCCCCACCCGAGCTGACGGTGGAGCCGGTCGCCGGGCGCGGGCTCGAGCAGGGCCGGCGCGGGCGCGACTCGCGCCGTGAGCCCGGCCAGGAAGAAGAGGAGGGCACCGGAGGCGAGCACCGCCCGTGGCGCCTCGGGCCCGAGCGCGGTGGCCGCCAGTTGCAGGGCCGCCGCGGTGAAGCAGAACCATCGCGCCATCTCCCCGGCCGGCACCCCGCGCGACCACGAGGCGATCACCGCCACCAGGCCCCCGAAGAAGGGAAAGAACAGGGCGATGGAGAGCAGCGCGCCGAAGCCCGCGTCCCGGCCCGGCGCCTCGCGAAAGACGGTGACGAACTCGAGGCCTCGGCCGGCCGTCCCGGTGACGACCGCGAGAAGCACGGCGGCGCTGGCACCCAGGGCGCCGACGAGCAGGAACCGGTGAAGCCACCGCGGGCCCGGCGCGCCCGGCCCGCGGGGCGCGGTCACCAGACCGTCTGGCCGAAGATGTTGTACAGGCCGCGCATCATCTCCAGCGTGCGCGTGGCGTCGCGGACCTTGGCTTCCCACTGCGCCGCGGTGAGCCCGTCGACGGTGGTGTTGCCGGTCTTGGCCTGGTTCCACTTGGCCGTCCACGCGGAAGCGTTCTGCACCATGGAGGGCGCCGCCGGCACCACGGTGTCGCCGTGGCGCTGCATCGCGGCGTAGGTGTAGCCGCTGCCGAACGGGTCGTCGAAGGTGACCAGGTCGAAGCCGGTCGCCGGGGTCAGGTTCTCGCCCGAGCCGAGCCGCCACACCTGGTTGAAGCTGGCGAACTCCTGGTCGAAGTTGGCGGTGAAGTAGGCCATGCCCCAGACCTCGGCGTAGAAGCGGCTGGACCAGGTCGGCGACGGCAGCACCTTGTCGAGCGAGAGCACGCCGCCGGTGTTCACGGGGATCGGCGGCTCCACCGGGTAGTTGAAGCCGTAGATGTAGTTCTCCGAGCGCAGGTAGGGCGGCAGGTACACCGAGCCGGTGCCGTCGGTGTTCTTCAAGATGCGCGGCGCGTAGGCGGTGGCGTTCTGCGTCCACACGTTGCCGAACAGGCTCGCCAGCTCCTTGTGGAAGGTCGAGTAGTACGGGAGCGAGTAGCGCAGGGCGTCGGAGCCGCGGTCCACGCCGAGGAAGTTGGTCTCGCTGGTGGTGAGCGCGAGCATCGCCGCGTACACGTCCCAGAAGTGCCCGGCCTCGTTGACGCGGGTGAAGTTGTCGAAGCCCTGGGTGTCGAAGACCGTGTACATGCTGCGGCCCGGGCCGCGCGGCAGGTAGAGCGCGTCGGCGTAGCCGCCGCCGGCCGAGGTCTTGAGCCTGGCGACGAGCGCGGTCTCGGCGGTGGTGTCGAGGCGGCGGTTCTGCGCATCGCCGGTGGCCACGTACTCCCAGGTGCCGTCGGTCTTCTGGCCGTAGTAGCCGGCCTGGGGCACCGCCAGCTGCTGCATGAGCAGGTTGGTGGAGTCGGTGACCGCCATCGTCCAGTAGTTCTGGTAGATGGGGTCGCCGATGCCGAAGTACTGGTCCATCTGATCGGTCGTGTACGAGTAGTAGTGCTGGTACCAGTACATGTTGAACAGCCACTGCTGGTACACGTTGGGGATGTTGCCCAGGTAGCGGCCGAACTTGCCCGACGCGACGGTCTGAGGCGAGTAGATGAGCCGGTCGCGGCGGAAGTTCGAGAAGACGTAGGTCTGCTCGAAGCGCTCGATCCACTTGGACGACATCTCGAAGACGTCGGCGCCCTGATCGTTGCGGTTGCACAGCAGGTTCGCGCCGACCTCGGAGTCGGTGCAGAACATGTACGGCACCTCGACCGGCACGGGCTTCTTGGAGTCCTTCATCACCGCGGCGACGACCTGGCGGGCCTTGTCGTAGTCGGTGCCGTTGAAGCTGCCGCCGGAGCGGATCCAGTTGCGGACCTCGACGGCGATCTTGTCGTAGTGGGCCTGCATGTCGCTCCACTTCCGGAAGGAGCGGCTGTTCATGCGCTGGATGCCCTGCTCGAGCATGCCGGCGAAGTCGCCGCTCTGCTCCGCGAAGTGGAAGGGCAGCGTCGTGTAGTGGAACTTGTCGGAGTAGAACTTCGACACCGGCGTGTAGTGCTCGACCTGCGCGAGCGGAATCTCGACCTGGGCGCCGCGAATGGTCAGCCGCTTCGCCGAGTTGTCGAGCGGCATGGTGATGTGCGGGTTCTGGTAGTCGGTGCGGGTCTCGTTGAAGACCTCGACCCAGCCCGGCTCACCGCCGCCCGAGTAGGCGAAGAGGATCGCCGCGTCGTCGTACTTGCCGATGCCCTTGTTCTGCGAGTTCACGCGGGCGCCGTAGTCCATGATCGACGAGTAGGTGTACTCGTACATGCCCTGATCGATCTGGTGCTGGTTGGGCTTGGACGCGTCGAGCATGTTCTGCGGCGTCACCGGCAGCACGCGCTTGCCGGCCACCTCGACGCCGATGGTGTCCTTGCGCAGGTCCCAGTACCCGTCCTTGTAGTTGAGGGCGTCGGCCGAGCCGATGAAGTTGTGGCGCAGGCCCAGGGTGTGGCCGATCTCGTGCTCGGCGATCGACCGGTAGGCCTCGGCGCGCAGGTCGTCGAACACGTCGGCGCGGGCGAGGGTCTTGGCCTCGGCGGGCGAGCAGGCCGAGGCGCTGGTGCACTTCGGGCTGCCGGAGGTGGTGTACCGGGAGAAGAGGGCGTCGTACTGGGCCTTCTTGCGCTTGGCGACGCCGAGGTAGTCCTCGTCAGCGTAGCCGTACTCGTAGAAGCAGCCGATCGACGGGTCGGCGGTGTGCAGCATCTTCTCCCGCGCCTCGGTGATGGGGTCGATGCCCAACAGCACGTTGCGCGAGACCTGGCGGTAGAACTGCGGGTCGGCCTTCAAGCGCTCCTGGAAGCCCTTGTTGGTGGTCAGCGCCTTCACCGCGACCTGCACCTCGGGCAGGCCGAAGAGCGTGTCCTCGAGCGCCGGGTTGTTCTTGATGAGCTGCTCCACCACCTGGCGGCGGTTCTGCACCTGCACCGGCGGGCTGCCCTGATCGACGTACTTGGTGAGCAGGGCGTTCAAGTTGCCCTGGACGCGGCCGAACGACGAGAGGGGGCGGTTCGGCTCGGAGACGAGCGGCGACTGCGAGCTCCACGGGCCCTTCGCCGGGCGGCGCGGGTCGGTGGGGTTCAGGTTGGCGAAGACGTAGTCCTTGATGTCCTGGCCGGTGACGAGCTGCGAGAGGGTGAGGTCGCCGTTCAAGACGTCCATCACCTGCTGCGAGCCGGCCGCCCAGGTGTCGAGGGGGACGCCGTAGATGTTGGCCGCCGCGTGCACCACCTCGCCGGTCTCGGGGTCCATCGAGCTGGGGCCGAGGCCGAGGAGGCCGCCGCCGTTCTGCTCGACGTAGGGCACGGTGTTGTAGCGGAGGTCGCCGAGGCGGGCGTAGGTCCCGGGCGCGCCGCAAGCCTGGGGGTCGCCCTCCTTCACCGGCGACGAGCAGAGGTAGAACATCTGCGGCACGTCGCTGGCCTCGAGCCCGCGGGGCACGGCCACCGCGCGGCGGAAGGCGTGATCCCACGAGGCCTCGATGGTGTCGTCACCGGTCTTGCCGGCGGCGATGGCCGCCTGGCGGTTCGCCGCGACCTTCACGTGCTCGGGCGTGTTGGCCGTCATGTAGTAGACGATGGGCTTGAGCGCGCGCTTGGTCACGGGGATGGGCGTGAACACCGGCTTGCCCGCGACGTCGAGGGTCTTCACCTTCGACTGCGCCCAGATGTCGTGGCGCATCGCGAAGAGCTGCTGCCCCGAGTACGTGTAGGCGTAGTCGGCGTTGTAGCTCATGAGCTCGTTGCGGAAGAACCCGAACTTGGTCATCAGCTTGTCGCCGTAGACGAGCGGCTCGTAGTCGTCGACGTGGTCCTCGTCGACGCGCTTCACCGAGGTGCGGATCTTCAGGTTCACGCTCTCGCAGTCGATGGTGGGGTTGAAGAGGCAGAGCGGGAGATTGCCGTAGCCCTCGTAGAAGACCGAGGGCGGGTCGGCGATGGCCTGGGTGGTCCAGTCGAAGTACTGAAGCTTGCCGTCGGCGGCGTAGTCCCAGGTCATGGCCTCGTCGTTCTGCGTCTGGTCCTGCGCGGTGACGTAGTGAAGGAACTGGCCGGAGGACTGCCAGCACCCGAACGCATAGGGAGTCCGGTTGGTGCAGTCGGAGGCCGCGTTGTTGACCTGGTTCGACCGCCAGTCGACGCGCATGTAGTCGCGCTCGAACCAGGGACGATCGCTCTGATCTTCGACGAGCAGGTTGGTCTGCTCGCCGGTGGCGGCGTTGTACTGGCGCTGCCGATCGAAGTGGCTCTGGATGCGGTAGGCGAAGACCGGGCTGCCCTTGTAGGGCCGGCCGTCCTGGAACACGGTGTGGCCGATGCGCGAGCTCTGGCGATCGACCAAGGGGTCGGCGCCGGGGACGACCTCGTAGGCGCGGTAGGCCACGAGCATGTCCTCGTGAATCTCCCAGCGGATCTTCTCCATCTTGCCGGCGTAGCCGACGACCGCGACGCCCGAGGGCGTCTTGGGGGCGTCGACGATGAACTCCTTGATGTACCAGGTGCCGCTCGTGAGGTCGGCCTTCTTCACGTAGTTCGGCTGGGTGCGATCGATGAGCTGGGGCTGCGCGCAGCCGGCGGCGAAGACGGCGAAGGCGGCGGCGGTCAGGAAGCGGGTGGTCATGGTCAGGTCCAGGTTCGTGGTCGTGCGGGCCATGGTCAGAACGCCCTTCCGTAGACGGAGTAGAAGCCGCGCATGATGTCCAGGTCGCGGGTGCCGTCCTGGAACGTCTCGCGCCAGTACTTGCGCCGCTCGTCGACCTGGGCCGGGTTGTTGGCGTCCGCCTCGGTCATGCAGGAGTAGCCGATCTGCTGCAGGTAGAGCGGCAGCGGGCACTGCTTCGGGTCGTTCATCATCGAGAGGTAGTCGTTGGCGATGTTGATCATGCGCACCGCCGGGGTGGAGTCCTTCTGGACGCCGTCCCTCTCCAGCGCGACGTACTTGGCGCCGGTGATGAAGTCGTTCACCTCGACGGTGTGCCAGCCGGCCTGCGCGGTGACCTGCTCGGCGCCGCCGACCTTCATCACCTGGTTGGTCTTGGCGTAGTCGAGGTCGTAGTTCACCTTGAAGAGCGCCTCGCCGAGGTAGAGGCCGTAGATGCGCGAGGTCCAGGTGTTCTGGATGCCCGCGGGCGCGGCGTTCTGTTCGGCCGTGAAGCACGACGGCGGGGTCTGGCCGCCGGTGCAGGTCTTGAGCTCCGGGGCCGGGTAGACGAAGCCCTGGAAGAGATCTTGCCCCTTCACGTGCACCGGGAACTGCACCGCGGCGGTGTCGGTGACGTCCTTCGAGACCGGGTCGATCGTCTTGTAGACGGTCGGCCGCACCAGGGTCTCGTTGTTCGCCCACAGGGCGCCGAAGGTGCGCGAGAACTCCTCGCGGAAGACGAGGTAGTACGGCACGTTGTAGCGGTTCGAGTCGGCGGTGATGTCGACGCCCTGAATCTCGAGCTCGGGGATGACGGCGGCGAACATCGCGCCGATCTGATCGTTGTAGTGCCCCGCCTCGCTCATGCGGTTGAAGAAGTTGAAGCCAGAGCGGTAGTCGAAGCGGCTGTACATCTTGCGCCCGAAGCCGCGGTAGAGGGTGACGAAGTCCTTCGCGTTGTAGGTGTCCGCCCTGCGGTAGTAGCTCTCGTAGGCCGAGATACCGTCGGCGTTGAGCTGGTCGAACTCGTCACCCTCGTTGATGACGTCCCACTGCGGGCCGGTGGGCAGGTTGCGGAACATGAAGTGACCCGCGGGCGGCACCGACATCACGTTCAGGTGCTGATTCACGCCGTCGAGGACGGCCATCGTCCAGGTGTCCTGCATCTGCACGTCGAGGGGCGCGCGCGTGGCCTGCTCCTGGCCGCGGTCGGCGCTCTTGTAGAAGTCGTAGACCCAGTGCTTGAAGACGCCGTGGGTGAAGTTGAAGGTGTTGAGGGTGCCGCTGACCGCGCGGTTGCCGGAGAACCAGGCCTTGTCGCGGCGGAAGTGCGAGTCGAAGTAGTAGCTCCAGTAGTCCTGCACCTTGCTGTGCACCATCTCGTAGTAGTCGGGGCCGCGATCGAAGCGGTTGCACGAGAGCACCGGGCCGTCGGCCGACTCGTCGGAGCAGAACATGTAGGGCACGCGCATGGTGGCGCCGTCGAGGGAGCTCGCCGCGCGGGAGGGATCGGCGAGGATGGTCGGGTCGGCGGCGATCATCTGCCGCACGCGGTCCTCGTCGGCCTTCACCTCGCTCCACTTCTTGAGCGAGCGGTTCTGCAGCTTGTTGATGCCGTCGGTGATGATGCCCCCGAGGTCGTTCCCCTCACCGAAGTGCAGGGGCACCATCGTGTAGTGGAAGCGCTCGGTGTAGTTCTTGACGTTGGGGTTCAGGTGCTGGGCGTTGACCAGGGGCAGGTCGAGCGCGGCGCCGGTGACGGTGAGCTGCTTGCCGTCTGAGCCGGGGAAGGTGCGCACGTCCTTGCGCGCGGCGTTGAAGACCTCGACGTAGCCGGGCTCGGAGGTGCCGGAGTACGCGAAGATGATCGCCGCCTCGTCGTACTTCCCGAGGCCCTTCCAGTCGCCGTAGATCTTCCCCGAGTAGTCCATGATCGACGAGTACTCGTAGTCGTGCATGCCGTTGTCGAGCTGGGTCTGCGTGCCGTCGAGCGCGGTCTTCAGGTCGGCGGGGGTGCGCGGCAGCGTGTCGACGCCGTTCTGAGCGACGGTCAGGCTCTCCTTGCGCAGCGCCCAGTACTGGTCGGGGTAGTTGATGGAGTCGAAGGAGCCCTGGAAGTTGTGGCGCAGGTTGAGCGTGTGGCCGGTCTCGTGGAGCGCGGTGGCCTTCCAGATCTCCTGGCGGATCTCCTTGGCGACCGCCGCGTCGGCGAGGGTCTTCGACTCGGCGATGGTGCAGGTCTTCGGGTCGTGGCAGCTCGCGTCGCCGGCGCCGTTGAAGTCCTGAATGAGCGCGAGGCGCCGCTTCATCTTGGCCTGCGCCAGGCCCACCATGGTCTGGTCGTAGAAGTCGGCCAGGGTGACGCTGTTGTTCGACGCCCACTCCAGGCGCAGCTTCCTCCACGCGTTCGCCGCCTGGATGTTGGTGAGCAGGGTGCGCGAGACCTGGCGCAGGTACGACTGGTCGGTCTGCGCGCGGGACTGCACCACCGACGGCAGGAGGTTCACCAGGTCGGCCTGGACGTCGGGGTTGTCGAGCACCGCGGCCTCGACCTCGGGGTTCTGCGCGAGCAGGTCGGCGGCGGTGCGCAGCTCGTCGCGGGTGTTCTTGGGCAGGCCGCCCGACTGCTGCAGCGACTCGACCAGGGTGGAGAGGCGGCGGGTCGGCCGCTGCCAGGCGCCCTTCGACTCGTCGCGGGTCTGGGGAATGCCCTGCAGCTGGCTCTGGAGCGCGCCGTTCTGCTGGCGAATCTGCGCCAGGTTCCACGCCGGGTTGTTGTTGACGAAGTTCTTCATCGTCACGCCCGAGACGTAGTCGGTGACGTTGAGCTCGCCCTCGAGCAGGAGGATGTGGTCGAGCACCGAGCGGCCGTAGATGTCGACGCCCCAGGTATAGGTGTTCGACATGCCGGAGATGAGCTGGCCAGTCTCCGGGTCGGCCGACGAGGGGCCGTAGCCGAGCAGGCCGTTGGCCACCGGCTGGGCGACGGTGTTCACGAAGCTGTAGCGCAGGTCGCCCACGCGCGGCGCGAAGCCGGCGGTCTTGCCGGGCGGGAGGCAGCCGGCCGGGTCGCCGGCCTTCACCGGGTTGTTGCAGAGGTAGAACATCTGCGGCACCAGGTCGGGGGTGGTGCCCTTGGCGGCGGCGATGGCGCGGCGGAAGGCGCGATCGTAGTCGTTCTCGATCTCGCGGCCCGGCGTCCAGAACTCGTCGTAGCGCGCCTGCCCGCCCATCTGCGCGGCGGGGGTGAAGTAGTAGACGACCGGCTTCGGAGCGCGGTCGGCGACGGGAATGGGGTTCCCGGTGTCGGGCTCGCCGTTCTGCTTGCGGTAGTACTCCTGCCAGACGCGGTGGCGCTGCGCGAGGCGAATGACCGCCGAGTCGTCCCAGCCGAACTTGGTGTCCCAGTTGAGGCGCTCGGTGCGGAAGAAGCCGAACATCGACATCAGGTCGTTCGGGTACACCAGGGGCTCGTAGTCGCGCGCCCAGGCGGTATCGACCTTGGCGATCGAGATGCGCATCTTGATCTCGCTCGAGCTGCAGTCGATGGACGTCTGGAAGTACGACGAGAGGTAGCACATCGGCACGTTGCCGTAGCCCTCGATGAAGATGGTGTCGGGGTTGGCGATGTAGCGGCCGGTGACGTCGAAGTAGTTGAGCACCTGCTTGCCGTTCTTCTCGACGTACTCGAACACCGGCCAGTCGTAGGGATCGCTGCCCGGCTCGTTGGCCTGAATCCAGCTGCCGGACGAGGAGCCGCCGGCCGGGTTCTGCACGGTGCCCCAGCTCATGCCGGAGTTCCGGTTGAGCAGGTTCGCCGACCAGTTCACGCGCATGAACTCGCGCTGGTTCCACGGGCGGTCGGAGGAGTTCTCCGAGATGACGTTGTTCACCTCGCCGGTGGCCGGGTTGTAGCCGCGCTGGATGTCGAAGTGCGACTGGATGGGGAACGCGACGACCGGCGAGCCGTAGTACTTCTTGCCGCCGACGCAGTGGCCCTCGGCGTCGCAGTACTTGGCGGTGGTGCCCGAGACCTTCGAGGTGGGGTCGACGTTGAGCTCCGCGCCGGGCGTGTACGGGTAGGAGCGGTAGCCGACGAGGTTGCCCTCCTGGATCTCGAACACCAGCTTCTCCATCGACCCGGTCTGGCCCGGGTAGGTGAACTGGGTGTCGAAGGGCGTGTAGGTCACCGTGTTCCGGTAGAACCACTCGCCGTCGAGCAGGTCGGCCTTCTTCACCACGTTGGGCTGCACGCGGTTGATGTCGCCGTTCGACTGCGCGCAAGCGGCGGCGAAGAGCGCGCAGAGGCTCGCGGCGAGCCAGCGGGTCGGGGTGGTCTGCATGTGGCCTCCGAGACGGAAATGCGAAGCGGTCATGGGAATGGGTGGTCCTAGAAGTTGCCCGAGAGGCCGAAGCTCACGCTCGAGGCGTTGCCGGCCAACTCGCCGAAGGCGAGGTACGGGAAGCGGGGGATGTACTGGCCCGTGGTCTTGTCCTTGATGAGCGGCGCCTGGGCGGTGAACATCGACAGATCGATGCTGAAGGCGTCGTTGATGGCGTAGGAGATCGCGACGGTGCCGATGACGCGATCGCCGCGGCCCATGCCGGAGTGGGCGACCGGGTTGCCGTTGGAGTCGAGCGCCTGCGGCGTGTACTGGTCGACGGTGTCGGCGGCGGCGTACTTCCAGGTGTTGAGGTAGGTGTAGCCGATGTTGATGCTGACGGCCTTGGTGGGCGACCAGCTCACGCCCGCGCCGGTGATCAGCGACCAGGCCGGGTTCATGCCGGCGGTGTTGATGTAGGTCTCACCCTCGCGGCCGATGTAGACCAGCGGGCCCGCGGGCGGCGCGGGGCGGGCGAAGGTGGGCACGAAGGGCACCCGGTAGAAGGACCGCGTGCCGTTGACCGACAGGCGCAGGCCGAAGGGGCCGAGCTTCTTGTTGGCGGAGACGCCGGCGGAGAGCGCGGTGATCAGCGTGGCGTTCACGCTCTCGATGGAGGCGGGGATGGTGAAGCCGACGCTGGGCGAGAGCGAGATGCCGGTGTGCTCCTCGGTCCAGAGCTTCGGCGCGGAGAGGCTGGGGCGAATGTCCCACGGAGAGAAGCGGCGCCCCGCCTCGTCGTCGGGCAGCGTGAGCTCGTAGTAGCCGAGCCAGCCGGCGGTCGCGAGGAGCTTCTTGCCCTTCACCTCGAAGCCGTAGGCGGCGCCGACGTTGAAGATGGTGGCCAGGTACGCCGAGGTGGCGGGCGCGACGAAGGTGCCGAGCCCGACCGAGGTGGAGATGCCCCCGTTGAAGTGGACCCCGCCCTCGTCTTCCGCGTGCTGGGCGTCGCCGCTCTTGGCGACGCTCGGCGAGCCGGAGCTCGAGGTGGCGACGTTCGCCGCCGCGGTGGTCTGGGTGGCGGCCGCGCCGGAGTTGCCGGCCGGCGCCGTGGGAGCGCCGGCGTTCGCCGCGCCCATGGGAATGAAGTCCTGATCGCCCGGTTGGAAGGGTCCCGCGGCGAAGGACGCCATGGGCACGCTCAAGGCAGCGACGAGACACAGCTTGGTGAGGGTCACCAGGTTCTCCTCCACGAAGGGCCGGGGGCAGCTCGCAACGTCCGTGCCGCGCAGGGCCGACGTCGAAGTCCCGAAGGTCGTTGATGAATTGGCGCGAGGCGCGGGCGCGTCCCCGGCGCGACCCCGGCGGACCGTTAGCGATGGGCACGAACGTCGGCTCGAAACCGCCAGCAAATCGGCACCCGGTCAGAGAAACAGGGGGGAACGTCCAGAAGGGCGGGTGGGCGTAGCACAGCCCCGTTTTGGGGATCAACGAACGGCGATGACGCGCCGCATTAATCCATCCGAACGGGGTAGCGCCGCGGGCTTTGGGCTATTCCGACGACGAGGTCATGGCGCGCGGCGTAGAGCATTTTTCGAGGTTGTCGTCGCTGCTCGAGCTGGAGCGGCGAGAGGAGCGCGCGCGGCTGGCCGAGGAGCGCGAGAGCCTGCCGTTGGGCGAGCTCGAGGCGCGCGGCGTGGTGCTGCTCGACGTGGAGTCGAAGGAGGAGCGCATCGGGCTGGGCGGTCGCGCGCTGGTGACGTTCGCGAAGGCCGACGGGCGGGGGCTCTCGGCGCGCTTCGGGCCGGGCGATCTGGTGCAGGTGTCTCCGCGGAAGGCGGAGGTCGACGCGCCGCCCGTGGGCACGGTGTCGAAGGCGTCGCGCGCGCAGCTGGAGATCGCCTTCGAGCGGCCGCCGCCCCCGTGGGTGGGCGAGGGGCGACTGCGCATCGACCTTTTGGCCAACGACGTGACGGTGGAGCGGCAGCGCCAGGCCCTGCGCGCCACCGAGGCGATGAGCCACGGGCAGGCGCGGGATCGCCGTGAGGTGTTGCTCGGCAACGTGGGCGCGCGCTTCGAGAAAGCCAAGGCCGTCGAGCCGACGCGGGCGCTGAACCCCGAGCAGCGCGAGGCGGTGGAGCTTTCGCTCTCGGCGCGCGACTTCGCCCTGGTGCACGGGCCGCCCGGCACCGGCAAGAGCACGGTGCTCGCGGAGGTGGCGGTGCAGCTCTCGCGGCAGGGGAAGCGGCTGCTGTGCACGGCGGCGTCGAACGCGGCGGTCGATCACCTGCTCGAGCTCTGCCTTGACGCGGGCCTTCGAGCCGTGCGCGTGGGGCACCCGGCGCGGGTGTTGCCGCACCTGCAGGAGCACACCGTCGACCTGTTGGTGGAGGAGAACCCGGATCGGGTGGTGGCGAAGGGGCTCTTCGAGGAGGCCTTCGACCTGCTCGGCTACGCGCGCCGGCAGCGGGCGCAGGGGCGCAGCCGGGCGCGCTTCGCCAACGCCCGCGAGGCCGGAGCCGAGGCGCGGAAGTTGATGGACGAGGCGCGGGCGCTCGAGAGGCGGGCGGTGGCGAGCGTGCTCGACTCGGCCGACGTGTTGTGCGCCACGCTCTCGATGCTGGGCGGCACCCTGCTCTCGGGCCGCGCCTTCGACGTGGCGCTCTTCGACGAGGCCACGCAGGCGACGGAGCCGCTGTCGCTGATGGCGTTCCAGGCCGCGCCCACCGTCATCCTCGCCGGCGATCCCCAGCAGCTCCCGCCCACGGTGCTGTCGAAGGAGGCGGAGAGGAAGGGCCTGGGCGTCTCGCTGTTCGAGCGGCTCCTTGAGGATCACGGCGACGGCACCCGGCGGATGTTGAAGGAGCAGCACCGGATGCACGAGGTGCGTAACCGATGCACGGACCGGTGCTTGAGGCCGGCCTAAAGATCGCGCTGGGCGTCGAGGCGAGTCAGGCGACAGCGGGCACGGTGAGCGGGCCAAGCTCGGCCTCGAGCTGCGCGGCGTCGAGGCGC
>JBBIOE010000087.1:0-27291 GCA_037443525.1 Archangiaceae bacterium | reverse complement strand
GCCCGCCGCTCGGAGCGCGCCGCCGCCGCCGGCCAGGGCCCCGAAGGCGGCGTCGGTCGCGCCCCCCATGGGGCACGCCACCACCGACTGCGAGGCCTGCCACGCCACCTCGAGCTGGACCGACGTGCGCTTCGAGCATGATCGCACCGGCTTCCCGCTGACGGGCGCGCACGCGGCGGTGCGGTGCAAGAGCTGCCACGGCACCGACTTCTCACGGGCGCTGCCTCGCACCTGCGTGGCCTGCCACCAGGACGTGCACGTGCAGGAGCTGGGGGCGCGCTGCGAGGGGTGTCACGACACCACCACCTGGCGCTCGCGCCTCGACGCCGACGCGCACCGGCGCACCAACTTCCCGCTCCTCGGGGCGCACGGCGCGCTGCCGTGCACCGAGTGCCACTTCCAGGCGTCGGAGCGGCGCTTCGCCCGTGCCGCGGTGCCGTGCGGCGCCTGCCACCAGCTCGACTACCAGCGGGCGAGCCAGGGGGCCGTCGATCACGCGCGCTCGGGCTTCGACGATCAGGCCTGCGGCAGCTGCCACGACGGCTTCGCCTTCACGCCGGCGCGCTACCCGAACCACGACTGCTTCGCGCTCACCGGGCCCCACGCGCTGCCCTGCGCCAACTGCCACCAGTCGCAGCGGATCGCGCGGACCAACCCCGCGAAGGCCTGCTCCACGGGCACCGTGGCGTGCGTGGGCTGCCACACGCACGACTGCTCGACGCCGGGCAACGAGACCGACGCCTTCCACCGGCAGAAGAACGTGCAGGGCTACGGCGCGACCTGCTCGAGCACCAAGTGCATCGCCTGTCACGGAGGGATCCGGTGAGGTGGACGGCGCTCCTGCTCGTCGCGGTGCCTTGGCTGCTCGGCGCGGGTGAGGCCGAGGCGGCGCGCACGAAGAAGGCGATGACGATCGCTCCGCGCTCGGGGGGCGGGAAGGGCGCGGTGCGCTACATCTCGTCGACCCTGGCCTACCTCGACCGAGGCTCCGCCGACGGGCTCACGGTGGGACGCGAGCTCAGCTTCACGCGCTCGGGGCGGTCGGTGGGGACTTGCGTGGTGGACATGGTGGGGCAGCGCTTCGCCACCTGCGTCACCGATCGGCTCAAGAAGGGCGATCGCTTCTCGTTCCCCCGCATGCCCGAGCTGCCGCCACCCGAGGCGCCGGTGACGCTGGCGACGCCGGAGGTCCTGGCGGCGCGCCGCGCGGCGGTGCTCTCGGGGGCGCCGCGGCTGGTGGAGTTCGAGGCGCGCGGCGACGACGTCGCGCTGCACCACGTCTGGGTCTCGCTCGGCACCACGGCCTTCGGCAACTCGGTGGGCACCGGCGGCCCCTTCGCGGTGACGAGGCTCGACGTGTCGGCGCGGGACGTCGATCTCTGGCGCGGCCTGCGCTTCTCGGCGGATCTCTCGGTCTTCTCGTCGAGCGATCGCTCGGTGCCGTACCGCTCACCGATGGCCGGCGCGTTCACGCTGCAGCTGCGCCAGCTGGAGCTGGGCTTCCACCGGGAGGACGTGCCGTTCCGCGCCGCGCTCGGTCGCGTGTGGCTGCGCAACACGCCGGGGCTGCTGGTGCTCGACGGGGCGCAGGCGTCCTTCAAGGTGAGCGAGGATCTGGAGCTGGGCGCGTACGGCGGCCTCTTGCCCGACGGCCTGTCGCTGGCGCTCTCTCCGGATCAGCTGGCGGTGGGGGCCTTCGGCAGCCTGAGGGTGGCGTCGGGGCACGGGGAGGACGCGCTGGTGGGCTTGGCGGCGGTGCGCGCGGGCTACGCGGTGCGCAGCGTGCTCGGGGCGCGCTTCGAGCTGGGCCTCGCCGGGCACGTCTACAGCGGCCGAGCGCTCGACGCGCACCTGTCGGCGGATCTGGGCGGGGGCGGGACGGTCGACGCGCCAGGCTTCATCGACGGCGCGCGCCTCGACGTGGGGTGGCGTCCGATGGAGGCGCTGAACCTCCTCTTGAGCACGCGCTACCGCGGGCTGAACCCGTCGGGGGTGTGGGAGCTGGGCGCGGTGTCTCCGGGGCGCCGCGCGGTGCACGCGGACGGCACGGGCCTCTACCAGCTGGTGCCGGGGGTGCAGCTCGCGCTCACCGCGGGCGTGGCGGCCGACGTGGAGGGCGAGCAGGTGCAGGGGAGGGCGGGGCCGGAGGTGGTGTTCCCGACGCTGTTCGGCTCCCTCGGCGGGCTCTCCTTCGCCTACGCCGAGGAGCTCGGGTGGCTGCGCGGGCGCTCGGCGAGCGGGCAGGTGACGCTGCTGGGCGCGGGCGTGGCGCGCATCGTGTCGCGCACCACCTGGTTCCAGCAGGACCAGAGCGGCGCCCTCTTGAGCGACGTCGGCGAGAGCCTGTACGTCGAGGTCCACCCGTCCGACTGGATGTGGGTGCGAGCCTCGGTGAGCGGGCGCACGGCGCTCTACGCCACCAGCGACGGCTCGCGGACGGCGGGCCTGGCGTCGCTGCAGGTGGGCGGGCAGCTGTGAGCCGAGGTCGCGCGGGCCCGCCGAGACCTGCGGCAGGGCCCGACGTGCCGGAGGTTCACGGCGAGAGGACTCGCTCAGGCGGCGTGAGGCCGGTGAAGTCCCCGATCACCTTGGCGTCGTAGGGCCCGTTGAGCCCCTGGCCCGTGTCCTGGGCGCCGTAGCCGGTGTTGGCGCCCATGGCGAGCGCGAGCCCGAAGCTGGCGACGATCTGACAGGGCATGTCGTGGTTCACGATGATGACGCGGTTGTTGTACTGGTCGCTGATGACGGTGTTGCCGTTCTTCAGACGAACGGCGCGCGAGGGCTGCGGCGACGGGGTGCTCTTGGGCTCGAGGTTGGTGACGCACTGCCAGACCACGTTGTCTCCGCGGTCGACCTCGACGGCGCGGGCCTTGCCGGCGTCGGTGATCAGGGTGTTGCCGTTCTCGAGGCGGCTGGCGAAGGCCACCGCGCCGACGGTCTCGTTGGCAGTGAAGGTGCCGACGATGTGGTGGTCGCGGTTCACCTCGATCACCCGGGCGTTGCCTTCGTCGGCGATGAGCACGTCGCCGTTCGCGAGGAGCTCGGCGCTGTTGGGATCGTTGAGGCAGTTGTCGGCGCGGCTGTCGGCCGGAGTGCAGCCGTGGGTGACGCCGTACTGCCAGACGATGTCCTTGCCCTGATCGACCTCGATGACGCGGGCGTTCGCCTGATCGGTGATGAGGACGTGGCCGGTGGGCAGCCAGGTGGCCTGCACGGGCGTGTCGAGCTGGTTCTGGTCGCTGCCTTTGACGCCGAACTGGCCGTACTGCCACACCACGTTCTCGTCGCGGTCCACGAGCATGACGCGGTTGTCGCGGCAGGGGCCCGGCTGGCAGGCGCCGAAACCGCCGGGGTTTCCGGTGGCGGCGACGAGGGTGAGGAGACCGACGCGCTGCGCATCGTTGACGCCGACCGGCGACCGGCCCGAGGCGAGATCATCGGGCCCGGCGCCGAACTGCCAGACGATGCTGCCCTCCGGAGTCACCTCGATCACGCGGTTGTTGTACTGGTCGGAGATGAGCACGTTTCCGGGGTGGTTGAAGGCGCGGCGGTGAACGTCATCGGCGTCGCGGAGCCTCAGGGCGTTGGCGGGCCCGGAGAGCGCCTGGGGGTCGGCGGCGATCGAGCCCGGAGCGGGGCTGTCGGACGCCGGGCCGCTACAGCCCGCGCACAAGGCACCGGCCAGACTCGCGCCGACGCACAGAGACATCAGCCGCCGTCCACGCCACGCCTTCGCTGCTCGTCTTTCCATGGGACTCGTCCTTGTGGGGGGCGCACGCGCGCCATCAGTGGAGCTTCGACGTCGGGGTCAGCTGCCTGAGTCGACCTCCCCGAGCGGAGCAAGATGTCTGCCGGGTGCCGCTTCGAGCCCGCGGAAGCGGCACTCCGCATCGTTGACGGCGAGGCGTGGGACCGGCGCAGCCCTCGCGCCGCTCCGCCACGCCGACGCCCACGCCGACGATGGCTTTGTCCTGCGTCGCCGGTCAGCGCGCCGTTCGCTGCCAGGCAGGCCTGCTCTCGTCTGGGGCGAGCGCCGCATTGTCGTCGCGGTGGCGCCGGGCCTGGAGCCCACTGCGCCATCGCCCTCTGCCGACGCTGGCCGCCGATGCTCTTGGGCGTGAGGAGCACGCAGGGCGGCGCTCCCCCCGGCGGAGCCCTTCAGGGGTTGACGGTCACGGCCGCCGTGCTCGGCGTCACCACCTGCCCGCCGTAGGTCCACGACGGCGCGCTGAGGGTGGTCGAGCCCTGGGCGACCGCCGTCACCAGCCCCGACGCCGAGACGGTGGCCACCGCCGGGTCGCTCGACAGCCAGGGCACTCCGCTCGACACGGTGACGGTGGTGCTCGTGCCCGCGAACGAGAGCAGCACCGAGAGCTGCTTCGTCTTCTGCGCGGGCGTGGAGACCGACAGCGTCGCGGTGGCCGGCGTGATGGCCGCCGAGGAAGGAGCCGGCACGTTCACCGTCGCGGTCGCCGTCACCGACGGCTTGCGCACCATCGAGACCGTCACCGTGGTCGAGCCGAAGGTGGTCGCCGAAGCGGCGATCCCGGCGCTGGTCACCGTGGCGACCGAAGGGTCCTGTGACGTGAAGGTGAACGATGCGGCCGGCGTGGAGGTCCCCGAGGTGCCGTCGGCGTAGGTGACGGTCGGTATCAAGTACGCCGCCGCCGCCCCAGCGAGCCCATAGAGGGTGAGCGAAGTGGGCGCCACCGTCACGCTGGTGAGGTCGTGCGTGGTGATGGTCGCTGTCGCCGTGCGGCTGGGCACGAGCGTGTCGGTGGCCGTGAACGTGGTGGTGCCCGGGGCGCCGCCGACGAGGCGCTTGGCGTAGTCGAGGGTCGCGATGGTGGTATCCGCCACGGCGAACGTCACCGGGTACGGCAGCGCGGTCGTGGTGGTGCCGTCGTCGAGCGTGGCGGTGACGGTGCGCGGGTTGGCCTCGGTGACGTCGGGGTAGAGCGAGATGGGGGCCACCGAGAGCGAGGCGACATTCGAGACCTTCATCGTCTGCGTCGCGGCCTGCCCCTCGGCGTGCGCGGAGATGTCGGCCGACCCGGGCCCCACCGCGTGCAGCACGCCGGTGTCGGTGACGAAGGCCACCGCCGGGTTGGTGGTGGTCCACACCACCGGGCCTCCGATGGTGAGGTTCGACTTCCAGACGTTGCCGGCGGGGTACAGGTAGCGCCCGGACACCTTCAGGTTCAACCAGCGCCCCGTGGCGATCGTGCCGAGGCCCTGGCTGTTGAGCGTGAGCGCGCGCAGCGACGCGTCCACCACCGTGAGGGAGTAGTTGCGCGCCAGCGGCCCCGCGACGGAGATGGTCGTGCCGCCGGCGGCACGCGCCTTCACGGTCGCCGCGGTCACCGGGCTCGCCTGGGTCGACACGGTGGCGGCGGCGCTCGACGAGCTTCCCCACATGATGGTGGTGCCGGTGAAGCGCGTCGCTCGGGAGCCGCACGCCGTCGTCGCGACCGTCACCGTCCGGGTGGCGCCGATGGGCAGCTCGTTCTGCAGCGACGACACGGTGGGCGGCGGCACGTCCGTGAGGAAGGTGTCCGACGCGTAGGTGTCGGGGTGGTACACGGTGAGCGACGCGCTGCCGTTCACCGCCGCCGACGCGCCGGGCTCGAGGTACGAGAAGGTGATGGTAGCCGCCGCGTTGTTGGTGGTGCCGGCGGTGAGCAGCCCGCCCGAGTTCACGCTCAGCGCCGAGGGCGCGTCCGAAGACCAGCTCTGCACGTCGGCGGGATCGAGCTCGTACCAGGCGCCTTGGAACATGCGCCGCGGGGTCGCCTGCAGGCTCTCCCGGGTCAGCAGGCAGTTGGCCCCCGTGCCCTCGAGGAAGACGCCGAACGCGCCGCCGGTGGCGGCGAAGACGGAGAGGGGCAGGGTGCCGTCGACGCCATCGAGGCTGGCCGTGATGGTGGCGGTGCCCGCGGCCACGCCCTTGAAGCGGCCGGCGCCGAGCGAGGTCGCGGTGCCCGTCGCGCTCGAGGTCCAGGTCGCGGTGGCCGACTCGTCGTGGGTGGTGCCGTCGCTGTACGAGGCCCAGGCGGTGAAGGCGCTCACCGCGGCCACCGGCACCTTCCCCTGGTAGCCGAAGCCATAGCCCTTCGGGAAGACGTGCATCGCCACCACGGCCGGCGCGAGGACGTTGAAGCCGGACACGGTCTTCGCCGCCAAGGGCCACGAGGCGGGGAGCACCGCGTCCTGCGCGAAGCCGGCGGGCGTCGCGGTGATGGTCGCCGCCACTCCGAGCCCCACGCCGGTGACCCAGCCGAGCGAGTTGACGCGGACGACCGGGATCGCGTCGGAGGACCAGGTCATCTTGTCGGACACGTCGGCCTGGGTGCCGTCGGTGAAGGTGCCGGTGGCGGTGAGCTTGAGGGACTGCCCGGCGAAGAGGTCGGTCGTGGCCGGCGTGGGCAGCGAGTAGCCGGAGAGCAGGGCCGCGCTCACCGTCAGGCTGAAGGACCTGGAGATCCCGGAGGCGGCGTCCGTCGCGGTGAAGGAGACGGCGCCGGCCTTGAGGGTGGTCAGCAGGCCCGCTCCGTCGATGGTGGCGCGGGTGGTGTTGTTCGACGCCCAGGTCACGGCGGCGGTGATGTCCTTGGTGGTGGTGCTGTTGGTGTAGGAGCCGGTCGCGGTGAGCTGCAGGGTCAGGCCCGCGGGCACGCTGGTCGCGCCCCCGGCCGAGGTGACGTCGATGCTCGAGAGCGCGATGCCGCGCAGCAGGGTCGAGCCCGTCACGCCGTTGGGCAGCCTGGCGACGATCGTGGTGCCGCCACCGCCGGTGACGGTCGCCACGCCGGCGTCGGAGATGGTCGCCGTGGCGGCGCTGGTGGACGACCAGCTCGCCCGCGCGGTGACGTCCTCGTTGGGTCCCGAGAGCCAGTGGCCGGTGGCCGTGTACGCCTGCGTCTGGCCCACCTCGAGCGCGACGTTGGTCGGGGTCACCTGCACGCCGACGAGGTCGTCCACCGTGACGCTGCGAGTGCCGGTCCTGTTGTCGGAGATCGCCTGGATGATCACCTGGCCCGCGGTCGCGGCGCCGCCGGCGGTGCTGGGGGTGACGAGCCCGGCCGCGACCGTCGCCCGGCTGGGTGACTGCGAGATCCATTGGGCGTCGGCGGTGACGTCCTTCTGGGTGCCGTCGGAGAGGATGGCGGTCGCCTTCAGCTGCACCGACTCGCCGACCTTCACGGTGACCTGGGTCGAGGAGCTGCCGCTGGCGGGCTCCACGAGGACGGCCGTCGTCGTCGGGGCCGCCGCGCCGCCGGTGCCTCCGCCAGAGCCGCCGCCCGAGGCTCCGCCGGTGCCGTCTCCGCCGCCTGCGCCTCCGCCCGTGTTCTGCTGCGGACCGCTCGGACCGCACGACGAAGCCGCGACCGCCAGCACCACCGCCACGACACACCACTGCGTCCGCTTCATGTGGAGCTCCCCTCGCTCGAAAACCTCGAGGCGTCCGGCTAACAGCCAGGGCAGGGAGCGGCCGTGACCGCGGTCAATCGAGCGGGTGACGTCGTCCCCCGCGGGCAGGCTCACTCCATCGTCGGATCAGCGACGCGCCCGATGAAGAGCACCAGCCCCGACGGCTTGTCGATGATGGCGAAGAGGAACGGATGATCGGCCTTGAACTCGGGCGCCTTCGCCGGAGCCAAGCCGCCGATCGACCGCATCGTCACCGCGGTGGCCGCGGCGGCCTCGGTGCCCTTCTCGTCGACCTTCACGAAGGCCTTGTGGAACACCTCGTCGATTCGGAGGCGATCGCCACGGTCGGCAGGGTTTGCGATGCCGGTGAAGTCGGCCCTGGCGCGATCGAACGCGTCGGGCATCCCGAGCTTCGCGAGCTCTTCGCCGAGCGACATCGAAGGGCTCGGAGCCACCTCGAAACGAGGGAGCGTCACGGACACGGTCTGCGGCGCCAGCGCGGCCCTCCAGGCGTCGAGCTTCGCCGCGCTGAGCGACTTCTCGACGTCGGCGAGCCCGTCGGCCCGATCCGGGAGGATGAACACCATCGCGCCAGCGTTGCCCGTGTAGGGGAGCTCGAGCACCTTCGCGCCGGGGACCTTCGCGAACGGGTGAAGGCCGTCCTGGTGCATCATCGGCGTCCTCTTCCCGGAGGTCGCCGAGACGTTGAACACCTCGTCGGCGGTCGCCGCTCTCTCGAAAGGCTCCGCCCAATCGGCGACGAAGGAGATCGCGTTCACGAGGACGAGGCGCGAAGTCTTGTCGAGCGTCGCCGGAGGCAGCAGGTCCACGATGCGCCGCTCGGTCTGCTCCTCCACCCAGCCGTTGATGTGCGCTCGCGCGCCCTCGGACGCGTTCTGGAAGTCGGTCGCCTCGAGCGGCGCGCCGTACGCGGACTGGAGCGCATCGAGAAAGGCGTGCTCGAACTTCACGGTCTTCTCGCCGAAGAGGCGGCTGGCGATTCGAAGCTTCAGCGGCCGCGCCGGATCCTGGAGCGCGAGCGAGAGCTTGCCCCAGCCGGCCATGACGGCCTCGCGTGGGCCCTCGAGCTCGAGGGTGCGCTTCATCTGTGCCTCGGTCTCGCCGCGTGCACCGCCGTAGGTCATGGCGAGCGCGGCGCTGATGCTCGCGGGCGACAGCACGAGATTGCCGGGGGCGCTCCGTCGCGCTCTGAAGAGCTCGAAGCCGAGCGCGTTGCTGCTCGAGGCCAGCCGCTTCACCTCTTCGGCATCCGGCATCGCCACGGGCATCCTGGGCGGCCGCGGCGCCGGCGTCTGGACCCTCTCGGCCGGTGGGGGGCTCGGCGTGACGGGCGCGACCTTCGGGGCCTTGTCGCAAGCGAGGAGGCCGAGCGTCGCAACGAGCAGGTACCGAGTGCACTTCATGGGACGCGCAGAGTACATGGTCGGCAAGACGCGGGCTCCATTCCCCGTATTCTGATGGAGGACCGCTTGGCCGGATCTTCAGACCTCGTTCGTCTTCCCACCCGACGGAGCAACTCGAGACAGGCGGCGCGGTGAGCGAGCAGGCGCTTCGAGAGGCGTACCAGCGGTATTTCCCCGTGATCTGGGGACGATGCCGCCGTCTGCTCGGCGACGGAGAGGAGGCGCGCGACGTGGCGCAGGAGACGTTCCTCAAGCTGTGGCAGCAGCACGGCGCGAAGGCTCCGCCCCGGTCCGCCGCGGCGTGGATCCACCGGACGAGCGTGAACCTCGCGCTCGATCGCCTCCGCGCCCGCCCGCACGAGGTCGAGCTCAGCGACTCCCTCGAGGCCAGCTTCCCGGAGGTGACCTCGGTGCTGGGCAGCCGCCGCGCGCTGGCCACCCTCGCTCGCCGGGTCTCTTCGGAGGTGCTGGAGATCGGCGTCCTTCACCGTGTCGACGGGCTCACCCAGCCGGAGATCGCCGCGGTGATGGGGTGCTCGGAGCGCTCCATACGCCGGCGGCTCACCGAGCTCGACGAACACCTCGCGCGCATGAGGGAGGAGCTGACGTCATGAAGCACCCCGGGTGGATCGAGCTCGACGCCCAGCACCTCGGCGCCCGCGACGAGGCCGTCGCCGCGCACGTCGGAGGCTGCGAAGACTGCCGCCGCTACCTCGCACGGCTCGCCGAGCCGCTCGAGGTGCCGGGGTGGCTCGCCTCTGCGCCCGCGAGGCCGCGGCCCCGAGAGTCGAGGGCCTGGTGGCTCGCCTCCGCCGCGGCCGTCGCCCTGGCCGTGGTCGGGGCCGCCGTGCTGGCGCGGTCTGAGCCCGAGGTCCGGGTGAAGGGGCCTCCGGCGATCGTCGTGCACGCCCGGCGGGGCGACGTGGTGGCGCCCTGGGACGGAGCGGCGCCGTTCGCCGCCGGAGACGCGATCCGCTTCGAGGTTCAGGCCTCGGGCCGCTCGCAGGTCGTGGTCGCGGCTCCTTCGGGCGGCGCCCCGGCGCTCTCGCGGCTCTACTCCGGCACGCTGGCCGACGGGGCGGGCGCCGGCCTGCTCCCCTTGAGCTTCACCTTCGACGCCGCGCCGGGCCCGCAAGCGGCCTACGTCGTCCTCAGCCGGACCGAGCTGAGCGACGCCGACCTGGGCCTCGCCGTGCAGACCCAGCGCCGCGACGCGGACGTCTGGGTGGTCGTCTACTCGTTCCCGAAGCGTGAGGTGCCCTGATGTCGACGTCGCTCATCGCCGCGGTGTTGTTGCACGTCTCGGCTGCCGCGCCGGCCGCCCACCAGCGCGTGGCCCTGCTCGTCGGCGCGAACCAAGCCATCGCCGATCGCCAGCCGCTGCAGTTCGCCCGCCGCGACGCCGCGCAGCTCGCCTCGGCGCTGGTGGACGTCGCCGGGTTCGCCGCCGACGACGTCCTCGTGCTCGAGGACCCGGAGCCAGGCGAGGTGACGAGCGCGCTCGAGCGGCTCCAGGGGCGCCTCGCCAACGCCGGCCAAGACACCGTGCTCCTCTTCTACTTCTCGGGCCACGCCGACGGCCAGGCGCTCTACACGCAAGGAATGCCGCTGGCGCTGAAGTCGCTCCGGGAGCAGCTCGAGGCGTCGCCGGCGACGCTGCGCCTCGGCATCGTGGACGCCTGCTCGGGCGGGGCGTGGACGCGCGCCAAGGGACTCGCGCCCGCGGCCCCCGAGCTCGTGCCGGTGCCGCTCTTGGCGAGCGAGGGCGCGGCGCTGCTCGCCTCGAGCTCCGGCCTGGAGCGGGCGCACGAGTCCGACGAGCTGCAGGGCTCGTTCTTCACCCACCACCTCGTGGCGGCGCTCCGGGGAGCCGCCGACCAGACGCCCGCGGGCGAGGTCACCCTCCAGGCGGCGTTTCGCTATGCGCAGCAGCGCACGGTGACCGACAGCGCGCTGCACGCCCGCGAGCCGCAGCACCCCAGCTTCTCGCTGAACCTCCGGGGGCGCGACGACGTGGTCCTCTCGCGCCCCATCGCTGCCGCCAGCGCGCTGGAGGTGGCGCAAGAGGAGGGGCCGCTCACCGTGCTCCAGTTGCCGAGCGGCACCGAGCTGTTGGAGCTCGAAGCCGGCCAGCGCCGGACCCGTCTCGCCGTGGCGCCGGGGCGGTACCTGGTGCGGCGCGTGGAGGGGAGCCGCGTCTTCGCCCGCGAGGTCGCCGTGGCCGCGGGCGCGACCGTGGTCGTCGACGAGGCGGCCCTCTCGCTCCTCGGCGCGCCGCGCCTCGCCTCGAAGGAGGTCGAGCCCGACCTGGTGCATGAGTTTGGACGCTCGGAGGTGTCGTTCGGCAGCGGGCTCTTCGCCGTCGGGCCCTTCAACTGGGTGCAGAACCAGTGGCTTGTGACCGGCAGCGTGCAGCGCCGCCTGGGAGACGTCTGGGCCCTGAGGGCGCGCGCCGACTACCAGTTCATCGAAGGGATCGTCGGCGCGTGGGTCGACGTCCAGCGGGAGCTCGCGAGCGGTGGCGGGGTCATGATCGGCGGCGGGCCGCTGCGCGTCATCGACTGGAGCCTCGCGCTCGAGGGCGGCTTCGTCCCGGTGGTGGTGTGGCTCGGCGCCGAGCGCCGGCTCGAGGTCCAGGTGAGCCTCGGCACCGGAGTGATGAACGTGCGCACCGAGACCTTCTCCGGCGGCTACCCGAGTGGGAGGAACGACTTCCAATGGACGCCGGTGACGGCCAGCCCGGCGGTGCGGCTGTTCCTCTGGCGCCACGTCGCGGTCGAGGCCGAGAGCGAGCTCACCTGGGCCGGAGGCTCCGAAGCCTTCGCCCGCCTGAAGGTGGCGGTGCGCCTGGCGCTGTGACGGTCGAGCGGGCGCGGGGAGCCGCGCGGTTCCAGTGGTGCGCACTTCGCTTCATGCTTGTCCGTTCGCGACGAACGAGAAGCGCTCGACGGCTCGAATCGCGTCGTGAAGACGATCCGCCGATACCGACAGCAGCGATGCCCGCTCGAGTGAGCGAGAAAGCCAATCATGAACGACCTCCCAGTCGTGGCGATCGTGGGCGCCAATGGCATCGCAGAGGTCGTTCTCGAGCTTCCGTGGATCGGCAGCGACAGCGCGGGGGCGTAGGCCTTTCATGACGACGTCCAGGGGGGCGCGAGTCCGTCGCAACGCACTGAAGATCATCTGTGCGTGCCGCGGGCGGCCGGTTTGAAGCGCGAGCAGGATCATGATCGCTTCGAAGTCGTCGTCAGACTGCCTTTCGGCGAGGGAAAGCCGGGTCGCTCGAATCAGTCGATAGGTGCTGGCGAACCGCTTGATGGCGCGCGGCGTTCGCATGATGCCGCCCAGGCGCCGCATGAAGGCCAACTCCTTGTCGCTGACGCGCAGAATGTCGAGGGCGCGCGGCGGCGGCACGTGGCTCGGCTCGCTCGAGGTCGTGCTCCCGTCAGCCGCTGTGGAGGTGGCGCCGGGTGTTCGGTTGAGCGCCTCGCGGCGCACGATGGCAGGAGCGCCAGCGTGGCCGTCGACCGTCCCTGGAGCACGGTCATCAGCGACCACGAAGAGGCTCTCCAGCATGCGGGTGTGCGCGGCATCTCCGAGCGGTCGAAGCGAGATGGGGATCTGGAAGATCTTCTCCAGGTAGTCTTGCGGCGCGGCGGGGGCGTCCGAAGGGCTGTCGCCTCCATCGGCGAGCAACTCGGGGTACCTCGCGCGAAGCGCTGCTCGGAGCCATCGCGGGTCGACGGCGACGATGACGACGAAGAGTCTGCTCGCCAGGAGCAGGTGCACCGCCTCCAGCACCTGCACGACGCGCTCAGCTGGACAGCGGTCGAGGTCGTCGATGTAGAGCACGATGCGGTCGACGGAGAGCCGAGTCGTGTCGGCCGTCGACTCCTCGAGAAGCGTGCGGAGGCGCTCGAAGTCGTGCCGGATGTTCGCGATGATCCCGTACTGTTTTCGGTAGTCCTCGCTCCGCGAGCGCTTCTCGACGAACTCCGCGATCGCCTGGTTTGGCTTCAACTCGTTCAGCCACTTCTGGGCTTCATCGGCGGCCTGGCGCGCCTCTACCCTTTGCCGCTCCAGATCGGCCGTCGTCTCGCTCAGGGCCTTGAGCCGTTCGAGGTGTCGTCTTCGCTGCTCCTCTACCGCGTCCTTGGAGATGCGGTTCGCCACGCCGAGGCCGCGCCACGCAGTGGCGACGCGCGACCAGATCGGCGAGGGCAAGGTCACGAGCGTGCCGAGATAGGTGAGCCAATTGGGCAAGCCGTGCTCGTGAACGACCCAACAGCCCACCCCCGTCACTGCCGTCGCGACGGCCAGCCACGCGTAGTTCTTCGCTCGCTGGCTGCCGCCCGCCTCGAAGAATTGGCGGGCGGTCCCCCAGGCCGCTTCCCAAAGGCCGCCCGCCTCGCGGACCAATCGGTCGAACTGCTCAGGCTTCGGTTCGGCCCCGTATTCGATCCCGAGGACGCGCGCCAGGTCGCGAACGCGCGCATCATCGAGAGCGGCGAGGGCCGCCGCGCTCGTGATCACCGCGGCGCCGGTATCCTTCAGCGGCGGCGTTTCGCGTGTCTGCATCACCGAGGTCTGCGTCTCGGCGAGCGCGGCCCTCGCTGATGCCAGCCGCTTCTCGATGTTCTCGAGATGGGCGGAGCTGTCGGCGAGGCGAGACGAAAGTCGTTCGTGGGCGTCCTTTGGTCTCAGGGCACAGGCCAGGTCGTCGAAGATCGTCGTCACGAGACTCGGCCACAAGCTTGCGTCGCTGTAGTGCCAGGCGTTGAAGTTGATCTGCCGGACACCGGTGCAGAACTGCGAGGTCTTCTCGGCGGTCGGTGCACAGAGCGCCTCGATCCGGCGCCGCATGAGCCCCATGAAGAAGCTCTTGCCCGTGCCCCAATCGCCGAAGAGGCCGATGGACAGCGGGGGCGTGATTTCCCTGGCCGCGACGAGCATCGCCAGCGCGTTCGCGTCGTTCGAGACTTCGAGCAAGTCGTCCGCGGCCGAGGCCGGGTTTGCGTCGTCGGCGTGGTAGCCGGCAATCACCTGTCTCTCCCCGAGGATCTCGTTCCAGACGGTCTGACTCTCGTTTCGAACGAACGTCTTCACGTTGTCGAGGAGCGCACGCCGAAACTCGTCGATGCGAAAGCCGCGCTCGATGAGCCCGTGCACTGCTTGAAACCGGGCCCCGACCCGGTCCCATTCGGCGATGAGTCCGCCCAGGAGGTGATGGGCCCTCAACTCGCCCGAGCCTGCGCGACGCGCAATCGTCACGGAGTGACTGAGCCACTTCCCGAGCCGAGGAGACGCAAGGGGAATCGAAGGGCTCGAGAGCCGCTCGGGAAGGGTGGGGGCCCGCTCCCCGCTGGGGGGGGACGGAAGCGAGAGCCAGGCAAGGACTCGCTCTCGTTCAGGATTGTGCGTCAAGGCGTAGTCGCAGAAGAGCCTGAAGCTGTGTCCCCCGAAGGTGGTCGGGCCGTAGCGGAGAATTCCCGCGACGAGAGCGTGGGAGCCGGGAGCGGTCTTGCCATGCTTCCGGGCCTCTTCGGCGGCCGCGCCCAACGCCGACTGCGCCGAAACCGACAGTCCCAGATCGAACGTGAACTCCAGCGGATCGGTGGTCTCGCCTTCGCGCGAAGCCGGCTGGCTCGACACTTCTGTCGCTTCAAGCATTGCGTCCCCCTCGATGCTGCGCTCGTCCCCCTCACGTCGTCCCCGTGAGAGCGCGACGTTCTACAGAATCCCGCAGGGTTCGGAAACGACAGCAAGGAGGAGGGCTCGGCGCGGCGTTCGGCTCACCGCATCATCGGCTCGAAAGGCGCGGGCCCATTCGGCGACGGAGGAGAGCGCGTTCGGATGGCGGCGCTTCGGAGCCAGAGCGCTCAGCCGAGCCGGTGGCGCGTGGTGGCGCTGCTGATCATCGACAGCAGCAGGCCGGCGGCGCCAACGGCCATCAGGATCAGGCCGACCATGTGTACGTCGATGCCCGCGACGTGGACCGTGACCGCCCAGTAGAGGATCGCGCCGATCGCGATCAGGAAGATGCTGCCGCCGGCGTACATGCTCGATCGATGGAGCAAGACGCAGGCCCACACGTTCGCCGGCCTGACGACCAACCCACGCCGCCAAGCGTCTCGCTCACCGCGCAGGGCTCTCGTCCGCCCCACGTCCGCGGCGCAGCGCGTTCGCGGTACGCGCTTGCAAAAGCAATCGAGCGAGGCCAACATACAACCAGATGGTTGTGCTTCGAAAAGAGGGCGAGGAGGCGCTCAACCAGCTCTTCCGGGCTTTGGCCGATGGCACGCGACGCGACATCTTGGCGCGGTCGATCACCGAGTCGCCGTCGGTGTCCGATCTTGCTGCGCGGTACGACATGAGCTTCGCCGCGGTGCAGAAGCACGTCGCCGTGCTCGAGCGCGCGGGTCTCATTCAGAAGCGTGCAAACGGCCGTGAGCAACTGGTCTCCACCAACCGCGCGCGGCTCCAGCGGGCTGGCGAGCTCCTCGACTCCTTCGAAACCATCTGGCGCCAGCGCATGGCCCAGCTCGACGATGTGCTTCTACCGAAAGGGAAATGAGTATGCCGCTCACCTCTGTCACCAAGGACGCCGCGAAGCTCACCCTCACCGTCGTGGGCCACTTTCCCGTTCCGCAACAACGCCTTTGGGATGCCTTTGCCGACCCGCGCCAACTCGAGCGCTTCTGGGGACCACCCACCTGGCCCGCTACCTTCACGCGTCATGACATGAAAGTTGGCGGTCGCGCCGAGTACTTCCTGACCGGGCCGAAGGGAGAGAAGTGGAGCGGCTCGTGGAAGTTCATCGCGGTGAATCCAATCAGCTCGTTCGAGGTGCAAGACGGCGACGACAACGCCGGGGACGAAAACATGCCGTCGTCGATCACGTTCTCCTTCGAGTCCACGCCGACGGGATCGCGCATGACCAGCGTCACCCGGTTCCCGAGCGTTGAAGCAATGGAGCAAGTGGTGGCGGGCATGGAAGAAGGGCTGCGCGCGGCAATGCCCCAACTCGACGTGGTGCTTGCTGAACGGAGCGCGGCCGCTGCTCACGCTTAGGACTGATCAGTTGCGCTTCTCGTGGTCGAAGACGCGCCCCCTCCGGGCGTGACGCAGGGAATGCATCGGAACCGGCCTGCGACGGCGTCGGCGCGCGTGGCATGCGCGTTGAAGCCCATCCCCGCCACGGGTACCCATCGAAGCCATCCGCGGAGCGCTCGGACTCGGCCGATGCGCGTCGTGGGACGGATCGGTGGGAATCAGCGGATGAGCGAAGCAGGCCGCACCCGGATGACCGACTCAGGGGACCTCCCGTGATCCTCGCGCTCGCGCTCGCCGGGACGGTGCTGCTCGGGCAGGCGCCACTTCCCAGCCCCTTGCGTCTCGAGCAGGCGCGTGAGCTGGCGCGTACTCAACGCGCGGAGATCGTCGCCGCGCGTGCCCGGGCGCGTGCCGCGGGGGAGCGGCCGGCCATCGTCTCCGCGCTGGACGATCCAGAGATCTCCCTGTCGCTCGACCACCTCCCGTTCATGCTGGACGGTGCGAACGTGAGCCTGGGCGTCGAACCGCGCTTTCCGATGTCCCGCTTTCTCGCCCACCGTCGTGAGGCCGCCGAAGCCGAGGCCCAGCGCCTCCAAGCGGATGCCCTACGCGTCGGCCTCGACGTCGAGCTCGACGCAGCGACCGCCTTCTTCATGGTTCACGAGCGGCGGGGCCTGGCGAGGCTCCTCGCGGACCAACGCGCGTTGGCGAAGCAGCTGGTCTCTTCGGCCACGGCCCGCTACTCGACTGGTTCCGGCACGCGCATCGACGCCGCGCTCAAGGCCAGCGGGTGCGGACCGGCCGTGTACGTGGTGTGGCGCACCCGCCACTTGCGAGGAGTGCCATGACGCCCACCGGGCTCAGCGCGGTCGAGGCCGCCTCGCGCCTCCTCGAGTCGGGGCCGAACGAGCTGTCGCGCGAGAAAGGTCCCTCGGCGTGGCTGATGCTCCTGGCTCAGTTCAAGAGCCCCGTGGTTCTGCTTCTGCTGGCCGCGTGCGTCGTATCGGCGCTGCTTGGGGAGCTCGTGGACGCGTCGGCCATCGGCGCCATCGTCGTCCTCAACGCGCTGGTCGGCTTCTTTCAGGAGTACCGCGCTGAACGCGCCATGCAGGCCCTGCGGACGATGACGGCACCGAGGGCGCGCGTGGTGCGCGACGGCCGTGCCGTCCAGATCCCGTCGCGCGAGGTCGTGCCGGGCGATCTCCTCCTCCTCGAGGCCGGCGACGTCCTGGCGGCGGACGCGAAGCTCATCGAGGCCAACCGGCTGGCCACTATTGAAGCTCCCCTGACCGGCGAGAGCGCACAGGTCGAGAAGTCCTCCACGCCGATTCCCGACGGCAGCCCGCTGGCGGAGCGTTCGGACTCGGTCTTCATGGGGACTTCGGTGGCCATGGGCACCGGGCGAGCGCTGGTGACTGCCACGGGCATGCGGACGGAGCTCGGGCGAATCGCGGGGCTGCTGGGTGAGGCGGAGGAGACCGAGACGCCTCTGCAGCGCCGCCTCGCGCAGGCCAGCCGCATGCTGTTGGTGGCGTGCCTCGGTGTCGTGGTGCTGGTGGCCATCGCGGGCCTGGTTCGGAGAGAAGGCCTCTTCGTGGTCTTCCTCTCGGCGGTCTCGCTCGCCGTCGCGGCGGTGCCTGAGGGGTTGCCGGCCATCGTGACCATCGCTCTGGCCATCGGCGTGCAGCGCATGGCGGCCCGCCACGTCCTCGTTCGGAGGTTGCCGGCCGTGGAGACCCTGGGGTGTGCGTCGGTCATCTGCACCGACAAGACCGGAACGCTCACGACCGGTGTGATGACGGTGCGGGAGCTGTGGGGCGCCGACCATTCGATGCTCCTGGATGCGGCGGCGGCCTGCAGCGATGCGGAGCTTTCGCGGGACGAGCGTTCGGGCGTCGGCGATACCACCGAGGTGGCGCTGCTGGTGGCCGCGGCGGAGCGGGGTATTCGTCGCGGGGACATCGAGCGTACGCGGCCTCGGGTCTCGGTGATCCCCTTCGATTCCGAGCGCAAGCGCATGTCGGTGTTTCGGGACGACGGGAAGCTGTACGTGAAGGGAGCACTGGAGGCGGTCCTGCCCCTGTGTTCGAGCGGCGCGGAGGGAGCGTCGAAGGCCAACGCGGAGCTGGCCACGCGGGGCCTGCGCGTCCTCGCCGTCGCAGTGGGTGACAGCCCGGACGAGCAAGGGCTCCGGCTTCTCGGCCTGGTCGGCATCGCAGACCCGCCCCGCACCGAGGCCATCGAGGCGGTGGCGTCGGCACGCATCGCGGGCATTCGCACGGTGATGATCACCGGCGACCACCCGCTCACCGCGAAGGCCATCGCGCAGGAGCTCGGCATCGTTCGCGCCGGGGACGCCTCAGGTGACCTGGTCCACGCCCGCGCGACGCCGGAGGACAAGCTGCGCATCGTCCGCGCCTGGAAGGCCAAAGGCGAGGTGGTCGCCATGACCGGTGATGGAGTCAACGATGCGCCCGCGCTCCGCGAGGCGAACGTCGGGGTGTGCATGGGGAAGACCGGTACCGAGGTGACGCGCGAGGCTGCCGACGTCGTCCTCACCGACGACAACTTCGCCAGCATCGTGGCGGCGGTGCGCGAAGGCCGAGGCATCTTCGACAACATCCGCAAGTCACTCGTCTACCTGCTCGCGGGAAACGTTGGTGAGCTCGCCATCATGCTGGTCGCGTCGGTGGCCGGCTTGCCGGCGCCGCTGCTTCCCATTCATCTGCTGTGGATCAACCTCGTCACCGATGGCTTCCCGGCGCTGGCTCTGGTGATGGAGCCGGCGGACTCAGAGGTCATGGACCGACCCCCGCGGCTGGCGTCGGAGCCCATCCTCGGACGGGCGGAGTGGGTCAACGTCTTGGTCACGGGGCTGCTCCAGATGTCCGTCACGCTGGGCGTCTACGTGTGGGCGCTCCGATGGAGGGACGAGACGGAGGCTCGGAATCTGGCGTTCTCCGTCATCGTCTTCAGCGAGGTGCTCAGAGCGTTCGCGGCGCGAAGTCCGACGCGCGTCTTCTGGGAGCTGGGGGCGCTGACGAACGCCGGGTTGGTGGGCGTCGTCACGCTCTCCGTGCTCGTGCAGCTCGGGCTTCACCACATTCCGGCGACGCAACGAATCTTCCACCTCGGTGTCCTGTCGCTCGCCGACTGCGCGCTCAGCCTCGCGCTGGGGCTCATCGTCGTCAGCGTGCTCGAGAGCTGGAAGCTGCTTCGCCGCGCCACTGGAGGAAAGCCCAAGGTGGGGCGGGGCGGGCGCTTGGAGGTCGTCCACGGAGGGCTGTGAAGGCCCGCGTCGATTCCGAGCGCACCGTCACCCGCACTTCAGCTCCACCATCCGGCGGAGTGGGCCTTCTTCAGCGATGAAGGCCTTCACCACGGAGGGGTCGAATTGCGTACCGGCCATGCGCTCGATCTCCGCCCGCGCCACGTCAAAGGAGCTTCCCTTGCGGTAGGGACGATCGGAGGTGATGGCGTCCAGGGTGTCGATCACCGCGAACAGGCGCGCGCCGAGGGGAATGGCCTCACCCGCGAGGCCTTCAGGATAGCCCGTGCCGTCGAAGCGCTCCTCATGGTGCAGGACGATGTCCGCCGCCTCGGCCAAGGAGGGCACGCCGGCGAGAATGCGGTAGCCAATCTCGGGATGGCTGCGCATGACCTTCCATTCCTCGGCGCTCAGCGGCCCTTGCTTGAGGAGGATGGCGTCGGGGATGCCGGTCTTCCCGAGATCGTGGAGCAGCGCGCCCCAGTAGATCTGCCACAGCCGCCGGGGATCGCTGGTGAAACGCCGCGCCAGCACCGAGGTGTGGCACGCGACACGTTTGGAGTGCAGCCCGGTCTCGTGCTCGCGGGCATCCAGCGTCGCCGCGAGCGCCTCGGCGAGCGTCAGGTAGGCTTCGTCGTGCGCTGCCTCCAGACCGGGACCGCGAACCTCCTGGCGCCTGAGGAAGCACGTCTCGCAGCAGTACTCCTCGCCTTCCCTGGCATGAGGAAGGCCGGCGGCGATGGTGGCCCCACACACTCGACAGCGCTTCTCGCCGCTTGATGCGAATCCCTGAGTTTGACGCTCAGTCATGCGGTGCCTCGCTCACCGTGGAGGCACCAGCATCCCGCATGCCGTGTCGTCGCCCGTACGCGGGGCGAGGCGAGCAACCCGCTGAGCACCGACGTTCACCAACAGCTCGAGAGGCGAGGCGTCGCTCCGCAGTCGGCAGGCGAGCGGCATGGGCCACGCGGGTTCGCTGGGAGGCCAAGGGCCCTCGCCCTCGAACCGAGCCCGCATCGACGCCGACGGGCTGGCTCGGCGACTCCTCCTTGAGTCGCCTTCGAGGCGCGGGGCGTCACCACCAGCGCGCGGCGACCGAGTCCGCCACCCGGAGCGCGTTCGCCGCCAGGGTGAGACTCGGGTGCCGATCCGTCGCGCCAGGCACGCCGGCGCCGTCGGCCACGAAGACACCGGGCAGCAACATCACCTCTCCCGAGGGCGTGACGCGGCTCAGGCAGGTCCCGGTCTCGTGGCCGCCCGACGAGAAGTCGTTCGCGTCGTAGATGCAGAACGCCTCCTTGCGCGAGCGGGCGAGCTCGCGGGCCAGGCGAAGGACGCGCGCGTTCATCTGCCTGGCCAGGCGCTTCTCGTAGCCCGTGTGCGCCCGCTGGACGAAGGTCGGAATCGGCCGCCCGAGAGAGTCGCGCTCCCGCTCGTCCAGAACGACAGCCCGAGGGACCAGCGGGTCGGTCTCTCCCATCGCGAAAACGACGAAGAAGCTGAGCTTCCGGGCCTCCTCGCGGGAGTAACCCAGGTTCCTCAGGTCCTCGTCGTCCAGTTGCTCGAGCGGGGTCGGCCCCCGAACCTCGAGAGTGAAGCGGATTCGTTGACCGGGGTCCGGGTAGACCACGGCGGACGGCTCGGCCGCGTTGCGCGGGTGCGCGCGATGGGGGAAGCGAGGCGCGATGGCGATGGCTCCGGCGATGAGGTGATCGTGCAGGTCGAAGCGCCCCTTTCGCGCCGCTGTTGGGAGGCTGGCCTCGATGATGCGGGCGGTCTCGACCGGCGAGGCCGCGAGGATGACCCTTCGGGCGGAGTAGGTCTCGCCACGTCCGGTCTTGATCAGCAGGTGCCTCGACGTCTTCTCGATGCTCAGGACCGGGTGATCGGCGAGTACGGGGCTCTTCAGGGCGAGGTCCGGTGCAGTCAACATCCGGCGCCGGCCGAGCAGGACCGCTTCGCGCTTCACGTCGGCCCGAACTCCCAACCGCTGCAGGATTCCGTGGAGGGCACCTGGCTTGCCCCGGCACACCGTCAGCCTCTTCTCCGCCTGGCGGACCCAGGTGTCCAGGTTCTCCAGCGGCACGGGCCACGCCGCGCCCATTCTCCGCCGCGCCTCGAAGTAGTCCTGCACCGGGCGCTCCATCCAGCCACCCCACAGCAGCGTCCGCCCGCCGCGGGCTCGAACGCGGTGCCACTCGTAGGCGGTCGGGCCACGAAAGGCCCAGTCGGGCGAGGTCACCTTCGCGTGCGACGCGACGGCCTTCTGGAGCGGAGCCACCTCGCCCGGAAGCGGCTTGTCGAAGTCCGGGCCCGCCTCGATGACCAGCACGCGCAGGCCACGCTCCTCGAGCGCCTGCGTCGCGAGCGAACCGCACAGACCACTGCCGACGACGATTGCATCGAATTCCACAGGCGGCTCCCGGACTCACGTGAAGGGACGGCAGCCAGGAGTTGGGACCGGCTGCCGTCAACGGTGGAGGTTCCGTTCGGCTCAGACGCCGCAGTGGCGCACCTTGACGTTCTTCTTCATCGCTCGCTCACCTCCCTTCGGCTCGAGCCAGTGGAGCCCGCGTCCCCTTTGGCCGCGGAGCGCTCGCCGGCTGCAAGAACCCTGCGCGCCCGCGGTCCGCTCCATCACGCCTCTGCTCACAGGCGCGCTCGCGGCCCCGAGTCTTTTCCGAGGCTTGCGGCGAGCTGCAGGAGCCCGATTTCGCGAGGGAAGGGGGGCTCGAATTCGAGTGGAGAATAGTCCGCAGCCCCCCGACGAGGATTCCCTACCCGACCACCGCGCCGAGGGGCTCCGATTCGACGCGAACCCCTGCGGCGATCGCGGTTTGCCGGTGCTGGGAGCACACCGCGCCAGTGGCAACGGCGTTGCACGGCGCGGGGCGCTCACTCTCGCCGCGCTCAGCGAATGGAAAGCTCGAAATGCCCCTGACCCCCTCCCGCCTTCTCGCGACTGGCATTCTTCTGGCGGCCCCAGTACTCGCCGCGTCTGGGCCTGACAGCTTCCTGTCGAGTCAGCAACGTCGCGAACTGCCCGATTCCCGGACGATGACGCCCGCCTCGCGCGCGCTCGCCGAGGGCAGCCTGATCACCTCAATCGAGCCGCGCCTCGGGGTCCCCACCTTCCTGTGGTCGAGCCCGCCTGCGCTCGGCGGCACGACCTTCCGTACGATGGGCCTCACTGCCGAGCAGGCGGCACGCCGCTACCTCGTGGCGCACGCCGAGCTGTACCGGGCCTCGCCGCGCGCGTGGGCGGAGGCGACGGCCGTGCACGTGCACGATCTGAGAGACCACGGCGCCGTCGTCGTCGCGTTCCAGCAGCGCGTGCACGGCGTCCGTGTCTTTCGCGACGAGGTGAAGGTCATCATGACGCCGGAGCTCGAGCTGGTGGCGCTCTCCGGCTACCTCACGCCCGAGCTCAAGGTGCGCGGGGCCTTCTCTCTCTCCGAGAGCTCCGCGCTCCTCGTCGCGGTGCAGGCGCTCTCTGGCCGTGGCGTCGAAGCGACCGCGCTCGGACGCTTCGGCGTGGATGGAGCTGGCTTCACGCTCTTCCGGGTCGGTACCGAGCCGACGCCCGCGCGCGTGCGACCCGTCTACTTCCCCCTCGCAGACGGCATCGCGCCGGCCTTCCAGGTCGAGGTCGAGCTCGGTCGCGCCTCGACGGATTCGCTCTACGAGTCCTTCATCGTCTCGGCCGTGGACGGCGCCGTGCTCCTCCAAAAGAACCTGACCGCGGCTGACTCGTTCGACTACCGCGTCTACGCGGACACCTCCTCGCGGCACCTGCCCACCGACGGCCCGCAGGGGACCATCGCGACGCCGCACCCCACCGGCCAACTCGACGGCTTCAACCCGGGCTTCTTCCCGCCCGAGCTGGTCTCGGTCGAGCACGGGCCGATCAGCACCAATGACCCGTGGCTCGCGCCCGGCGCGACGGGCACCGCCGGCAACAACGTGCGCGCCTACGCCGACCTCGCTGCGCCCAATGGGTTCAGCGCCGGCGACCTGATGGGCGCCGTCTCCGCGCCGGGCCAGTTCGACCGCGTCTACGACCCGACCATCGATCCCAACGCGAACGCCACGCAGCAGCAGGCAGTCATCACCCAGCTCTTCTACGACACCAACTTCTTCCACGACTGGTACTACGACGTGGGCTTCGACGAGAAGGCGGGCAACGCGCAGGCCTCGAACCTCGGGCGCGGCGGCGTGCAAGGTGACGCGCTGCAGGCCGAGGCGCAGGACAATTCGGGGCGCAACAACGCGAACATGTCGACGCCGTCCGACGGCGCGAGCCCGCGCATGCAGATGTACATCTTCGATGGAGCGTCGACGGGCGGCCTCTCGGTGGCGACCGCCCCCGCCCAGACCTTCGCGGTCGAGGGCGCGACCTTCGGCCCGCAGTCGTTCACCGTCTCCGGCGAGCTCGCGCTCGCGCAGAGCGGCACCTCGGCGCTGGCCTGCACCGCCATCACCAACGCGGTGTCCGGAAAGATCGCCCTCGTCGATCGCGGCACGTGCACATTCGCGCAGAAGGCTCAGGCCGCGCAGGCCGCGGGCGCAGCCGGCGTCATCATCATGGACAACGTGGCGGGCAGCACGCCACCGTCGCTCCAGGGCAACGGGAGCGTGACCATCCCCACGCTCTCCGTGACGAAGATCGCGGGCCAGTCGCTCCGAGCGCTCCCGTCCGGCACGACCGCCACCATCAGCCGCCTGAAGAAGGCCGACGCGGACGGCGACGTCGACAACGCCATCGTCGCCCACGAGTGGGGCCACTACATCTCCAACCGCCTCATCGGCGACGGCAACGGCCTGTCCAACAACCAGGCGGTGGGCATGGGCGAGGGGTGGGCCGACTTCCACTCCATGCTGCTGTTGGTGCGCGAGGAGGACACGCTCGTGCCGACCAACGCGTCGTGGAACGGCGTCTACGGCATGGCGGCGTACACCAGCGCGGCGACCAACCCCCAGGGCTACTACTTCGGCATCCGCCGCGTGCCGTACTCGACGGACCTCACCAAGAACGGGCTCACCTTCAAGCACATCCAGGACGGGGTGCGGCTGCCCTCGGGCGTGCCGACGGCCTTCGGCCTGGGCGGCTCGCAGAACTCCGAAGTGCACGCGACCGGCGAGGTGTGGGCCACCATGCTGTGGGAGTGCTACGCGGGACTGCTGCGCGACCCGCGCTTCACCTTCCTTCAGGCACAGGACCGCATGCGCGCGTACCTGGTCGCCGCGTACAAGGCGACGCCGCTGATGCCCACCTTCGTGGACGCGCGCGACGCGATGCTCGCGGTGGTCGCCGCGAAGGACCCTCAGGACTACGCCACGTTCTGGACCGCCTTCGCCAAGCGCGGGCTCGGCATGGGGGCGGTCGCGCCGGACCGCGACTCGCCGGACAACTCCCCGGCCCAGGAGAGCTTCATCGTCGGGAACGCGGCAGCCATCACCGGCGTCGCCCTCGATGATGCCACCAGCGCCTGCGACCACGACGGCACCCTCGACGCGAAGGAGTCGGGGCTCCTCTCCGTCACGGTGAAGAACGTGGGCATCGGCGCCTTGACGGCGGCGACCCTGCAAGTCGGCACCGCCACCCAGGGCCTCACCATGGGTGGAAGCGGCCCGCTGACGTTGCCTGCTCTGGCACCGTTTGCCTCAGCCACGGTGAAGATCCCCGTCTCCCTCGGCGACGTGAAGGGCGTCACCCCGGCGCTGTTCACCCTCTCGGTGACCGACCCGTCGCTCGTTGGCGCCCCGGTGACGAAGGACGCGGCGTTCCGCATGAACTTCGACGTGCGCGAGAAGGGCGCCACCGTCGATGACGTCGAGGCGCCGATGACGCAGTGGACAGCCGCCTCGGATCCGAACGGGAACACCGGCAGCGACTTCCGCCGCTTCGAGACCAGCGCCACGGACCACTCCTGGTTCGGGCCCGACCCGTCCTCGCCGGCCGACACCTGGCTCATCTCTCCGGCCTTGAACGTGGGCTCGGGCGACTTCACCATCACCTTCCGCCACCGCTTCGACTTCGAGACGGACCCGAACACCGGCGACGCGTACGATGGCGCGGTCATCGAGGTGTCGAGCGACGACGGCGCGAGCTGGAGCGACGTCGGAGCCAAGGCCACCCCCGGTTACACCGGCACGCTGTACGCGGGCAGCGGCAACACCGCGAGCTCGAATCCACTCGCCGGCAGCGCGGCCTACGTGGGCAAGTCCGCGGGCTACCCGGCGATGGTCGGCGAGACCGTGAACCTGGGCACGTCGTATGCGGGCCAGACGGTGCGGTTCCGCTTCCGCATCGGCGCCGACGACGCGGCCGCCGCGAAGGGCTGGGAGCTCGACGACATCGCCTTCGTGGGCATCACCAACACCCCGTTCACCACCGTGGTGAGCGATCCGAACCTCTGCTTCAACAAGGCTCCGAGCGCCGCGGTCAGCGACCAGGAGGTGAGTGAGGGCGACGCCGTCACGCTGACCGCGACCACGAGCGACCCCGACGGGGACGCCGTGACGCAGGCGTGGGTCCAGACCGGCGGACCGCTGGTGAAGCTGACCGGCCCGACGTTCACGGCCCCGACGGTGGACGTGGACACGACGCTCTCGTTCGCGCTGACCGTCAGCGACGGGCGGGCGGTGGTCGGACCGTTCACCAAGAACGTGCTGGTGAAGAACGTGAACCGGCCGCCGGTGGCGTCGGCGCCGGAGGCGATCGAGGTCGCCGAAGGCACGTCGATCACCGTCTCCGGGTCGGGGAGCGACCCCGAGGGCTCGGCGGTGACTTTCGCGTGGAGCCAGGACTCCGGCCCGGCCGTCACGCTCGATGGCGCGACGATGGACACGGTGACGCTCACCGCGCCATGGGTGAAGGCCGATGCGACCGTGGTGCTCGCGCTCGCCGTCACCGATGCACAGGGCGTGGCCAGCGCGCCCGCCCGGGTGACGGTGACGGTGAAGAACACCGGCACGGTTGATGGGCGAAAGGGCTGCGGCTGCTCGGGGACCGAGGGGCTATTCGGCTCGCTCGGGGTTCTCGGCCTCGGTTTGCTCCGCCCGAGGCGAAAGGTGGAGCGCCCGCGCGCAGGCTGATCGGCGCCGTCCGCCCGCCGCCAACTACGGCGAGACGACGTACTCGGCCATCATCCGGTAGGGCTCGCCCGTTCACAAGGAGCGTGTTGCCGAAGCGGCCGTGCATGCCCTCCGGTGCCGCTCCTCACGTGTCGCGCAGGCGCTGGGCGATGGCTTCGATGGCCTTCCGCCCCTGGCCGAAGCGCGCCATGGCGTCCTTGTGCTCCTTCAGCGCGCCGTAGGCCACATACCTCACGTCGAGGTCGGCCACGCGGCTGAAGGCGGGCCGGGCGAGCTGGGCGCGCACGTCGTCCTCGCGGCGATCGGGGGCGACGAGGAAGAAGACCTGCGCCTTCGCCTCCGGTACGCCGAGCGCGAGGTCCAACATGCGCACGATGCCCGAGTAGATGCTCGTGGTGTGCTCGACCTCGAAGGCCGCGGAGACCGCGCCCGAGCCCTTCTCGAGCCAGAGCACGTCGATGAGCGAGATGGTGTCCGCGGAGGGTGAGCTCTTCAGCGCGGGCGGGAGCTCGGCGAGGCAGCCATCGGCGAGCTGGCCATCGGCGAGAGCGCGCGTACGGTCGTTGCTCGCCACCCACACCTCGAAGCCCAGCGCGCGGCCGAGGTCCCGCAGCCAGCCCTGCACCTCGACGTGACCGTGGTCGTCGCTGCTCGACTGCGCGAGCGCCTTCGCCTCGGCGGCGCCGGCCTCGCGGACGCGTGCGAGGTCGGCCTCCCACTTCGCGAGGGCGTCGGGCGAGTCACCCGGTGGCGGCATCGGGTATCGGCCTGAACCCACGTCGAAGAGGAAGCCGGCGGCGGCGCCGAGGTCGTTCGACAACAGCGCGCGGTGCTGTCCGTTGAAGGCCAGCACGCCCTCGCGCATCGCCAGGTACTCGTCCCATTTCCCCAGCTTCACCTTGGCCCCGGTGAGGAGGTTGTAGCCCTTCACGATGGCGGTGTTCGACGGCGGCACCAGCGTCGGGTGGAGAAAGTAGAGGATGTTCGCCGCGGCGGGCCCGAGCCCCTTGATGCCCT
>JBBIOE010000086.1:0-27756 GCA_037443525.1 Archangiaceae bacterium | reverse complement strand
GGCCTCGCCCGGGCGCGCGCCCAGCCTCGCCGCCATGCCACGCCTCACCGCCGCCGCTCCGGCGCTCCAGACTGAGAAGGAGGAGCACAACGCGACGATGCTGGTGGATTCGTCGTCCTCCTCCGAGGACACCAACGCGGGGCCGAGCCTGAAGAACCTGGCCAAGGGCCGGCCCGGGCCACCGGTCGCCGACGACGGTCCGGAGCTGGCCACCGACCCCGGTCGCCCCGCGCTCAAGCTGCCCCCGTCGGGCCCCGGTACCGACACGTCGCCGGTGCACGACCCTCTCCCCACGCCCGCGGCGCCGGTCGCGGCCCGGCAGCGGCCCGGCCCTCCGGTGCTGTCGTCGTCCGATCTGCCGATGGTGGGTGGGCCGTCGATGATCCCGGGCGGTCCGCCGAGGCTGACCGGCGCGCCGCCCAACCCGCAGCTCGCCACCGCCGAGTCGTCGAACACCTTGCCCTTCGTGGCTCCCGGCATCGGGGGCGTGAGCGGGCAGGCCGCGTCCGGCGGCGGCAGGTCGAAGCTCCTCCTCTTCGGCATCATCGCGCTGGTGCTGGTCGCGGCCGCTGGCGTCGGAGCGGCGATCTTCCTCAAGGAGCCGCCCTCGGGCCTGGTGATGATCGACGTGCCGCCGGCTCTGGGCGAAGGCAAGGTGCGCCTCCAGATCAACGGGAAGGACATCACCGGTCCCAACGGCGGCCCCATCACCGACTGGCCGCAGATCGTCACCGTGCCCTCGGGCAAGGCGACGGTGATGCTCCGGGCCGAGGGCTACGAGCCGCTCATCGAGGTGGTGATGGTGAAGGACGGCTTCGAGCCCACGCAGCTCACCAAGAAGCTCAAGAAGAAGGGCGCCGATCCAGAGTAAGGCTTCGCGCGCGTCCGAAGGGGAACAGCCCATGACCCGGAAGAAGTCGTCCGATCCCCTCGCGGGGCTCCCCGCGTGGGCGCAGAAGCTCGCGCAGCGGTACTACACGCGCACCGTCAGCACCTTCGTCATCTACGGCAACGTGCGGGACCTCGAGCCGGTCTCCCGCGACGACGGCGGGAAGGACTTCCAGAACCTGAAGACCTTCCTCTCCGACGAGCTCTTCGGCGGGCGCGACCACGTGGTCTTCTACGATCGCTCGTCGGGCATTCGCGCCTCGCAGAAGGAGACGCAGGCCGATCTCGGACGCGCGCTGGCCGGCTACGACGCGATGTACGGCACCGACTTCGCCAAGGTGATGCCGCGCGATCCCGGGCGGGCGTTGCAGATCGTCGAGAACTACCTGCGCATGAGGCTGTCCGACGGGAAGTCGCTCGCGCTGGTCATCGACTTCGCCGAGACGCTCGCGCCGGCCGGCGACATGGGGCACCTCTCGGCCGAGGACCGCTTCGTGCTCGCCACGCTGGTGAAGTGGGCCTGCGACCCGCAGTTCCTCTCTGGCGACCTGTCCATCGTGCTCATCACCGAGAACCTGGCGGACCTGAGCCCCAGGCTCTCGCGCAACCCCTACGTCGCCAACATCGAGATCGCCCTGCCCACCGAGGACGAGCGGCTCGAGTTCGTGAAGTGGAAGCTCGAGGGGAAGAAGCTGGCGTCGGTGTCAGAGCTGCCCCTGCCGGCCCTGGCGAAGATGACCGCCGGGCTCTCGCGCATCAACTTGGACCGCGTGCTCACCGAGGCCATCGAGGGCGGCGCGAAGATCGGCGCCGACGTCCTGCGCGACAAGAAGAAGGAGATCATCCAGGCCGAGTGTCACGGGCTGCTCGAGTTCATCGAGCCTCCGTACAATCTCGACGTGGTGGCGGGCCACGCCAAGGCGAAGAAGATGCTCCGCGACGCCTCGTCGGCCCTGAAGAGCGGCCGCATCGAGGTGATGCCCATGGGCTACCTGGTGTCGGGGCCGGTGGGCACCGGGAAGACCTTCCTCGTCACCTGCTTCGCGGGGGAGATCGGCGTGCCCTGCGTGAAGTTCTTGAACTTCCGCTCGCAGTGGCAGGGCGTCACCGAGTCGAACCTGGAGAAGATCTTCAACCTGCTCAAGGCGCTGTGGCCGGTGGCGGTGATGATCGACGAGGCCGACGCGTTCCTGGGCAACCGCGACGCCTCGGGCGACTCGGGCACCAGCAGCCGGGTGTTCGCCAGCATCGCCAGCTTCATGGGCAACACGGAGTACCGCGGGAAGATCGTCTGGTTCCTGCTCACCTGCCGCCCCGATCTGCTGCCCATCGACCTGAAGCGCCAGGGCCGCGCCGAGGAGCACATCGCGCTCTTCTACCCGCAGAGCGACGCCGAGCGGGACGAGCTGTTCAAGGCGATGCAGAAGAAGACCAAGGTCAACGTCGAGGTGCCGAACTTCTCGCAGTTGTCGAAGCAGCAGTTCTCGGGCGCCGACATCGAGGCCATCCTGGTGCGCGCCAAGTTCCGGGCCGTCATCGCCGGCCGCGACGCGGTGACCGCCGACGACGTGGAGCAGGTGGTGCGCGACTTCGTGCCGCCGAACTACCCGCTGGAGATCGAGCTGCAGAACCTCGCCGCGGTTCAGGAGTGCACCTCGAAGGAGCTTTTGCCCGAGAACTTCCAGAACCTGGAGCGCGACTTCGTCACCCGGCGCATCAAGGAGCTCAAGCTCCTGATGGCGGAGCGGTGAGCATCGCCTCGCACCTCTTGGTGGACTTCTACGGCGTGGCGAGGGCCGACGACCTGGAGTTCCTCGAAGGAGCGCTCCTCGAGGCGGCCCGCGCGGCGGGCTGCGGCATCGAGGGCGTGGTGAAGAAGAAGTTCGAGCCCCAGGGCGCGTCGGTGGTGGTGCTGGTCTCCGAGAGTCACCTGTCGGTGCACACCTGGCCCGAGCACGACTACGTCGCCATCGACGTCTTCACCTGCGGCCTGGCGCTGCGCGAGAAGGCCGTCGACGTGCTGAAGGCGAGGCTCGAGCCCGAGCGCGTCGAGGTGACCGAGCTCGGGCGGGGGCGGGCGCGGGTGGCGGCGGTGGCCGAAGGCTGATTGCCTCGTTCGCCCCGAGCGGCGTCGAGTGGCCCGCCGACCCGTCGAGACCAGAGGGACCTCTCGCGAAGCCGGTCAGAGGCAGCAGGCGATCTTCTGCGACGCGGGCGTCGACGCTCCGCACGCGACCGCCCCCACTCGCGGCGATTCTCCCACCGCGCGGCGGGGGCGTCAGCCCACCCGGGGCCTCACTTCACCGCCCAGAGCTTGGGCGCGAAGGCGTGCCCGGCCATCGGGTTGCCCTCGGGCTCGAGCCGCGACGGCCCGGCCTGCAGGCTGCCGGCGAGCGTCGGCACCACGCGCAAGGAGAAGTGGTGCGTGGCGCCGGCCGAGAGCCCCGGCAGGTGGAGCGTCACCGCGCCGTCTTCGGTCTCGTAGCGCTGCACCTGGCCGGCGGAGACGAGCGCGTCCAGCGCCGGGCCGTCGGGCTGCACGCCCGCGGGCAGGCCCACCGAGAGCCTGGTGGCGACGCTCGAGGGCGCGGCCACGGTGAGCTCGACGTCCACCGGCGCGCCGACCTTCATGGCGGCCGGGAGCTTGGAGGTGAGCTCGAGGCCCCCGCCCAGCTCGTCCTTCCACGGGACGTAGGCCACCAGCCCCAGCGCGAAGCCCAGCCCCGGCACCGGCGGCTCGGCGCGAATGCTCCAGGTGTGCGCGCCCGACGAGCCCTTGGCGTCGGCGTCGAGCGTCACCACCTGCTTGAGCTTCGCGGCGTCGAAGCTGCCCTCGACCATCGCCGCCCCGTCGCGCTCCAGCACCAGGTGCACCGAGGCGGGCAGGGGGTCCTTGAAGAGCTCCGTCACCGCGCGCAGGCACACCTGGTTCGCGCGCCCGTCGCCCCAGCCGACGTACATGGAGTAGCCGCCGAGGAGCCAGGTGCCGAGGTCCGCGAGCGGCGCCTGGTCCACGCCCTTCAGCGCCAGCACCGCCAGCGCGGTGGCCTCGGAGGTCGACGGCGTGGCACCGTCCGCGCGCACCACACCCGGCTCGACCTTCAGGTACTGCGCGCCGTCGTCGGTCTTCACCAGGCCCGCGAGCACCAGCGCCTGGAGCTTCTTGGCCATCTCGCCGGAGACGCCACCCGACGCGAGGATCGCCGCGGCCGTGTAGCCGTCGTTGATGCGCGCGAGGTTGCGCTCGAAGAAGCCGGTGGCCTTGATGGTGACCGCGGTGGCGCGCTGCTTGGCGGCCGGAGTGAGCGTCGAGGCCTTGGCCGCGCGCACGCACTCCGAGGTGGTGACGAGGAGCCGCTGCAGGGTCCACCCGTCGGCCCCCTGGCAGCTGCCGTCGGGGCGCTGCTCGCGCTGGAGCTGCATCGCCAGGCGCTCGCCGAGGCGCGAGAGGATGGCATTGTCGGGGTGCGCCAGCGCCGCCTCCGCCAGCAGCGTCGCCGAGTCGGTCGAGGGGCTGCGCGCGTGGCGCATCACCCGCTGCGTGGCGAGCACGGTGAGGTCGCGGATGGTGTCGGTAGCCGGCTCGCCGCCGAGCGCGTGCAACAGCCCCGGCGCCTTGCCGAGGAGCTGCAACAGGTAGCCGTCCTCCGCCACACCGCCGCGCCCCGGCGCCGCCGAGAGCTCGGTGCGCAAGAAGCCCAGCGCGCCCGGGTAGACCTGCACCGCCACCGACTCGCTGCCGGCGATGGCGTTCTCGGGGCCGTGGAGGGTGAAGCTGCGCGGCGCCGCGAGCGAGCCGCCGCGCGAGACGAGCTCGCGCTTGCCGGGCGGCTTCACGTCGATGCTGCGCACCACCGCGTCGGTGTCTCCGAGCACGGCCTTCACCTGCGCGGTGCCGGGCTTGGACGTGGAGAGCGTCACGAAGTCGACGGTGTTGCCGAAGGCCGGCACCTTCACCTTGCCGCCCGCGGTGGAGAGCGTCGCGCCGACGGCCTGGTACGAGAGGGCGCTGGCGAGCGCGCCGTCGGTGGTGTTGACGACCTGAACCGGCAGCCGCACCGTGTCGCCGGAGTAGAGGAAGGGCGGCACCACCGGATCGACGTAGGTCGGCAGCGTGCCGAGGAAGTCCGCCACCGCGCCGGCCTGGCCGCCCTGGCGAGAGTGCGCCAGCGCCAGCACGTGCCAGGTGGTGAGGCGGTCGGGCACCTTCACCGGGACGTTGGCCTTGCCGTTCGCGTCGGTGACCACCAGAGGCTCGAAGAGGAAGGTCTCGGGGAACCAGGCGCGAGTGGGCGCTTCGCCGCCGCTCTCCCCGCCCTCGAGGTTCTCGGCCTCCTCGGCCACGTCCGCTCTGGCCTTCGACTTCGCCGGGGCCCTCTTGGGGCCGGCGAGACCCGCGCCGTAGCCGGAGCCGCCGCCGCCCTTACCCCCGCCGCGCAGGCCCAGCCCGCCGATGCCCTGTTGGTCGCCGCCGAGGGCGTCCGCGATGCTGCCGCCGGGTGCGGCGCCGCTCAGCGCCTTCAACAGGCCCTTCTGCGCGACCTCTTCCTTCATGCGCTCGCGGCGGTCCATCTTGCCCTCGGCCATGGCCTCGGGCGGCGGCGCGGCGGGCGCGTCCATGGCGTAACCCATGCCGCCCTCGTCGCGCTCCATGGGAGAGGCGGCCGAGAGCGCCCGGGTCTGGAACCGCTTTCCCGAGCCGCTGACCGTCACGCCCGCCATGAAGGCGAAGATCATGGCTACGACGACGAAGAACCCGACGATGGACGTCTTCTTCATGGCCGCTCCTTCGCGACGAACGCCTGCCAGTTCTCGACGTCTTCGGGCAACCGCACCGCGTCCACGATCACCTGCCGGGGATCGGTGAGCGCCAGCAGGTCCGGCGGCAGGCGGTGCAGCTTGAGCCGTCGCCCCCACGCGTCGGTGTTCACCTCGTGGCGGGCCTGGAGCGCGTCGAGCGTCTTCTCCCAGAGCTTCGCCATGGTGCGCGGGCTCATCTTCTCGGTGGCCGGCGCGGTCCTCTCCCACTCGCGGGCCTGCACGTGCAGCTCCTCCAGGGCGACGTAGAAGCGGTCGACCAGAGGCTCGTTGGGGTCGAACAGCGTCTCGCCCCGCGCGCTCACCGCGGTCTCCGACTCCGGCACCGGCGGCAGCGCCGCCACGCGCAAGAGCGTCGCCGCCGCGGCGTTGGCCCCCCGCACCCGCCCGAGCGAGAGCGCCTGCGCGTCGAGCCCGCCAAAGGACGCCGCGCCCTGCACCTGGGGCCTCAGGCCCGCGAGCTCGTCGGGGCCGGCCAGCGTCGCGAGCTGCGCCAGGCTGTTGTCGACGCCGAACAGGCCCACCGCCGCCCGTCCGCCCTGGCCGCCCACCGTGGTCTCGATGCCCAGGTTCGCGAGCTGCCCCGGCGCGTAGCGCGGCCTCTCCGGCTTCACCGTCACCGCCAGCCGCCCCTTGGGCTGGGCGAAGAGGAAGACCTGCGCGCCGCCGTACTGCACCGCGGACCAGCCCTCGAAGTCCTCCGGGACCTGGAACTCGGCCTTGCGGGTGTTCGGGTCGAGCTTCGCCTCGAGGTGCCTCGCCGCATGAGTGAGGAACAGCTTCTCGGGGAGCGTGCCGCCGAAGTCTGGGCCGCGCAGCACCTCGATGGTCACCTTCTCACCTGGCGTGAGGAGCTGGCTCGACGCGCGCAGGCGCAAGGGCGGCACCGCGCCCGGCCGCATGCGGAGCCTGGTGCTGCCGAGCACCTCGTTCCCCGCCCTCGCCGTCACCATGAACTCGTAGCCGGTCATGATGGTGGGCTGCGGTCGCACCGACTCGTACTTCTCGGGCGCGACGACGCGGAAGCGGGTGAAGCCCACCGCGCCCTGCCGCGGGCTCTGATCCTCCTCGGCCTGCACGTCCGGGGTGGGCTTGGGGAAGGTCACCTTGGACAGGCGCGCCTCGACGCAGGCCTGCACGCCCGCCGCAAGCTGCATGCCCTCGGCGCCGCCGTTGGCCCAGCCTAGCGCCATCTCGCGCCTCTTCGGCTCGAACTTCCAGGTGGCCATGCGCTTGAGCTCGCCGGACGGCATCGTCGAGGGGAGGCAGTCGCGCACCTCGAACATCGCGTCGGCCAGCGCCTGCTCGAGCTCCGGCGGGGCCTCGGGGCTGCCCGAGCTGCCCGTCACCTCGAGCATGGGAAGCTCCTCGTCGTTGATCTCCCAGCTGGCCTGCAGCACGCGCTCCTTGCCGGGCTCGAAGCGAAGGCCGTTGAGCGCGTCGGCGGCGCAGGTGCCGAGCCGGCCCACCGGCACCGACGTGCCGCCCACCGAGCCGTTGGCGTGGACGAGGACGCCGGCGGCGAGCGAGTCGCCGGCCGAGTGCACGTAGCGCGCGCAAAGCGCGAGCTTGCCCTCGATGCGATCGAAGGCCAGGCGATCAGCGAGCGAAGCCTCTCCTTCGTCCGAGAGCATGTCGGCGAGGCCCTGGCGCTCCAGCGGCTTGCGCTTGGGCGGCGGGCGGAAGGGCTGCGCGGGGATGACCACGTTCACCGCGGGGCCCGGGTCGACCTGCAAGCTGGCCACGCCGTCCTCGTCGACCTTGGCGTCGGTGCCCTTGTCGGTGGGCTCCCAGAGGCGTTTCACGTTGAGCGCCACGTTGGAGAGCAGGCGGCCGTCGGCGGTGGTGGCGCGCAGGTAGAGGCGGTTGTTGAAGCCCTGCACCAGGCCCGCCTCGAGCTCGGTGACGGCGCTCACCGCGATGGCCTCCTCGGAGAACATCACGTCGGCCGAGCCGGTGACGCGATCGCCCGACTCGTCGGTGACGGAGAGCGAGGCCACCGCGTGCGCCTGCCCTTGCAGGTCGTCCGGCACCGCGGGCAGCTCGACGGTGAACGCGCCGCTCTCGTTGGTGGTGGCGGCCTTGGGGAAGGCGGTGCCATCGGTCCAGCTGGTCGGCGGCGGCCACTCGCCCAAGAAGCCCCAGCCCAGCTCGACCTTCGCCTTGGCCACCGGCGCGCCCGACGAGTAGCGCACCTCGCCCTTGAGCGAGGGCTTCTCGTGGCGCCGGTAGAAGGGCTTCGACGCCGAGGCCTCGACGCGGAAGCGGGGGAGGGTGAACGGCTTCACGGTGAAGGTGCGCGACGAGCTCGCCGAGCCCGACGACCAGCTCACGGTCCAGGTGCCGCTCTCCGCGCCCTTGTCGAGCGGGAAGTTGCCGGCCACCACACCCCACGTGCCCGCGGGGACCTTCTCCTCGAGGAGCAGCTCGCCGGCGGGGTTCATGACCCGCCAGAGGCCGGGGCGGCCGTCGAGCGGCGAGAGGTCCGACGCCTTCAGCGCCACCGCGCGGAACCTCACCACGTTGCCCGGCTCGTAGAGCGGCCGGTCGGTGAGCACGTGCACGCGCGCCGGGGTGTAGAGGGCGAGCGGCAGGTCGAGCGTCGACTCGCCGAGGGCAGAGCTCACCTTGGTGCGGAGGAGGTAGTCGCCGTCGTCGACCTTCGGCACGTCGAGCTCCGTCAGCAGCGTCGCGCCGCGGTGCTGCACCGGCTTCTTCGAGGTGAGCGCGGTCTCGCCGGAGGGGCCCACCAGCGAGAAGGTCGCGGTGAAGGCGGCGAGGGGCTCGACGCGGCGCTGATCGGCCGGGCCGTGGGTGTAGTTGGCGAGGGCGCTCACCGCGACGGTGGAGGGCGAGCCCCGGAAGAAGCTCGGCGCGCTCACCTGGATCGTCTGCCGGAGCTCTCCGTCGGGGCACTCGTCGAGCCACAGGCCGTGCTTGAGGCCGACGCTCAAGCAGGTCTGGGTGGTGGCGAAGAGGAACCCAATCAGGACCGCGGCGATGAGACCGACCCACCACCACCGCGCTGCACCACGATGACTCCGCTGCATGTCGCCCCCTCGGGGAAGAAGCCGGGCGCGAGCCTAGCGCTCCACCGACACTCCAGGGGGAAAGTTGGTTCCGGTCGAACGGGCTACTGCGGCGTCACGCGCGGCGCCTCGGGCGCGGGCATGGGCGTGGCGGGCGGCGGCGCCGCCGGCGCGGGTTCGGACTTCTTCTCCTTCGCGCCGCTGGTCTCGATGCGCAGGTCGGGCGCGCTCGCCGGCACGCAGCGCTCGATGAGGCCCGACTGCTCGCATCGCTCGTTCGCCTGGCAGCGGCCGCGGCAGGGCAGCGGCTCACACAGGCCGGTCTTGGGGACGCAGGCGGTGCCGACGGGGCAGGTGGAGACGCAGCGGCCCTGCGAGCGCTCGTAGCCCGCCACGCCCACCCCCACGGCGGTGTTGACCACCGCGGCGCTCACCGCCGCGCTGGCCGCGGGCGTCGCGCAGGCCGAGAACGCGCTGGCGAGGAGAAGGACGGCGCTGATCCAGCGGGAGCGCGATGGCATGGCAATGCCTCCTGAGCGTCATCGTATAAACATTCACCATGCGCCTGCTCCTCAACCTCCTGTGGGCTGTCATCGGCGGCGGCTTCGTGACCGCGCTCGAGTACCTGCTCGTCGGGGCAGTGTGCTGCGTCACCATCGTGGGCATCCCCTTCGGGCTGCAGTGCTTCAAGATCGCGGGGTTGGCGCTCTTCCCCTTCGGCAAGGACTTCCACCAGACCGGCATGGGGGCGCTCGGCGGCATCGCCAACGTCTTCTGGATCGTATTCGCCGGGCTGTGGATCTTCCTCTCGCACCTGGCGCTGGCGCTGCCCTTGGCGGTGTCGATCATCGGCATCCCCTTCGCCTTCCAGCACCTGAAGCTGGGGATGCTGGCGTTCGCGCCCTTCGGAGTTCGGGTGACGGAGCGCCGGTAGCGGCTACTTCTTCTTCTCCACCGCCCCCGCGAGGTTCGCCTTCCCGCCCGGCCAGATCGTCAGCGGCAGCCCGACCTTCAAGCCCGAGGCGGTGTTGAGCACCTCGTTCCACTCCTTCAGGTCGGCCACGTGCACGTCGAAGCGGCGGGCGATGGTCCACAGGGAGTCGCCCCGGGCCACGCCGTAGGTCACCCGCGTCTTGCCGCCGACCTTCTCCGTCGTCACCGTGCCGCCGGTGCTCACGCTGATGGTCACCGCGCCGGCGCCGGCGGGCACCTCGTCCTCCGGCCGCGCCGCCACGAGCCCCGTCCGCCGCGCTCGCACCACCTGCCGCTCGAGCGCCACGTCGGCCTTCCCGGCTCTGAGCGCCGCCGGCGACGGCACCGGCACCACCAGGTCCTGCCCGACGCGCAGGGCCTTCGCGCTGGTGAGCCCACTCATGCGCAAGATGGCCTCCTGCGCCGAGTGGTACTTGCGCGCGATGACCGAGAGCGTGTCGCCCTTCACCACCCGGTGAATCGCGAAGTGCAGCTTCTCGCTCGGCGCGTACTTGGCGAACGCCGCCTCGAACGTCTCCCGCTTCCCCTTCGGCAGGCGGAACGAGTACGGCTCCTTCTCCGAAGCGGGCGGGGTGCACCAGCGCTTGAGCTCCGGGTTCAGCTCGTGGAGCTCCTCCAAGCTGGAGCCGGACGCCACCGCCAGCACCTCGAGATCCACCGAGTCGGTGAGCTTCACCTCGTCGTACTCGAAGGGCCCCTCGAACTCGAACTCGTCCTTCGAGAAGCCGAACGCCTCGGGGTACTTCGCCACCAGCGCGCAGGCGATGAGCTTGGGCACGTAGTGCTTGGTCTCGCGGGCGAAGCCCCGCTTGTCGGCGAGCGTCCACCAGTCCTTCGTGCCGTACTTGTCCATCATCCACTGCACGCGGTTGCCGCCGGTGTTGTAGCCGGCCCACGCCAGGTACCAGTGGCCGAGCGACTCCCGCAGCACGCCAAGGTACTGCGCCGCCGCGATGGTCGACTTGATGGGATCTCGCCGCTCGTCGACCCAGAAGTCGTCCTTGAGGCGGAACATCTTCGCGGTGCCGGCGATGAACTGCCACGGCCCGACCGCCCGCGCCCAGCTCCTCGCCTGGGTGTTGAAGCCGCTCTCGATCATCGAGAGGTAGACGAGATCGCGCGGCAGGCCCCGCTCCTCGAGCAAGGGCTGCATCAGGGGGATGAAGCGGGAGCCGCGCGCCATCCACTTCCTGAACCACCTGCGCCCGTTGCCCTGGAAGAAGCGGACGTACTGCGCCACCAAGGGCTGCATCTCCACCGGGATGTCGTAGGTCGACGCCACCTGCGTCACGTCGAAGGTCGCCACGTCGGTCACCGGCGCGAGCGCGAAGGGCAGGTCCTCCCCCGAGGCCTCGGCCTCGAGCAGCCGCTCCTCGAGGCGATCGCGCACCATCGAGCCGTAGCCGAGCCGCGACACCGTCTGCCGCAGCGTCGCGTCGGCGCTGGCCGTGGGGTCGAGGCTCGCCTCCTCGAGGGCCTTCAGCTCGTCGAGCTCCGACTCGCCCTCGGCCGTCTTCTCCTGCTCGGCGGTGCCCCTGGCGCGCAACAGCTCCGCCGCGGTCGGCCGCCCGCCGTCGAGCGGCGAGTCGGCCACCCCCGCGTCGAGCGCGCCCGCGTCGGCCACGGGCTCGAGCGTCGCCTGCGCCAAAAGCCGCATCCCCGGCGGCGGAGGCGGCAGCGGTACGTCGAGGGCGCTCAGCGCGCCAAGGAGGAGGGCGGTCAGCATCGAGAGGGCAGAGCCTGCGGCGTCGGGCTCACCAGTGCAACATCACGACCGGGCCTGCGCATTTCCTATTTCGGGGAGGTGCGGGCTTGCGTGACGGCCCCCAGGGAGGGCACGCCCCCGTCGAGCATGGGCTTGCCGTGGCCCTCGCCGACGATCTTGGCGACGTAGGTGTCGAAGTCGAAGTGCGGCGAGTTCTCCCGATCGTGGCAGCCCTTGCACGTGGCCGCGTCCGGCCTGCGAATGGTCGCCTTGGTCGGCAGCTTCAGGTGCTCGAGCCCCGGGCCGTGGCACGACTCGCAGCCCACCTCGGTGCGGCCCAGGACCTTGTCCAGCCGGCACACCCCGCCCGGCTGCTTCCAGCCGAGGACGTGGCAGGCCACGCAGTCCAGGTGGTTCTCCTTGCCCTTCGCGGCCAGGGCCTCGTGCGCGTGCACGTGCTTGCTCTGCTGCCAGAGGGTGAAGGCGGGCAGGTGGCAGCCGGCGCAGGCGAGGCTCCCCACCACCGCCGGGTGGTCGGGCGTCGCTTGGGGGCAGTCGTGGCCGTACTGCTTCGCCCAGTCGAGGTTCATCTTCCCCACGTCGCGGTCGTACTCGGTGATGATCGCGCCGACCGCCGGATCGCCGGGGAGGCTGGCCTCGATGGCAACTGGGCGCAGCGTGCCCGAGCTCTTGTCCAGCGGCTCCGGGAGCGGCGCGTCGGCCACGGCCTCGCGGCGGCTCACCACCTCGGCGAGCTTCGCCTGCTTGAGCGCCTTGAGCTCGTCGCCGATGCCGGGCTGGTTCACCTGCGCGCGCAGGGCCTCGATGCGCTCGTCGAGGGCCGACAGCTCGCGCTGCTTGTCGCCGGTGCCCTTGAGCCACTCGAACTGTTGGCCGGGGCGGAAGGAGAGGTCGACGCGCAAGACGCTCCGCCCGCGATCTTGCAGCTGCACGAGCTTCACCCTGCCGCCCAGCACGCGGTTCTCCTCCGACACGCCGCCCTTGGGCCGGGTCACCACGCCCAGGTCGATGCCCACGTTCTCCGCGAGGATGATCTTGAGGGCCTCGTCCCAGCTAACCGGGAGCAGGGCGACCACGAAGCGCGCGCCCTCGACCCGAAGCTCGCCCGCGAGCCGCTTCACCGTCTCGGCGTCGGCGGCCGACAAGACGCCGATGGTCACCCCGCCCGCGTCGTAGAGGCCCTTCCCCAAGAGCTCCGGCAACCCGCGCAGCTTGCGGAAGGTCTCGCCGCGCGCGGAGTCGAGCGGGCCCGGCGTGGTGGCCGACAGGCGCATCTTGGCCAGCGCGTCGGCGAGGGCGCGGGCCTTCCGCTCCTGCTGGGGCACCGCCTCCTCCGGGAGGGTCTGCGCGCCGAAGAGCAGGTTGCCGCCGTCGAAGAAGAGGGTGGGGGCGCTCTGGCGCAGCCGCTCGACCACCAGCGCCGTCTTGTCCAGCCCGCCGCGCATGCCCTCGCTGCAGCCGCAGGGAGCCAGGGAGCCGTCGAGCGCGGCGGTGAAGACGAGGCTGACCTTCTTGCCCGGCGGAGGCGGCGGCGCCTCGACGCGCGTCTCGCGATTGCACGAGGCCTGCGCGCAAGCGAGCGCGGCGAGGAGGGCGAGGCGGCGGAGGGCCGCTCTCACCAGATGATGCTCTCCACCAGCTCGTCGACCTTCTCGCCCAGCGCGTCCAGCCCGTGCGCCTTGGAGAGGTAGCCGTCGGCGCCGACCTGCTCCGCGAGCTTCTCCAGCTCGACGTCGTTCAGGCTCGAGAACAACACGATGGGGATGTCCTGGGTGTTGTACTCGCCCTTGAGCGTGCGGCAGATGTCGGTGCCCTTGGCCTCCGGCATGTGGATGTCGGTGAGGATGAGGTCCGGGCGCCACTCCTTGAGGTGCTGCTCGAACTCCATCAGCGTGCTCGCGGCGCGCACCTCGTAGCCCTTGGCTTCGAGGACGGCCTTCTCCATCTCGAGCGTGATGACGGAGTCGTCGATCAGCAGGATGCGCTTGTGTTCCGGTTCTTCCACGGGCTTGACGTCCTACCAGACGACGGGTTGCGAATCGAGCGTTTGCCCACCCTGGCGACGCGCTATGTGGCCCCCATGCACCTTCTCCTCGCCGAGGCGGCGCCCGGCCCGGTCCGGCACGACGTGCTCCCCGAGTGGCTCCACTCCGTGAAGGTCGGTCCCTTCGAGCTGTGGCAGGCGCTCGGCCTGGTGCTCGCCCTGGTGGTGGCGCTGGTGCTGGGCCGCATCGCCCAGGCGCTCGTGCTGAGGGTCGGCGCGCGCATCGCCAGGGCCACCACCACCGCGTGGGACGACTCCCTGCTCACCTCGCTGGACGGGCCGTTCTGGCTCTTCACCGCCGTGCTCGCCGGCCGCGCGCTCATCACCCCTCTGGCGCTGCAGGCGCAGGCGGAGCGCGTCTTCGACGTCCTCGTCCACTCCGTCTCGCTGGTGGCCGTGGTCTGGTTCGCGCAGCGGCTGGTGAAGGTCCTCATGGTGGGGCTCACCACCAAGGTCCCCCGCGGCTCGGCCGACCGGGCCCTGCGCACCCACGTCGAGGTCACCGGGCGCTTCATCCAGGCCGGCACGTGGATCGTCGGCGGCGCGGTGTTCCTGTTGCAGTTCGAGGTGGTGCGCTCGGTGGGCGTGTCCCTGCTCGCCTCCGCCGGCATCGTGGGCGTGGTGCTCGGCGTGGCGGCGCAGAAGTCCTTCGCCCAGCTCTTCGCCGGCGTGCAGCTCTCCATCACCCAGCCGGTGCGGCTGGGCGACCTGGTGGCGGTGCAGGGGCAGTTCGGCGAGGTGGAGGAGATTCGCCTCACCTACGTCGTGGTGCGTACCTGGGACCTGAGGCGCCTGGTGGTGCCCATCTCCGCCTTCCTCGATCAGACCTTCGAGAACTGGTCCTTGGGCACGCTCGACCTGATGGCCGCGGTGACCCTCAAGCTCGACTTCTCCGCCGACGTCGAAGCGCTGCGCCAGGAGCTCGCGCGGGTGCTGAAGGAATCGCCGGCCAAGGAGCTCCACGACGGCAAGAGCTTCGCCGCCTGGGTCACCGACGCCGACGAGCGCACCATCACCGTGCGCGCGGCGGCCAGCGTGTCCGACGCCACCAAGGCCTTCGAGCTGCAGTGCCGCCTGCGCGAGGCGCTGGTGGCCTTCGTCCAGGCCCGGCCCCGCTGGCTGCCCCGGAGCCGCAGCGAGGCGCCGGTGGGGCTCGACGCGGCCCCCGCGCCGCCGGAACCGCCCGCCCGTTCACCCTGACCCAGGCGAAGGCGGTCGAATTTCGAGGGCCGCCACGCCGTCTTCACCCCAAGTTTCGTTGCTTGACCTTCCGGACGCGCCGAACGTAGGGTCCGCGCGCTTTTCCCTCTGAGAAACAAGGAGTCCCCATGCGCCCCTCGACCGCGGTTCTCTTCTCGGCCGCCCTGCTCTGCGGCACCGCCGCGCACGCCGATCTGAAGCTCGGCTACGTCGACCTCCAGCGGGCGCTCACCGAGGTGGGCGAGGGTCAGGCCGCCAAGCTGCGCCTGAAGAGCGAGGTGGACAAGAAGAAGGTCGAGTTCGACGCCGAGCAGGCCAAGCTCCGCGACGACAAGGCCGTGCTCGACAAGCAGGGCGCGATGATGAGCGAAGAGGTGCGCACCCAGAAGTTCACCGAGCTCCAGAAGCGGCTCTTCGAGATGACCCAGCGGGCCGAGAAGACCCAGCAGGAGTTCGTGGAGAAGGAGCGCAGCGAGCTCAAGAAGATCTTCGAGAAGATGGACCCCATCATCGCCGCCATCGCGCAGCGCGAGGGGCTCACCATGGTCTTCGAGAAGACCGACTCGGGCCTGGTGTACGCGCCCGCGAGCCTCGACCTCACCAACGAGCTCGTCCGCACCTACAACGACAAGTTCCCCGCGAAGGGCGGCGCCTCCGCCAAGCCTGCTCCGGCGGCCGCCAAGCCCGCCCCGGCGGCGCCCGAGAAGAAGAACTGAAGTGAGCCGGGCTCTGTCTGAGCTTGCCGCGCTCGTCGGCGGCGACATCGAAGGCGACGCATCGCTCCAGATTCGCGGCGTGGCGGTGCTGGAGACGGCCGGCGAAGGCCAGCTCTCCTTCTACGGCAACGCCAGGTACAAGCACGTGCTCGAGGCGTCGAAGGCCGCGGCGGTGCTGGTGGGCAAGGACGCGCCCCCCCGCCAGGGCAAGACCTACGTCAGGGTGAAGAACCCGCACCTCGCCTTCGCGCGCATCTCCCAGGCCTTCCACCCGCCGAAGCGCCACGCGCCGGGCATCGCCAGCGGCGCGAACGTGCACCCGGAGGCGACGGTCGACGCTCAGGCCACGGTGATGGCCGGCGCCACGGTGGCCCGAGGCGCGACCGTCGGCCCCCGCGCGGTGCTCTACCCGGGCGTCTTCGTGGGCGAGGGCGCGCGGGTCGGCGCCGACACGGTGCTCTCCTCGAACGTCACCATCTGCGACGGCTGCGTGGTGGGCGCGCGCTGCCTCTTCCACCCGTCGGTGGTCATCGGCGCCGACGGCTTCGGCTTCGCGCTCGATCTGGAGAAGCCCGAGCACGTGAAGATTCCCCAGGCCGGCATCGTGCGCGTGGAGGACGACGTGGAGATCGGCGCCTGCTCCTGCGTCGACCGCGCCACGGTGGGCGAGACGGTCATCGGTCGGGGCACCAAGATCGACAACCTGGTGCAGGTCGGCCACAACTGCACCGTCGGCCCGCTCTCCATCCTCTGCGCGCAGGTCGGCCTCTCGGGGACCACCGAGCTCGGCACCGGCGTGATGATGGGCGGCCAGTCGGGCAGCGCGGGGCACCTCAAGATCGGCGACCTCGCCAAGGTCGGCGCGCAGTCGGGCGTGATGAGCGACGTCGAGGGCGGCGCGCAGGTCATCGGCTCGCCGGTGCAGCCGCAGCGCGACTGGCTCCGCTCGATGGCGCTCTTGGCCCGGCTCCCCGACCTCGCGCAGAAGGTGAAGGAGCTCGAGAAGCAGCTCGCCGCACTCCAGAAGGGCACACCCCCATGACCATGGACGTGGTCGAAATTCAGAAGCTGTTGCCGCACCGCTACCCCTTCCTCTTCGTCGATCGCGTGGTCGACTTCGAGAAGGACAAGCGCCTGGTCGCGCTCAAGAACGTGACCTTCAACGAGCAGTTCTTCATGGGGCACTTCCCCGAGCGGCCGGTGATGCCGGGCGTGCTGATCCTCGAGGCGCTCGCCCAGGCCTGCGCCATCCTCGCCTACAAGAGCGCGGCGCTCGACCCGCTCGAGTGGGGCGTCTACCTGATGAGCATCGACAACGCGAAGTTCCGCCGGCCCGTGGTCCCGGGCGATCGGCTCACCCTCACCGCCGAGGTGGTGCGGCACAAGGGGCCGGTGTGGAAGATTCGCGGCGTCGCGTCGGTCGACGGCAAGGACGCGGCCGAAGCGGAGTTCCTCGCGACGGTGGTGAAGAACGAAGCGGCGCAGGCTCCGTCGCCGGAGAAGCGGTCATGAGCATTCACCCCACGGCCATCGTCCACCCTGACGCCACGCTGCACCCGACCGTCGAGGTGGGGCCCTTCGCCATCATCGGGCCGCACGTGGTGCTGGGCGAGGGCACCACCGTCGGCTCCCACGCCATCGTCGAGGGCCACACCACCATCGGCGCGCGGAACAAGATCTTCCACCACGCCTCGGTCGGCTCGCAGCCGCAGGATCTGAAGTACGCCGGCGAGGCCACCCGCCTGGAGATCGGCGACGAGAACCTGATCCGCGAGTTCGCCACCCTGCACATCGGCACCGCGGGAGGCGGCGGGCTCACCCGGGTCGGCTCGAAGAACCTCCTCATGTCCTACAGCCACGTGGCGCACGACTGCGTGGTGGGCAGCGGCTGCATCCTGGCGAACGCCGCCACCCTGGCCGGCCACTGCGAGCTGGAGGACTTCGTCATCTTGGGGGGCCTGTCGGCGGTGCACCAGTTCACCCGCATCGGGCGCCACGCCTTCATCGCCGGCGGCTCGATGGTCGCGATGGACGTGCCGCCCTACTGCACCGCGCAGGGCGATCGCGCCGAGCTCGCGGGCCTCAACACCGTCGGCCTCGCGCGGCACGGCTACACCGAAGATCAGCAGGCGCGCATCAAGGACGCGTACAAGATCCTCTTCCGCTCCAAGCTGGGTCTCAACGAGGCGCGCTCGCGGCTCAAGGCCGAGTACGGCGGGCACACGGAGATCGATCACCTCCTCGAGTTCGTCTCCTCGAGCAAGCGCGGCATCACCCGCTAGAGCCTCGCGTGGACGCGATCGGCCTCATCGCCGGCGGCGGCAAGCTCCCCGGGCTCTTCGCCCAGGCGGCGAAGGCGCAGGGCCTCTCGGTCCACGCGGTGGCGCACCTGGGCGAGACCGACCCGTCGCTCGAGAAGAGCGTCGACAGCCTCTCGTGGGTGCACGTGGGGCAGGCCGGGCACCTGCTCGACGCGCTCAAGAAGAAGGGCGTCACCAAGGCGGTGATGGCCGGCGGCATCGGGCGGGTGCGCTCGCTCACCCAGGCGCGTGCGGACCTGGGCGCGCTGAAGGTGCTGGCGCGGCTGCGCACCCTGCGCGACGACGAGCTCTTGCGCGCGGTGGCCCGGTACTTCGAGGAGAACGGCGTCGAGATCGTCGCGGCCACCGACTACGTGAAGACGGTGCTGGTGCAGCCGGGGCAGCTCGCGGGGCCGCCGCTCACCGAGGCGCAGAAGCGCGACGTCGAGCTCGGCTGCGCGGTGGCGGCGCGGCTGGGCGAGGCCGACGTCGGGCAGACCGTGGTGGTGAAGGGCGGGGTGGTGCTGGCGGTCGAGGCCGTGGAGGGCACCGACGAGGCGATTCGCCGCGGCGGCAAGCTCGGCGGCGCGGGCGCGGTGGTGGTCAAACGCGCCAAGCCCGGTCAGGACGAGCGCTTCGATCTGCCGGCGGTGGGGCCGGTGACGCTCGAGGTGATGCGCGAGGTGGGCGCGGCGGTGCTGGCCTTCGAGGCCCAGAAGACCATCGTGCTCGACGCGAGCCTGGTGTTCGACTGGGCGTCGCGCCTGAAGATCGCCGTGGTCGCCTGGTAGCGGCCGCCGCTCAGCGTGGCGACTGCGCGAGGAACCGCCGCGCCTGCCGCACCAGCTCGGTCTCGTCCTCGGTCTTGCAGATGAAGCCGTCGGCGCCCGCCTGGCGAACCAGCTTCGAGAGCTCGGCCTCGGGCTTGGCGGAGTAGAAGATGATCGGGCACGAGTGCAGCCGGTGGGCCCGGGCGATCCACACCACCGAATCGCCCTCCATCGCCGGCATCGACACGTCGACCAGCGCGAGGTCGGGGTGCTCGGAGGAAAGCTTCGCGAAGAAGACGGCCGGGTCGTCGGTGGAGACCACGCGGAGACCCGCGCTCTCCAGCGCCTCGGAGGTCTTCGCGAGCACCAGGGGGCTGTCGTCGAGGAGCAGGAGCGTCTGGGCCACGGCGCGACCCTACCAGGCGTTGATGGCGATCGCGTCGACCTTCGGCGTCTTGCCGTCCAGCCGCACCGCCACCAGCACCTCGAGGTGCTCCTGGCCGTCCTCCACTCGGTCGAAGGAGAGCGCGTGGTTGCCGGCCATGCGCTCGAGCCGCTCCAGCGCGCGGGGAAGGGCGTCCTCGTCCTTCGGGGCGCCGGTGGGGACCGCCGAGAGATCGTGAATCGACGTCCACCCGGTGGTGGGCACCTCGGCGAAGAGCGTGTCCGAGGGGGCGCCCGCGCAGGCCAGCACTCGGGAGAGCTTCGCCGCCGACGGGGCGCTCTGATCCGGCGCGCTGCCCTCCGTGCCGTCGCCCGGAAGCCCCACCGCCCAGAAGGGGAAGCTCGTCTTCGCGGTGGGCGTCTTCCGCGTCGCGTCGCTGGTGCCGAGGCGGCGCCCGGCGCGGGCAACGAGCCTCGCTCACCCCTGCGGCAGCGCTTCCCCGGCCAGGCTCTCCCGCGCCACCCGGTGCCCGGCGCGCATGAAGTCGGGCCACTTCGAGCGGTCGACGAAGGTCTCGTAGAAGCGCGAGCCGCGCACCTCGGCGTAGGGCACGGGGTGCAGGAGGATGAGCCGGTCCTTCGCCAAGAGCGCCTGCTCCCGCGCCAGCGCCACCATGCCCGACCAGCGCACCTGCCCGCTCGCCCGGAGGAGGCCGAAGGGCCGCTGCCGCCAGCCGGTGACGTCCTCGCCGGTGAAGTTCTCGGGGAGGTAGGCGTTGAGGCCCACCACCACCTCCGCCCCGGCCTCCACCGCCGGCCGCACCGGGAAGATGTCGACGATGCCCCCGTCGGCGTAGAGGTGGCCGCCCAGCGCCACCGGCTCGACGAAGATCGGCAGCGAGATGGCCACGCGCAGCGCGCGGGCGAAGGTGAGGTTCGGCGTCTGGCGGGTGCCGAGGAGCTCCACCCGGTTCAGGTCGACGTTCCAGGCCGGCATCACGAAGGGGATCTTCGCCTCGCCCAGGGTCTTGTCGCCGAGCCGTCCCCGCACCGACGCCTCGAGCGCCGCGCCCCGCATCAGGCCCGCCCAGCCGCCCAGCGCCCGCCCGGTGGACGCGACCAGCGCGCGCCAGTCGGGATCGAAGTAGGCCTTCCTCGGCAGCGAGAGCCAGAAGTGCGCCACCGCCTCCGCGCGCAGGCCCGCCGCCCACAGCCCTCCGAAGAGCGCCCCGCCAGAGGCCGCCGCGATGATCGCCGGCTCGACGCCCGCCTCCTCGAAGGCCCGCTGCACGCCCGCAAGGGCCGCCGTGGCGCCGCTGCCGCCCGAGCCCACCACGCCCACCTTCTTGCCGCGGAGCGCCGGCGCGTCGAAGCGCAGGAAGGGCGGAAACGGGAAGGCGTCGAGCGCGGGCTCCTTGTCCGTCGGCAGCGGCAGCAGCGCGCGGCGCGCGATGCCCAGAAACTCCTTGTCCTCGCGAACGCCCCGCACCACGTCGGTCGCGATCGACGCCACGTCGAAGAAGGGCCGCAGGTTGTTGGGGTCCAGCGCGCGGGTGAGGAAGCTCATGTCCGGTGCACCACGCTGCAACCGATGGACCGCGCAGCCCTCTCGTCGCGTCGAACGCAAGGGCTGCGCTCGTACGGGATCGCTTGTGTTCGCCGAGGGGGACGGGTTGAAGTTCGTCCGATGGCCAGCGCCAAGGTCCAGCCTTCCGCGCCGTTCCAGAGCCGGGAGCTCAACGGCGAGGTGCTGCTCGAGGAATTGGCCGAGCTCCGGGCCGCGCAGCTGGCGCCCAAGCACCTGGCGGACCTGGTGGTCTCCTTGCGCTCGGTGCAGGGCGCGCACGTCGCCGAGGCCCAGGCCCACCTCAAGGCGCTCGCCACCGGCCGCTTCAGCGGGCAGCCGGCGCTCTCCTCCCTGCTCGTGCGCTGGGCGCAGAAGCTCAAGACCGAGATGGACGTGCCCCTGCTCGCCTCTCACTTCGAGCGGCTGGCCCTGACCTCGGTGCTCCTGATGGCGGTGCGCCGCGGCGTCGAGCGGCTCCCGAAGGGCGGCCGGGGATGAAGGGCTTCACCTTCTCCGACGAGGCCAAGGACCAGCTCGAGAAGTGGTCGCCGAAGGCCAAGAAGACGCTCGACGAGCTCCTCGAGGACGCCGGCAGCGACCTGCAGCGCGAGCTCCTCGCGCGCGCCATCGCCGCTGGCCACACGCCGGCCGAGGTGCACGCCTTCGCCGACGAGATTCGCGCCCTGCCCGACGACACGGCGTTCCAGGCCTGCACGCTCGACGACGCGGCGCCCAACGACTTCACCGTGAGCCAGCTCCTCACCGCCGAGTCCGATCCCCTCTTCGCCTTCGAGCTCAAGGGCGGCCACCTGGACCCCGCGGAGGACGACGGCGAGGCCCCCGCGCCCGAGCCCCCCGACGCCCAGGGGCCGGCGAAGAAGGGCGCCGCCGCCACCTTCGACAGCCACCAGCACCTCCCCCACGCGTCGGCGGCGCGGGAGTGGGGGGCGACGCCCAGCGCGCCACCCAAGGCGCCGCCCGGTGGCGCCGCCCACCGGCTGCTCGAAGACCTGGTCAACGAGGCCACGCGCGCCTTCTCGGTCTCCTGGCGCGAGCACGAGCTCGACGTCGACGGCGGCTTGAGCCTCGACGAGGCGCTGCCTGTGGCCCTCAAGGCCGTCATCGCGGGGACGCCGGTGCCCTGCGCCATCGGGCCCAAGGCGGGCGACAGCCGCCGCCTCATCCTCCTCCTCCAGGTCTCCACCACCGGGAAGACGCGCGCGTGGCAGCTCTACGATCCACTCTCCTCCGAGCTCTTGTGGGCGAACGAGGGCGATCTGCTCGCGCGAACCGAGCTGCCCTTCGCCAACAAGGCGATGCGGAGGCTCACCCGCATGGTGATTCCTGCTTCGCGCGCCTTAGGCTTCGTCCCATGAGAGTCGTCACCACGCTCGCGCTGCTCTTCGCCGTTCCCGCCCTCGCCGACGCCGTCGACGTGCAGCTGTCCCCCAAGGCGCTCAAGGGCAAGGGCCTGCCGCAGGTCATCGTGCGCATCACCGAGCCGGTGGCGGGCGTGCGCCTCGTGCTCAAGCGCGGCGACGGCAAGACCCTGGAGCAGAGGTGGGGCGGCAAGGTGGGCTTCACCCGCACCATCGACCTCGATCAGCCCGAGGGCACCGCCCACTGGGAGGGCGAGCTCACCGTGAACCTCCCCGACGCCACCTCTGCCTCGATGCCGCTCGCCTTCGACACCGAGCTGTGGGGCCCGCTGGTGATGAAGCTCGACAAGGACAAGGACGTCGACGTGCCCGGGCGCAAGGTGACGTTCACGCTCTCGCGGCCGGCGGCGAAGGCGTGGGTGCGCGTGCTCATGGACACCGGCGCTTTGGCCTTCGAGGGCGAGGTGCCCTTCTCGGGCGAGCCCGCGGGAACGCCGCTCACCATCACCTGGCCCGAGGCCCCGGGGCAGGTGATGCGCGTGGAGGTGAAGGGCTACGACGCCGGCGGCTTCTTCACCGGCGTCGAGCTCTCGCCCTGGCGGGTGGACATTCCGCACGAGGAGGTGAACTTCGACTCGGGCAAGGCGGTGGTGCGCCCGAGCGAGGAGGCCAAGCTCGACGCGTCCTTCGCGCTCATCGCCGACGCGGTGCGGAAGTTCGGGCGCCTCGCCGAGCTCAAGCTCTTCGTGGCCGGCCACACCGACACCGTGGGCCAGAGCGACAAGAACCTCAAGCTCTCGCGCGATCGGGCGCGGGCCATCGCCGCCGCGTTCCGCAAGCGGGGCCTGCGCATCTCCATCGCCGTCGAGGGCTTCGGCGAGGAGGCGCTCCTGGTGCAGACGCCCGACGAGACCGACGAGCCGAAGAACCGTCGCGCCGAGTACATCATCTCCATCGAGGAGCCGGCGGCGAAGGGCACCTCGTTCAAGCCGAAGTGGGAACGGCTCTAGCCTCGACGGTCTCGGCGTGAAGGGGAAAGCGCTCAGGGCGCGGTGGCGTCGAACGGCACGACCGCGGTCTCGCCCGGCTTCACCGTGACCTGCACCGTCGTCGTGCGCCGGGGGTGCTCGAGCCTCAGCTCAAAGGTGCCCGCCTTCACCGGAATCTTCATCGGCCCCTCGGCGTCCTTCATGCGCTTGCCATTGAGGAAGACGCTCGCGTACGGCCGCGCGCGCACCTCGATGAAGGCCATCGGCACCGCGCTCGCCATGAGCGGACGCGAGGGGCCGAGCGCGGGCGTCGCGCCGAGCTTCTCGGCCAGGACGTCCTTCGCGGTCGGCGCGGGCTCCGGCGCCTTCGCTCGCTCGGGCGCGGCGCCGTTCACCGGAGCATGCGGAGGCGCCGGCGGATTCTCCGCCGCGACCGGCGCCACGGCCACCGGGGGCGCTCCGCTCGGGGGCGCCGGTGATGGCACCGACGACGTCGCGGCGGGGACAGCGGGCGTGGCCCCAACCGCCGAGGGCGTGCCCGTCGCGCGTGCCGGCCCCGGAGCCGACGGCGGTGCCGAAGCGGGGGAGGGCGCCGCCGTCACCTTGGCGCGCTCCGGCGTGGTCCCCACGGCCTCGGCGCCGCCGCGGCCGAAGACCGCGAACGCCGCGCCGGCGATCCCCACGAGCAGCGCCACGCCCGCCACCAGCTTCACCGGCGGACCGCGCCTCGGCACCGGCGGCGCGCCCGCCGTCACCGGCTCCGTCGCGGAGGCGGTCGGGTTCGAGCCGCTGTCCTTCTCATAGCGAAGCGAGGACGTCCCGGCCCGGGGCAGCGGCAACGCCGCGGCCTCGTCTCCCGGCGGCACCCGGCCGTGCTCGCCCTCCGCGAAGTACGGCAGGTGGCGCATGCTCGGCACCTGCTCCGTCTCGCGCTCCGACGAGTCCCGCGACTTGGAGACCTGCGGCAGGCGGCGCACGCTGGGCATCTTCTCGGTGCCCGCCCTGCCGGTCTCGGCGGCGCCCTTCGCACCAGGGGCCTCCGGCAAGAAACCCGAGCGCGGCCGCTCGCGCCGCGTGAGCGAGCGCTCCTCTCCCTCGCCCTTCGCGGGCCCGCGCGACGGTCTCTCGACCGTGATGGTCGAGCCGCTCGGCGGCGGCGCCGCCTTGGAGATCGCGGGGATCGAATGCGGCGTCCCGCCGATCTCGTCGGGGTACAGCGGCCGGAGGAACGTCGCGACGCTGGTGTCCTCGATCTTCTTCGCGAGCGCGAGCACGCAGGTCGCGAGCGCGCGCTCCAGCTCCGCCGCCGACTGGAAGCGCTGGTCGAGCGGCCGCGCCAGGGCCTTCATCACCACGTCCGAGAGCGCCTCGGGCACGTCGGGGTTCAAGCGCGAGGGCGGCGTGATGGTGAGCTCGCCCACCGCGCGCAGGGTCGCCAGCTCGCTCGCCGCCTCGAAGAGCCGGCCGCCGGTCAACAACTCCCACAGCACCGTGCCGAGCGAGAACACGTCACTGCGCGGGTCGACCTCCTCGCCGCGCGCCTGCTCCGGCGACATGTACGCGTACTTCCCCTTCAGCATGCCGGGCGCGGTCTGACTGGTGCGGTGCTTGGCGATGCCGAAGTCGGTGAGCTTCACCGCGCCGTCGAAGGACAGCAGCACGTTGTGAGGCGAGACGTCTCGGTGGACGATGCCCAGCGGCACGCCCGCGTCCTTCGCCAGATGCGCCGATTGCAGGCCTCGCGCGACCTGGGCGGCGATCTCCGCCGCGAGCACCGCGGGGAACACCACGCCCGCGTGCCGGCAGCGCCCCCGGAGCTCCCAGAGCGAGGTGCCGCGCACGTACTCCATCGCCAGGTAGTAGGTGTCGCCCTCTTTCCCGAAGTCGAAGATCTGCACCAGGTTGGCGTGGTTCAGCTTCGACACCAGCCGCGCCTCGTCGATGAAGTAGCCGGTGAACTGCTGATCGGTGGCGAGGAAGCTCCGCACCACCTTGAGCACCACGTCCTTGGCGAAACCCTCGGGGCCCTGCGCCGACGCCAGGTAGATCTCCGCCATGCCGCCTTCGGCGAGCTTCCGCTTCACGACGTAGCGGCCGACTGTGATCCCCTGGGCGAGCATGTGCGGCAAGCCTGACTTTCGCAGGCGACGGAACTCTAGTAGGCGGCGCCCTCGTGGGGAACGAATTGGCGAGAGTGTGGGGCCTCGTGGCGACGCTCGGCGTGGTGGGCGCCGCGGCGGCTGCTCCGCGCACCGTGGTGGTGGCGGCCGGCGACTGCGCCGACCCGGGCCTCTCGACGCTGGTCTCGCGCCTCGACGCCGAGCTTCGCGCCTTGGCCAGGGAGCGGGTGGTGTCGGGCGATCTGGTGCTCAGCCGGGTGCGTCCCGGGCCAGAGCTCTCCACATTGGAGCTCAAGGCCCGTCTCGAGGCCGCTCGCTCGCTCGTCTACAGCGGCAAGCCCGAGGAGGCGCTGGCGTTGCTCACCCAGATCATCGCCGCCATGGATCGCTCGAGCCCCGAGGTGGCGCCCTTCTCGCTGCTCGCCACCGCGCTGGCGACCGAGGGCCTGGTGCTCAAGCAGCTCGATCGCCGGGCCGACGCCGCCGAGGTCTTCAAGCGCATCGTGCGCGTCGATTCGTCGTACGCCCTCGACCCCGACACCTTCTCGCCGTCGACGCTCCAGGCCCTCGACGCCGCGAAGAAGGAGCTCGCCCGGGCGAAGAAGCTGTCCGTGACCGTGCACGCCGCGCCGGAGGGCGCCGAGGTCTTCGTCGACGGGCGCGTCGCGGGCACGTCGCCCCTCACCCTCTCGCTCGCTCCCGGCCGCTACCGCATCTTCGCGGGGCAGGGCAAACGCCTCTCCTTCGCACACCCGCTGGAGCTCGTGCGCGACGAAACCCTCGAGATCGATCTCGCCTTCGAGGGCGCCGTCTCCACCACGGCCCCGCTCTGCCTGTGGAAGGGCGCCGGCGACGCCCGGGCCGTCGCCCGGCTCGCCGCGCTGGCCTCGGCCGACCAGGTCGTCCTCTTCTCCTTCGACGCCGCGCCCGGCCAACCCTGGCGCGTGAAGGCCTCGGCGCGGCCGGTCTCACCGCCGGGAGCTCCCCGCGATTACTACTCGGCGCCGGAAGCGCTCGACTCGCTCGCCAGGGCCGTGCTCTCCGCCGGGGCGCCCCAAAGCGCGCCTCCCGATCCCGCGCTGCAGGGCCAGGCGGCGACGACGCTGACGCCCCAGCCGCTCGCCGCGCCACAGGCCTCACCGGCGCCCGTGCCGGAGACCGCCCGGGTCGGCCACCCCTCGAACGCGCGGCTCACCAGCTACGGCCTCTTCGCTGGCGGCGCGCTCGGCGTGGTGGTCGGCTCCACCGTCTGGCTTCTGGGCGAGGGCGACCGCGCGCGCCTGCGCGCCCTGACCTTGCCCGACGGGACGCTCGTGTCCGCCGCCGACCCGCGTTTCGCCGAGGCAGTCGCCACCGTGGACTCGACCCAGCGTCTCGCGCTCATCGCGGGCGGCCTCGGCGCGGGTCTCCTCGTCTCGGGCGCGCTGGTCGCCGCGCTCTTCCCCGCCGAGGCGCCGCCGGTGAGCGTGACGGCCTTCGTCGCGCCCGGCGCGAGCGGCGTGGTGGTGCGCGCGCGGTTCTGACGACTACTTGGAGAAGATCTTCCGGAGAAACGCGAGCTTCCCGTGCTCGTTGGTGGGCTTGAGCTCGCTCACCTTGATCTCGGCCTTCTTCCCCGGCTCCACCGGCTTCAGCTTCTCCTGGCTCTGCATCACCTTGCGTCGCATCGGGTCCAACGACTGCGCGCTGAATTCGTCTTCCCCTTCATAGGAGACCTGCGCGCGTGGACGCGGATCGGCCGGAGCCGAGGGAGACGAGCCGGAAGGAACCTTCGGGACCATTGACCCAGTCTAGAGAAGCGCCCTGGGCTCGCACAACTCGTCTGCCCCAAGCACCCCAAAACATTGACCGGTCCCCATTCGCGTGGGAGCTTTCGCGCGTGACTCTTCGCGCCCTCGCCTCATCGGTGGCCCGGATCGGCGCAGTGACCGCGGTCATTGCGCTCTCGGCCTGTGGGCCCTGGCAATCGACCGCCTACTTGATGGACGCCGAAACCATGCTCGAGGCCGCGCGCACCGCGCAGGCCGAGAAGCTCGCGCCCTACGAGTGGACGGCCGCCACGCTCTACATCCACAAGGCGAAGGAGGAGGCCGGCTACTCCGACTTCGAGCAGGCGGTCGACTTCGCCAAGAAGGCCGTCGAGTTCGCCACCCAGGCGCGCGACACCGCGCTCAAGGCCGGCCGTCGCGCCGAGCCGGCGATGTCCCCGCCGCCGATGCCGGGGTTCTGACACGATGCGGACCCTCCTCGCCCCCGTCACCGCGCTGCTCCTCTCGGCCTGCTACAGCGGCGCGCAGATTCGCGCCTCGGCCGACATCGTCAAGACCGACATCGAGCGCGCCAAGCGTTCGGGCGCCATGCGCTGCGCTCCCCGCGAGCTCGCCACCGCCGAGGCCAACCTCGACTTCACCATGGGCGAGCTCGACGAGGGCAACTCCTCGCGCGCGCACGACCACATCCAGGAGGCGGAGTCGGCGGCGAAGAAGGCCCTGCTCCTCTCCCGCGACTGCGGCCCCAAGCAGGTGGTGCTCAAGGAGCAGCCGCAGGTGGTGGTGAAGATCGAGGAGACGGACAAGGACGGCGACGGCGTGCTCGACAAGGACGACGCCTGCCCGCTCCTGCCCGGCCCCGCCGAGAACAAGGGCTGCCCCATCGAGGCCCCGAAGGATCGCGACGGCGACGGCATCGTCGACAACCTCGATCGCTGCCCCGATCAGCCCGAGGACAAGGACGGCTTCCAGGACGAGGACGGCTGCCCCGAGCCCGACAACGACAACGACGGCATCCTCGACACCGCCGACAAGTGCCCGAATGAGGCGGGCCCGATGACGAA
>JBBIOE010000085.1:0-27782 GCA_037443525.1 Archangiaceae bacterium | reverse complement strand
TCTACCCCGACGCCGACATGGAGCAGATCTACGCCGGCATCTACGACGCCTCGGCCACCGACGCGCCCCGCCGCCGCGGCAACGCCGTGGAGCTGCTCGACAACCTGCTCGATCGCTCGCTCAAGCGGCGCTTCTTGCCCCTCGTGGAGGAGCTCCCCCGCCAGGAGCGGCTCACCCAGGTCGCCGAGGACTACCCCGCCCCCAAGCGCGACCGCCGGGAGGTGCTGCTCGATCTGTGCAGCGACGAGGCCGCCTGGGTGCGGGCCTGCGCGCTCTACCTGGTGAAGGAGACGCCCGAGGAGCTGCCCGAGCACGCCCTGCGCCTGGAGGCCGGCGTGAGCGACCACAGCCCCATCGTCCGCGAGATCGCCCTGGTCTCCCTCGATGCCCGCGTCCCGGCCAAGGCCCTGGAGCTCGCCGAGAGCCGGCTCCGCGACGACGCGCCCTTCGTGCGGCGGCAGGCGGCGGTGATCGCCAGCCGGCGGCAGGCGCAGGCCGTCTCCTCTGGCGCTGCCTGAGGGCGGGCGCGCTACCGCAGCGCGCGGGTGAGGAACACGAAGGTGCCGCCCAACGCGACGCTCGAGGCCACCGAGGCCCAGTGGTTCACCTGCGTCGCGAGCGCCACGCGGAACGGGTAGTCGGCCGGGGCGAGGTCTCCGAGGTGGCGGCCGATGGCGGTCGTCGCCTCGTCCCACCCGTAGACCTGCAGGTAGAGCTCGGCGCCCCTCCAGAGGAAGATGCACGCGAAGACGACGCCGAACCCGATGAACCCGGGGCCGATCGGCGTGTCGCGCACCTGCGCGTGGATCTTGCGGAGCATGTCGAGGTTGATGATCGCGAAGAAGACCCAGCAGGCGTTCTCGATCAGCCGAATGTGCCGGGTCACGACCGCGGTGGGCGTCGGGTTCACCACGATGAACACGATCGATCCCGCGAGCACCGCGAGCGTCAGGGCGTAGACCTTCCACTTCGCGCCGCTGGCCTCCATGGTCCGCGAGAAGACGTAGTACTCCATGAAGCCGTGGGTGACGGCGAGCGCCGCCATGGTGCCGACCACCGCGTGCATGGCCACCACCGCCGGGTTCTGCACCCAGGGCGCCACCAGGTAGCCCTCGGACACGAAGACGAGCAAGAAGCCCGTCGAGATGCTGGCCCAGATGCGGGCGTTACCGAGGCTGAAGTACAGGCTGATCAGCCCGGCGATGAACCAGAGGCCGACGCGAACGAGATCGATGAGCTCGACGTGCATGACGTGCTCCACTCAGGGGGAACCCGCCGCGCCGGGGCCGAGGTGACGCTCGACCTCCCCGCGCAGGCCGCCCACCAGCTCCTTCACCTTCGACGCGCCGGCCACCAGGCGAGCGCCCTTCTCCACCCCGGCCAGGAGGGCGGCGACCTCGGCCGGCTCGAGCAGGCAGGCGCGCCCGCCGCGGCTCGCCAGCTCCTTGGTCACCAGGCTCTTGCCCATCGAGCCGACGTGCTCGTTGGCGACCGTCTTCAGCGTCTCCTCGAGCCGCGTGAGGGTGCCCTCCAGCCGGAGCCGATCGGCGTCGGCGGCCTGGGTCTTGAGCTGCTCGAGGCGGGCCTGGTTGGCGCGGACGCTCGCGTCCCACACCTTCTGGAGGTTGACGAGCTCGAGCATGTCGTGGGTCGCCAGCTGGTCGACCGGCCTGGTGCTGAAGACGTCGATCTTCGCGCCCGGCAGCGAGGCGATCTTCTGCGACTCGGTGGCCGTCGTCTCGATCCGCTCGGACCCGTCGTGGAAGAAGCCGAAGCCCGCCCCGTCCTTGTAGAAGATCAGCGCCGAGCGCGAGGCCGTGTAGACGCGAACGCAGCCGTTGAGCCGCCGCGCCTTCAGCTGCGTGGTCAGCGCCTTCACGTCGATGAGCTTCAGCTCGTGCCCGCGAAGGAGCGACTCGCCGTGGAGCAGGCCGTGGACCGCCATGGTGAGATCGGGGGTGAGCTTGTAGGCGTCGATCGTCCCCGCCTCGGTGACGCAGCGCCGGCTCAGCTCGGTGAGCGCCTCCAGGCCGGTCAACCGGCCACCGCCCCGCGCGACCATGGCGCTGATCAGCTTGCCGGACTCGAAGAGGAGGAAGGCGGCGGAGGCCTCGAATGAGTAGCGGACGTAGCCGGACAGGCCCGAAGCGGCCAGCCGGTGCAGCAGGTCTGGCAGGGGATCCTTCGAGGCGGGGAGCCCGGTGAAGACGGGGGGCCCTTTGGGCAGCGTGAACATCGCCCTCCCTATACCGCCGCCAGCGTGAGCCGGGGTGCTCCGGTCGGAGCCCTGCCTCCGGGTGCGAGCGCGTCGGCGTGATGGCACCCATGCCACGCGCTGCACCCAGCGGCGCGTGAGGGACGAGTCGAATCAGGCCCGCGCGGTGGGCGTCAGGGGGAGGGCGGCGAAGCCCGGCTCGGGGGGCGCGCCCACCCAGTCGACGTCGAAGTCGGCGGACGGGCGCTTCGGCGGCACCGGCGTCGGCTCGCCCGCCAGTCGCCGGAGCGCTCGGGCCGCGTTCGCCCGCCGAACGGCGCCGATCAACGCCTGCGCGCTGCACGGCTTGACCAGCACGTCCACGGAGCCAAGGGCCCGCAGCTCCAGCGCCGCGTCGAGATCGTCCGGCGTCACCATGACGATCACCGCCAGCCCGGGGACCTCCTCGAGCGCACGGCGGACGCTGACGAGCCCGTCGAGGCGGGGGCGGTGCAGCCCGACCACGAGCACGCCGTGCTCCCGCCTCCGCATCGGCTCGACCAAGAGCCTCCTCGTGCTGATCGCGTCGACCGAGAACCCGGCCGCGCGCAGGGCCCGCCCCGCCGCCAGCCGCACCACGGCCCGATCATCCGCCAGCAGTACCCTCGCGCTCACTCCGCCCACGACGTTCCGTCCCTCCCCCCGCCGTCTTCGCTCCCTGGGCTTCTATCGCCCCGGCGGCGCGGATGCAACAATTGCTAACGTTCTAGCGGCTCTGAATTAGGCGTACTGAACGACGCCCATCGCGGTCACCGCGCGGACCAGAGCACCCACCCGCCGATGATGAAGAACGACGCCCCCGCCGCGCGCTGCAGCGTCTTGGGGTCGACGACGCGCGCCAGCCCCTCGCCGACGAGCACCGCCAACAGCGAGGTGCACACCAGCGCCGAGGCGCTGCCCAGAAAGACCGCCCAGCGCGAGGAGCCTCCGGAGGCGAAGGAGAGCGTGGCGAGCTGCGTCTTGTCGCCGAGCTCGGCGATGAAGACGCTGGCGAAGGTGGTGGCGACCAGTTTCCAGTCCATGGCGGGCACTCTGCCTCATCGGCGAAGCGCCTCCCACACCGGCGCTTTACACGGGGGCGCGAGGCGGCGAGAGTGCCCCGCCCACCGCTGGCCGCGCCCGATGATCTCCACCGTCGAGAAGGTCCTCTTCCTCAAGTCCATCGATCTGTTCTCCCAGATCCCCGGAGAGGATCTGGCGGCGGTCGCGCTCATCTCCACCGAGGAGCGGCGCGATCAGGGCGACGAGATCTTCGCCGAAGGCGAGGCCGGCGACGCGCTCTACCTGGTCATCGACGGCAAGGTGCGGGTGCACAAAGCCGACCGAGTCATCGCCGAGCTCGGCGAGCGCGAGTGCTTCGGCGAGATGGCGATTCTCGACGCGGCGCCCCGCTCCGCCACGGTGACCGCCGTCTCCGACACCAGCGTCCTCAAGATCACGCGCGAGGACATGCAGGAGATCATGACCGAGAAGCCCGAGATCGCGATGGGCATCATCAAGGTCCTGACCCGGCGCCTCCGCGACGCCATTCGCTGAAGGGGCCTCGGCCCCACCCCTCCCCGGGGTGCCTCTTCCCCACATCTCGGCTCGTCGGCGCCTTCGGTGCGCTAGACTCCAGGGCTTCAGGAGCCCCCATGCCCGCACCCGCAGCACGCACTCAGGTTCAGGCGGCAGCGAACGCCCCGGCCGCCCCCGATCCGATGCAGGATCCGGAGAAGAAGAAGCAGGTCGAGTCGGCGCGGAACGTCGCTTACTTCCTGCTCAAGGGCATCAAGACCATCGGCATGTACCGCCACAACGAGGCGAAGTACGGCGAGTTCCTGCAGAAGGCCTTCGAGGCGCTCACCAGCTACCTCGAGGCGTTCGGGCCCCTGCAGCTCAGGGTCGACCTCACCAACTTCCAGCTGCACGGCCAGGATCTCTTCAGCGAAGAGAGCGCGATTCCCTACAAGTTCTACAAGGACGGCATTCGGCAGCTCATCTTCCGGCCCGGCTTCACGCTCGAGGAGATCACCGCCTGGACGCTGATCGCCTTGTCCGACCCCGACCGCGGAGGCGCCGAAGACATCAATGCCCAGCTCTGGAAGGCGCAGCTGCCGGACTTCGAGTTCATCATGGTCGAAGGCTTCAAGATGGACGAGTTCTCCGACGACGACGTCCAGGTCGAGGTCGACAAGGTCGTCGGGTACCTCGAGAGGCGACTGCGCACGAACTCCGACGACTACGTCCGCTTCGCGCGCATCAGCGCCGACGATCTGGAGATGAAGCTCGACGAGGTCGAGCAGATGCGCGGCGTGGTGGTGCAGGGCGTGACCGCCGACCCGACGATGAAGGCCAAGGTGCAGCGCGAGATCTTCGAGGAGGAGAATCAACGGCTCTTCCCCAAGCTCATCTCCGCCGTCTTTCAGGTGGTCGAGGCGGGCATCGACGACGCCAGCTTGCTCACCGAGATGTTCACGCAGCTCCTCGACGCCATGCTCCTGCAGGAGGACTTCGCGATCATCAACCAGGTGGTGCTCAAGCTGAAGGCCATGGAGCAGCGCGCGGGCGCCGGCACGGCGGTCGCCAGCCTGCTCAGGACCTTCATCACCAAGATGGGCGAGGAGCAGCGCGTCAACCGAATCGGCGACATCCTCAAGACCCAAAAGCCGAAGAACGGGCCGGACATGGTGCGCTACCTCTCGTACCTGTCGATCGAGTCGGTGCCGCAGCTGGTGGAGACGCTCGACATGGTCGAGCTGCCCGAGAACCGCGCCATGCTCTGCGACGCGCTCGTCCACTTCGCGAAGGACAACCCTCAGCCCTTCGTGGACAAGCTGGAGTCGACGGTGCGCCCGCAGACGCAGCGCGACATGGTCTACATCCTCGACCGCTCGAACCACCCCGACAAGCTCAAGTTCTTCGCGAGCCTGCTCACGTCGAAGAACCTCGCGCTGCGGCTCGACGCCATGACCATCATCGCCAAGGGCCGCACCGGCGAGGCGCGAAAGATGATCGTCAAGATGCTCGACGACGAGAACGTGCAGATTCGCGTGCAGGCGGCGCGCGTCTTGCCCGAGTTCGATCGCGAGAAGGGCTTCCAGGAGCTGATGCGTCTGGTGAAAGACAAGGCCTTCGAGAAGCGCACCCCCGAGGAGCAGGAGGCGTTCTACGCGGCGATGGGCTCGACGGGTCTGCCGGGCGCCCTCTCCTTCTTCGTGCAGCTCCTCCAGGTGAAGTCCGGCATGTTCAACAAGAAGCAGGTCATCGAAGACAAGCTGCGGGCGGTCGCGGGGCTGGGAGGCGCGGCCACGATTCAGACCGCGAAGCTGCTGCAGGAGATCGTCGACGACAAGACCCAGCCACCCGAGGTTCAGAACACCGCCAAGCTGCACCTGACGCGGGTGAAGAAGATCCTCTTCGGTACCTAAAGAGCGAGGAACACACCACCATGGCAGATGCCATTCAGATTCAGAAAGCGGACGCCGAGGGCGAGAGCGTCGATTCCTTCGGCCGGGAACACAGCGAGAAGCTCCAGGTGCTGGCCCGCTCGCTGATCTCGGGGCTCTACATGCTGATCCGGTCGGTCAAGATGTACGACCCGGACAACCACATCTTCGAGAAGCCCCTCATTCAGCTGCAGGACGCGATCAACGACATCATCCGTCGCGAGGGCAAGCTCGATCTCATGGGCGTGAAGGTGTCGTTCTACCTGAACGGCATGCTCGTGAAGGTCGACATGAACGCGCTCGACAACGTGAAGTTCATCCTCGACGAGATGAAGCAGAAGGACATCGGCGGCCTCATGCTGCTGAAGCCCGTCTCCGTCCCCGAGCTCAAGAACTTCGTGTGGATCTTCTCGAAGGAGCAGCCGGAGCCCGCCGGGGAGGAGGGCGTGGCCGGCAAGAAGCTCATGTCGATGAAGTTGGCCAAGTTCTCGAAGATGCAGGACAAGCTCGCGAACGACAAGGACGAGAGCGAGGCCAAGCTCGACCGGAAGAAGTACGCGCTCACCTGCTACGGCCGGGCCATCTTCTTCGTCCGCAAGTACATCCAGTCGCTGCGCGAAGGGAAGCCGCTGAACACCTCGAAGGCGATGCGCGTCATTCAGGACTTCGTCGACATCTCCTACGACCACAAGAACCACTTCCTCGGGCTCACCACCACCAAGCTCGACGCCGAGTACCTCGCGTACCACCACGTCAACACCTGCCTGATGTCGATCGTCTTCGGTCAGGAGCTCGGCCTCACCAAGCAACAGCTGCGGGACCTGGCCTACATCGCGCTCTTCCACGACGCCGGCATGGGCACGGTGGGCGACGAGATCCTGGCCAAGCGCGGCGCGCTCGGGCCCGAGGAGAAGGCGGCCATCGCCAAGGCGCCGCTGATCACCGTGCGCAACATCTTGTCGGAGCGATCCATCAGCCGCGCCACCCTGCTGCGCCTGGTGACCACCTTCGAGCACAAGGCGGACTTCGGCACCGCGGTGCGCGACGCCCAGGGGAACATTCAGATGATCATCCCCAAGGCGAACCTGGGCGCCTACTCGAAGATCATCGCCATCTGTGCGACCTACGACGCGCTGACCTCGCGGCGTCCCTTCCGCGACGCCTACGGCCCCGAGGTCGCGCTGATGCTGATGTGGACCGAGATGCGCAACAAGTTCGACCCGGAGATGCTGCGCATCTTCATGCGGGTGATGGCGATTCAGCCGGTGAAGGTGCTGACGCGGCGCCAGCAGAACCTCGCCATCGGCGCGATCTGACGATCAGCCCCGCAGGGCCCGGAGCGCGGCCTGGAAGTCGTCGGGGAGAGGCGCTTCGAAGGCCATGCTCTTCGCGGTGCGCGGGTGGCGGAAGGCGAGCTTCGCCGCGTGCAGGGCCTGCCGGCCGATGAGCTCCTTCCGCTGGGCCTTCTTCGGCCCGTAGAGCGCGTCCGAGACCAGAGGGAAGCCGGCCTCGGCGAGGTGCACGCGGATCTGGTGGGTGCGGCCGGTCTCGAGCTTCACCTCGACGAGCGCCAGGTCGCCCAGCCGCTCCACCACGCGGTAGTGGGTGACCGCCGGCTTGCCGCGCGCGACCTTGCCGGAGAACCGCACGCGCTGGGTCGGGTGGCGGCCGTAGAGGGTGCGAATGGTGCCGGTGTCGGGCGGCTGTCCCACCACCAGCGCGAGGTAGGTCTTCTCCACCTCCCGGGAGCGGAAGGCGTCCTGCAGCGCCTTGAGCGCGTGCTCGTTCTTCGCGACCACCAGGAGCCCCGAGGTGTCCTTGTCGAGGCGGTGCACCAGGCCCGGCCGGAGCGTGCCGCCGATGCCCTGGAGATCGGTCACGTGGTGGAGGAGCGCATTGACCAGGGTGCCCCGCGCGTGGCCGGCGCCGGGGTGGACGACCATGCCGGCGGCCTTGTCCAGCACCAGGAGGTCCTTGTCCTGGAAGAGCACGCGCAAGGGCAGCGCCTCGGCCTGGGGCTCGGCCGGCACCGGCGGCGCGAGCACGAGCTCGAGCGCCTCGCCGCCCTTCAGGCGATGCGATGGGCGCGTGGGCTCCTGATCGAGCGAGACCTGGCCTTCGGCGATCAGCGCCTGCACGCGCGAGCGGCTGAGCGAGGGGAGCTTGTGGGCGAGGAACTGATCGACGCGCTGGCCGCGATCGGCGGCGTCGGCGGTGAGACGAATGACCTCGGGCTTCACCAGATCTTCGACTTCACGTGACCCTTGGGCTTGATGATCACGTCCACCACGGCCCGGTCGAAGAAGTTCGTCTTCTCGTAGATCTCCGAGCTGACGCGGCTGCGGAAGAGCTCGCGGCCCTCTTCGATCTCGTCCTTGAGGACCTCGAAGAGATTGTCCTGCTCGATGCCCTGGACGATCTTCTTCTCGTTGTAGAGAGAGACGTCGGAAGCGATCGCGCGAGCCAGACGCATGGCCTTCATCTTCTCTTCTTCCGTCATGATGCTCATTTCGTAGTGCCGACGGGGGGGACGGTCAACCTTTCGACCGGTGAGCCTCGACGAAGGCCAGGTAGGACCTGGCCACTCTCAGCGCGTCGAGGCCGAGCTCGCGGGAGAGGCTGGTCAGGAATCCGCGCAGATAGACCGTCGCCGGGAGCTGCTCGTACCGGTCCCCTTCGATGTTCTCGAGGTGGCGAACGCTGATGCGGGTGCGCTCCGACACCTGCATCAGGGTCACCCCGCGCGCCATGCGCACCTGCCGGAGGAGATCGCCGTTGAACTCCACCCCCGAGGGGACCTCGTAGGGCTTGGGCGGCGGATCGGGCTTGCGGTACTCACGCGGCGCCGAGCGCACCGGGACGACGGCGAGATCCTGCTCGACGTCGACGAGGCGGCCAGGCTCGAGGTCGCCGCCGGAGCGCGGGAGGGTGGCGGTCTCCCAGAGTGGGCGCGCGGCGACCAGGGGCCTGGAGGGCGTGAGCGGGCCGGCCGAGGGAGCGCCCGCCTCGGAGGTCGCGGCGGCGATCGCCTTCGCGGGCGTGGGTGGACCTAAAGCCCCGAGCGCACTCGCCTCGGCGCTCGCCGACGAAGCCGCGGGAAGCGCCTGGGCGGGCGTCGTGGGGCCGGGCGTCGCCGAGGCCGGGGGCGCGATTGCCGCTTCGCTCGCCGACGACGCCGCGGGAAGCGCCTGGGCGGGAGTCGCGGGGCCGGACGTCGCCGCCGCCGCGGGTGCGATCACCTCTTCACTCGCCGGTGAGGCGGCGGCGAGCGCCTTCGCAGGAGTCACCAGTCCAGGACGCTCGGCGGCGACCGGCGTGAGTGCCGCCGCGACTGCCGGTGGAAGGGACTCGGTGCTCGCCGGCGACGACTCCGCCGAGGACGTCTGGGAGGCGTCAGCGGCCTCGGCCGACGCGGCGGGGAGAGGCTTGGGCGGCGTCGCGGGGCCGGCGCCGCTCACGGCAGCCGGGGCTTCCGCCGCGGCCGAGCCCGCCGGCGGCTCGGCAGGAACGGACCCGGGTGACTCGTCGACCGAGGCCCTCGGCTTCGCCGCGTCGGCCACGCCCACCGGCGCGGAGTACACGTAGGCCGGAGGTGGCTCGCTCGCGGCGGGCGTCTGAACGGCGTAGGCATAGCTGTACGCCCACCCCGAGGTCGCGGCGGGATCGGCCACCGCGGCCCGCGTGGGAACGGCCGGAGGCGGGGCGGGAGGCGGGGGGACGGGCTCCGGCACTTCGCGCGGCGGCAGGCCGATGGAGCGGTCGTACGCGTCCCTCCGCTCGTCGTCGATCAACACCTCGACGGCGTCGCGCAGGCGGCGGCGTAGGTCCTCGGCGCGGGCGGGATCGATGAGCCCGTAGAGGGCGACCTGATCATCCGCGTAGAGGCGGCTCAGCCGCTCGAACGCCCCGCGAATCTCGCCTGGGCTCGCCGCGACGGAGATCTCCAGGAGCTCGTAGTGCGTCTGGAGCTGAAACGGCTTCACCGGTCCAATGCAATCAGGTTTTCCGCCACACGCAACAGCGCCGAGGCCGCTGGCCCATCTGGGGAGGTCGCCAGGAGCGCCTTCCGGGCCCGCACCGCCTGCCAGACCGAGTCATCGTGGGCCACGGCGCCCAGGAACCCGAGCTCCAGACCGAAGAACTTCTTCCAGGCGGAGGCGACGGTCGGCCCCACGTCGAAGTCCATGCGCGTGCGCGCCTGGTTCACGACCAACAGCGGCCGGAAGCCCCGCAGCGCCTGCTCGAGGCGGTTGGCGGCCTCGGCGTTGGTGGCGCGCAGGTCCTCGACCACGTCCCACGGCGTTCGACCGGGGCTCCCGTCGCGAGGGGCCAGCGCCGCGCCCACCATCGCCGCGAAGTCGTCGTCGGGGGCGAGCGCATGGAGCCGGCGAAAGAACGCCGCCTTGATGAAGCGGTAGGCGTTCTCGATGGACGTCGGCTCCGGGAGCAGCACCACGATCCCCGAGTCCGCGACCAGGAAGAAGTCGATCACGTTGAAGCTGGTGCCGGCGCCGAGATCGAGCAGCACGTAGTCGACGTCGAGCGTGCGCAGGTGCCGGAGCAGCTTCGACTTCTGCGCGTGCTTCGGGTTGGCGGCGTCGAGCGTGTCCATGGCGCCGGAGATGAGCTGCAGGCGCTCGATGTCCGTCTTCACCATCACCTCTTCGAGCGTCTCCACCCGGCGATCGATGAAGTCCGACAACGAGCGCTGCGGCTGGCCGATGCCCAGGCAGGTGTGGAGGTTGGCGCCGCCCAGGTCGCAGTCGACCAGCACCACCTTCGCGCCGCGCCGGGCCAGCGCGATGCCCAGGTTCGCCGAGACGAGCGACTTGCCGATGCCGCCCTTCCCGCCTCCGACGGCGATCACGCGGCGGGCGCGGGTCTTCCTCGTGAGCCCGGGCGGCTTGGCGCGCGGGAACGCGATCACCTCGCCCTGCTCCTCGTCTCGAGGGTCAGGCGACCTGGCGCCCGCGTCTCTCGCCTCGTTCTCGGCCATGGTCAGTCGTCCTTGAGCTCGACGTTCCAGTACGAGGCCTCGACCACCGTCAAGAACGGCAACCACTCACGGTACGACTCCTTCTTGGCGCCGCCGCGGAACATGGGCGTCCATCGTGGCCGTTCGACGGCGCGGAGCAACTTCATGCCCGCCTGCTCCGGGGTGCGGCCGCCCTTCTTCACGTTGCAGCGAATACAGGAGCAGACCACGTTCTCCCAGCAGGTTCGCCCGCCCTGCGAGCGGGGCGTCACGTGATCGAGGTTGAGCTCGCTGCGGCGAAGCGTCCGGCCGCAGTACTGGCAGGTGTCGCCGTCGCGCACGTAGATGTTGAGGCGGGAGAAGCGCACCCTTGGCCTCGGGAGCCGCTCGAAGGCCGTGAGCACCAGCACCCGCGGGACCCGAATGGCGCGCGAGACCGTGGCGACGACTTCGTGCTCCGACGCCGCCAGCGCCGCCCAGTCTTCGAAGTCGTAGAGCTTGAACTGCTCGTCGATGGCCCGCGCCACGCCCGCGTAGAGCAGCATGAAGGCGCGCTTGACGCTCGTCACGTGCACCGGCTGGAAGTTGCGGTTCAGGACCAACACGGCCGTGTTCACGGTGCTCACGGGCCCTCCCGGGCAACCGCCACGGCCGCGGCCAAGACCTCGACGTCGGAAAGCTCGAGGCAGCGCACGTCGAGGAGCAAAGCTCCGTCGGAGACGCGGGCCACCACCGGCGGAGTGCCCTGGCGCAGGCGCGAGCTCAGGCGCTCGGCGTCGCCGTCCAGGGCCACTGCGAAGGACCTGGGCGTCGCCAGCGGCATCGAGCCGCCGCCCACCTGCCCCACCGTCTCCATCAGGCGCGAGGGGACGTGGCGGGCGTCGAGCGCGCGCGCGAGCGCCTCGGCCTTGGCCAAGAGCGCTTCGGGCGTCGCCGCGAGCATCGACCGCACCGGCACCTCGGCGTCGGCCCGGCCATCGCGGTACAGCTCGAGCGTCGCCTCCAGCGCCGCCACCGTCAGTTTGTCGACGCGCAGCGCCCGGTTGAGCGGGTGCCGCTCGAGCCGTTCCAGGACGGTCTTCGTGCCGACGATGATGCCGGCCTGGGGGCCGCCGAGCAGCTTGTCGCCGGAGAAGGTCACCACATCGGCGCCGGCGGCGATCACCGAGGCCACCGTCGGCTCGCTGGTCAGGCCCTCCGCGTGGAGCGGGACCAAGGCGCCGCTGCCCAGATCCTCGAGCACCAACAGGCCCTTGGCGTGAGCGAGGGTCGCGAGCTGTTTGGTCGTGACCGCCTCGGTGAAGCCCACCACCGCGAAGTTCGACTGGTGCACCTTGAGTAGGAGGCCGGTCGACGGGCCGATGGCGCTCTCGAAGTCCGCCGCGCGGGTGCGGTTGGTGGTGCCCACCTCGACCAGCGTGGCGCCCGACTGCCGCAAGACGTCGGGCACCCGGAAGCCGCCGCCGATCTCCACCAGCTCGCCGCGGCTGACCACGACCTCCTTGCCGCTGGCGAGCGCGCCGAGGGCGAGGAGCGCCGCCGCCGCGCCGTTGTTCACCACCAGCGCGCTCTCGGCGCCGGTGAGCTGGGTCAAGAGGCCGATCACGTGCGAGTACCGGCTCCCCCGTTCGCCCGACTCGAGGTCGAGCTCCAGCGAGCTGTAGCCCCGGGCGACGTCCTGAATCCGTTCGAGGGCCAGAGGCGCCAGCGGCGCGCGGCCCAGGTTGGTGTGCAGCACCACGCCGGTCAGGTTCAGCACGCGGCGCAGGCTCGGCTTGGCGAGGGTGTGGGCGGCCTCCACCACGTCCCGCTCGTCGAAGCCCTTCTCCTCGCCGGCCAGGATACGGCTGCGGGCGCTCTCGATGGCGGCGCGGCAGGCGTGGACGGCGACCGCCCGAGGCAGGGGCGTCAACACCGCCGCCAGGGAGCCTCGGCGGAGCAGCTCGTCAACGGCGGGCAACCTCCGCAGTCGCGCGTGCATCTCGTCCATGAGTCAGACGAGCTTACCGCACCCGGACCGGACACGAGAAAAGCGCCGACCTCCTCGAAGAGGCCGGCGCCCTTCCCTGTCAGTCTTCGTCGAGGCTTCCGTGCCAGTAGGTCATGTCGCGCAGCCAGTTCTTCCAACTCACCGGCATGCCCTTCTCGAAGCGGAAGGCGATGCGCAGCGCGTCGGGGAGCTTCTTCGGCTTCTCCGGCACGCAGGAAAGCCTCATCTTCGCCTGCTCGGGCGTTCGGCCGCCCTTCTTCTGATTGCAGGGGACGCAGGCGATGACGATGTTCTCCCAGCCGGTCCGACCGCCTTGCGAGCGCGGCAGGACGTGGTCGTAGGTCGCCTCGGAGCGAGCGATCTTCCGGTTGCAGTACTGGCAGCGGCCGCTGTCGCGCGCGTAGACGTTCTCGCGGCTGAAGCGGATGACGGTGCGGCGGCGCGTGAGCAGGCGAACGAAGCGCACCACCGACGGCATCTTGATCTCGAAGCTCACGCTGCGAATCGTGCGGTCCTCGTACTCCTCGACGACCTCCACCTTGCCCAGGAAGAGGAGCGAGATGGCGCGTTGCCAGGGAATGCGGGCGACAGGCTCGAAGGTGCTGTTCAGAACGAGGGTTTCCATCGGCGTCCTCCTTTCGCGGCCAGGGGCTCACGGCGATCATGACTCAACGCCGTGTATGACGGGTGCACACCCCAGGAGATCCACTCCTGCGCCCCATCTGCGACCCAAAGACGTGAGCGCGCGCGATCCCTGAACGCAGCGGCGACGAAAATCCCAGTGAGCTTCAGGTCTTCCCGCCGGCAACCGAGGCGCTCGCCTGCTTCTTCGATGGCTTGCGGGGCGATGCCACCGGGGAAACGGTGCGCGGGGTTTCGGTGGGGGCGTACAGGAGCTTGTAGGTGTTGTAGCTCCGCAGCACGCGCTTGACGTAGGCGCGGGTCTCCTGCACCGGAATGTTCTCGACCCACTCGTCGAGCGCCTGGTTGGGGTTCTCGCTCTTCCACCGTGCGACGGATCCTTCTCCCGCGTTGTAGCCCGCCAATGCGTACTGCTTGATGCCCTTGGCGCGAATCACCAGGTCGGACAGGTAGCGGGCGCCCAGGCGAATGTTGAGCTCGGGCTCGAGCAGGTCGCTGGTGTACGGCGTCTTGAGCTTCAGCTTCCCGGCGACCTCGCGCGCGGTGGCCGGCATGAGCTGGCAGAGGCCGAGCGCGCCGGCCCAGGAGAGCGCCTTGGGGTCGAGGGCGCTCTCCTCGCGCATCAGCGCCTGGAGCAGATCGGGGTCGAGCCCGTCGGCGTCCTCGCTGCGCTCCTCGACCAGGTCGCGGAAGGCCTTGGGGTACGCCACCTCCCAGGTCATGCGGTTCTGGCGGGTGATGGGCCCGGAGAGATCGCGGCGCAGCCAGATGCGCGCCATGCCGTGCGCGGCGCGGTCCTCGCCGGCCATCGCCAACAGGTGGACGATGAGGCGCGTCGAGTCCATTGGCAGCCGGGTGCGATCGATGGCCAGCACCTCGAGCGGCACCAGCTCGCCGAAGCCCAGGCGCAAGAGCTCCACCGCGGAGAGGAACTGCGGGTCGCCGGAGAGGGGCCCGGCGTACATCGGGAAGACGTCGTCCTTCACCGCCGCCGCCGCGCAGGAGGAGCGCAGGGCCTTGCCCTTCTCCTCGTCGAGGGCCTCGACGCGCTCGCGGGCGATGAGGCCGTAGTAGGTCGCCGGGTGCTCGGTGGCGACGAGCGTCCACACCGCGATGGCCTCGTCCTTCTTCCCGGCGTCGGCGAGGGTGCGCGCTCTCCAGTAGCGGGCCCGCTCGAGCTCGGCGCTCTCCTCGGAAGCGCGGAAACGCCCCTCCGCCTCGACCAGGTAGCCGACGGCTTCGTCGAGGTTGGTGTCGCGGGTGAGCCAGTAGAGCTTGAAGAGCGCGTCGCTGGTGAAGTCGCCGTCGGCGGGGCGATCGACGAGCTCGATCAGGCGCCGCCTGGCCTGGGCCACGTCGCCGCGGCGCTGGTACTGCTCGGCGGCGTAGAAGAGCGCGTCGTCGGCGTAGGGGTGCTCGGGGTAGTCCTTGGCCAGCGTCTCGAAGGTCTCGATGGACTGCGCCGGCGCCGCGATCGTCTGCGAGACGCCCAGCGTGTAGAGCGCCTTGGCGCGCAGCTCGGGGTCGGTGCACTTCTTGGCCACCGGGCCCAGGAGGGCCGCGGCCCGCGCGTAGCTGCGGAGCTTGCGCAGGGCCTTCCCCGCCGCGTGGTGCGCCTGGCAGGCGACGGGATCGGGGAGCTTGAGGCCCTCGAGCAGCGGCTCGAGCATCGCCAGGCCCTGGGCGTTGCGGTGCGCGTCGACGAGCGCCTCGGCGCGGGTCACCACGAAGGCCTTGGGCGCCTTCGACACGTCCAGCCGGCCGTCGACCCGCGAGGCGAAGCCTGAGAGCGGGTGCCTGGACCACAGCGAGAGGAGCGCGGCCTGCTCGCCCGCCTTGTCGCCGGTCCACGCGAGGGTGTCGGCGAGGGTGAGCAGCGCCTCGGCGCCGACGTCTCGGCCCCAGGGCGGCGCTGGTCGCTCGCTGAGGCCCTCGAGCGCGGCCAGGGCCCCGGCCGGATCCTTCAGGTTGCGCCTCGCCCGCGAGAGGCCCAGGCGAGCGTCGGGCAACAGCCGCGAGTCGCTTCGGACGCGGGAGAAGACGCGCGCCGCCGAGTCCCACTCCCTCAGCGCCTCGTAGGCCCACCCGGCCTGCAGGAAGCAGCGGTCGCTCAAGGGGAGGTAGCCTTCGCCGAGCGCCTCGAGCTCCTTCGCCGCGAAGGCGTTGTCGAGGCCGCGCCAGGCCGCCAGCGCGCGCAGGTAGCGAACCGGCGCGGTGTCGGGGACGGAGTCGAGCAGCTCCCTGGTGTGGCCCCACTCGCCCTTCTCGAACGCGGCGCGGGCCTGGGCCAGCTTCCCCTCGGCGAAGTAGGGGGCGAAGTCGGCGCGCTCCACCTTGGGGCCGCGCGAGACGGGCACCGCGTGGATCTCGGGGCTGGGGAAGGCGGGGTTCGTGAAGCGCTGGTAGCCCGGGTCGGGCGCGTCGGCCTCCAACTCGGGAGGGAAGTCGTCGGGGGTGAACCCCTGGGCCCAGGCCTTCGACGAGGCCACCGCCAGGGCCACCAGGACTGCGAGACGCGAAGCCGACACGGCCTCATCGTACACGGCTAGGATTGGGGTCAACTTCATGGACATCCGCACTCAGATTGCGTTGCTCGCCGCGCTCATTGGTATCGCGCTCGGCGTGTCCATGCTGCTCCGGCCGCAGCGCGCACGCGTGGTGTCTTTGTACGGGGTGTTCGCGATCTCCGTAGGGGCCTGGCACCTGTCGCGCTTCCTGGAGGGCGTGTTCGGTGGGGTCGAAGGGACCCTCGCCCACCGCGTCTTCGTGGGCATCACCATCGTGGTGGGCGCGCTGGTGCCCTCGAGCGCGTTGGCCTTCTTCCTGGAATTCTTGAACTTCAGCCCTCGCGCGGCGCGGCGGGGACGGCGGGTGTCGTACTTCTCCGTACTCCTCGGGCTGGCGGTCGGGGCCACGCCGCTGGCGGAGATGCTGTGGGCGCGGGTGACGGTGGCGGCGTGGGTGCTGGTCGCGCTCTCGTTCTCCATCTCCCTGGTTCTCGCACGAATGCGGCAGAGCGAGTCGGGCGTCGATCGCTTCCGGCACGCCTACCTGGCCATCGGAGCAGGCGCGTCGGTGCTCTTCACCGCCCTCGACTTCCTGCCGCGCTTCGAGATCCCCTTCCCTCCCCTCGGGCCGATCTTCGCCACGCTGTACCTGTTCTTCCTCTCGCAGACGATCATTCGCCTGCGGCTGATGGACCTGCACGAGCTGCTCGGGAAGATCGTCTCGCAGACGGTGCTGGCGATGCTGCTCGCGGTGGCCTTCGTGGTGCTCACCGCCTGGGTGCAGGGCAACGTCTCGCTCTTCATCTTCAACACGGTGGTGGCGGCGTTCGTGATGCTCATCCTCCTCGAGCCGGTGGCGGACAAGGTGGAGGAGCGCGTGGTGTCGATCTTCTTCCGCCAGCGCTTCGCCTTCCTGGAGTCGGTGCGGCAGCTGCTCCGGCGCACCGCGAACATCATCGAGGTCTCGGAGCTCACCTCGGCGGTCCTCGACGGCCTCAACGAGACCCGCCGCATCACCCACGCGTCGGTGTACCTGCTCGCGGAGGACCGGCCGGGCTTCCGCCTGCACGACAGCCGGGGGCCGCAGCCCGCGCTCTTCATCGACGCGGGCACCGCGCGGGCCCTGGTCAGCCGCACCGAGCGGGCGCAGCTCATCGAGACGGTGGAGCGGCGGATCACCGAGATCAAGGCGCAGCCGCTCGAGGCCCGGCGCTCGAGGGACGAGCTCAAGCGGTTGAACGACGTGCGCGGCGCGCTGGGGCAGATGAAGGCCGGCATCACCGTGCCGCTGATGGGCAACGATCGGGTGCTCGGCTTCCTGAACCTGTGGGACGAGCGCGTGCCCGAGGCCTTCGCGTCGGACGAGATCGCCCAGATCCTCGAGATCGCCGATCGCATCGCCACCGCGGTCGAGAGCTCGAAGCTCTACGACAAGATGCGCGAGCGCGATCGCCTGGCGGCGCTCGGTGAGATGGCCGCCGGTCTCGCGCACGAGATCAGAAACCCGCTGGGGGCGATCAAGGGCGCGGCCCAGTGCCTCGACCCCAAGTCCATTCCCGGCGACGAGCGCGAGTTCATCGAGGTCATCGTCGACGAGGTGAACCGGCTCAACGGCGTGGTGTCGGCCTTCCTCGACTACTCGCGGCCCTTGAAGCAGAGCTTCGGGCCCACCGATCTGAACGAGGTCGTCACGCGCACGGTGCGGCTCATCATCAACGACGTGCCGAAGCACATCTCCCTGAAGGAAGAGCTCTCGACCGATCTCCCGCGGGTCGACGCCGACGCCGAGCAGCTCAAGCAGGTGCTCATCAACCTGGTGCAGAACGCCAGCCAGGCGCTCGCGGAGAAGGCCGGCACCATCACCGTGAAGACCTTGCGCCCGGAGCGCTTCGGCGACTTCCGCGCGCCCGACATGGTGGAGTTGCACGTCTCCGACGACGGCCCGGGCATCGAGCCCGACCAGCAGGTGAACATCTTCGTGCCGTTCTTCACCACCAAGCAGAAGGGCACCGGCCTCGGCCTCGCCATCTGCCAGCGCATCGTGAAGAACCACGGAGGGTCGATCTCGGTGCAGAGCCGCGTGGGCGAAGGCAGCACCTTCGTGATTCGGCTGCCCGCGCTGCCGTCGGCCGAGCCCGCGCCGGAGACGCCGCCCGTCGACGGCACGCCGGCGCCTCAGCTCGCCGAGCCGCCGCCCGCGGTCACGAGAGGGGAGCAGAAGCCGTCTCGGCGGGACAAGCGGAGGCGGCGCACCGGCTCGTGAGGTGGAGGGCGGGAGTCAGAAGTGCAGCACCCGCCGCCGGAGCACCAGCTCGAGCGGCTGCCCAGCGCGCTCGAAGATGATGTCCACCGGTGTCCCCGCCGGGCCGCGAATGCGCTGCACCACCGCCTCGATCGGCAGGCTCGCCGGCGCGCCGTCGACGCTCAAGACGACGTCGCCCTGGAGCACGCCCGCGCGCTCCGCGGGGCTACCTTCGTTCACCGCCGAGACCAGGATGCGGCCGGAGCGGCCGTCGAGCACCATGCCCACGCCCTCGAAGCTCTGCAGCTCCGCGCCCGGCGAGGCGGTCTTGGCGTCGGCCAGGATGTCGATGTCCATGTTCCCGGACGCGTCCGCTTCCGCGACCACCCGCCAGCCGGGCTTGAACCCGTCGCGGCGCACGAGCAGGCCCGCCGACTTCGACACCGACGGGAACGAGTAGGCGCCCCGCGCGTCGGTCAGCACCGTCACGCGCTCGTGGCTCACGTCCGAGGAGTCGATGGCGACGATCTGCGCGCCGGAGACCGGCACCCTCGAGCGGGACTCGCGGATCACGCCGTGCACCGAGAGCGTGGCCGCCAGCGACAGCTCGACCCGCTGCTCGCCCTCTCCCAGCTCGACCCGCCGAGGCTGGCTGCGGCCGCGCCCGGGCGCCTCGGCGACGAGCTCCCACGGCCCCGGCGGCGCCTCGAAGCGCGACAGCCCGTCCGGCGCGATGAGGAGCTGCCGCCGCACCACGCCGGTGGTGAGGCTCCGCGCCATGAGCACCGCGTCGCTCACCAGCGCACCTGAAGCGTCGGAGACCCGCACCCACACCAGCCCCTTGGAGAGCGTGAGCACGACGTGCTCCCCGGCCCGGGCGCGCGCCGTGGCCGCGCCCGCCGGCCCCTCCGCGTCGACCGAGAGGAGGCCCGGTGGCACGCCCTCGAAGCGGAAGCGCCCGTCGGCGTCGGTGGTGGTGGCGGCCGGTGGGCCGGTCCAGTCACCCGAGCGCCAGCGCACCCGCGCCCCGGCGATGGCCGGGCGCACCTCGCCCTCGAGCACCGCGCCACCCTTCAGCGCGATGGTCCAGGTGGCCCCGGAGCCGGTCTGCTCGAAGGGCCCGGCGAGGGCGCGGAAGGAGCCGAGCCCGACCTGCACCACGTAGCGGCCGGCCTGCAGCGCGGGGACGACGAAGCGGCCGAGCGGCCCGGTGACCGAGCTGGCCACGAGCTCCTCGGAGCCCGAGTCCAGCAGAGCGACGCTGGCGCCGGAGAGCGGCTGGCCGTCGCGGGTGACGGTGGCGTCGACGGGCGCGGCCTCGGCGGCCTCGAGCAGGAGATCGGCGCGCTTCTCCCCGAGGCCCAGGCGCAGCTCCTTGCCGCGAATGCGCGCGCCGCGCGACGTGGCCGCCATGGGAACCAGCACGCCGCTGGTGCACTCGAGCTCGAAGTGGCCGTCCTTGTCGGTGAGCACCATGGTCGACCGCTCGCCGCGCCTGGCGCCCACGGCGATCTCCGCCCAGACCGACGCCCCGGCGACGGTGCGGCCGCCCTCGAGGACGGTGCCCGACAGGCGCGAGACCGGCGTCAGCGCGAGCTCGAAGCGGCCCGCGGCGCGACCCTTCTCGACGGCGACCCACTCGATGCGCGACAGGTAGCCCGGCGCGGTGGCTTCGACCCACACCTGCCCCGTCGCGCCTCGCACCGTGAAGTGCCCGTCGGCCCCGGTGCGCGCGCGGCCCGAGGGCGCGGTGACGAAGGCGCCGGCGATGGGCGCGTGGCCCAGGGTGTCGACGACGGTGCCCTCGAGCGTGGCCGCGGGGGCCAGGTCGAGCACCAGGCCCTCCACGGCCCCGCCCGGCTCGAGCGCGAAGGGGCCGACGACGTCCGAGGCGGAGTCGCCGGCGACGGCCGAGACGAAGAACTCCCCCGCCGGCACGCCGTCGAAGAGGAAGTGCCCGTCGTCGAGCGCGAAGGCGGTGAGCGTGGCGGCGCCGGCGCGGAGCGTCACCGCGGCCTTCGCGGCGCCCTGCCCGCCAAGGAGGACCTCGCCCGAGACCCGACCCGGGGCGATGCGCGACGGTGGCGGCGGCGGAGGCGCCGCGGGCCGCGCCGAGGCCTCGGCGTCCGGTTCGATCGACTCCGAGCCCGCGTCGCCGCCGCCCAAGAGGAGCGCGAGGGCCACGAGCAGGACGAGCACGACGACGGCGGGGGCGAGGCGCTTCACGCCACCCTTCCTACTTCGGACCGCCCTTCTTCGCCCCGCCAGACGGGTTGTCGACGTCGACGATCAGGATTTCTTCGGCGTCATCCAAGGCCGCGCCGGGCTCCTCGACCTGCAGCTCGAAGGCGGCGGAGGCCGGAGTCTCCTCCTTCGGCTTCGACTCCTCGAGGATGAGCTCGTTCGGATCGGGCAGGGCCAGCCCTTCGCGGCGGCGGGCGGCGCTGAGGAGGCCGGCCGGCACCTTCCTCACCGCGGTCTCCGGCTCCGGGTCGCTGGCGATCTTGGACAGGGCGAGCAGATCCGGCGGAATGGTATGGGCCGTGGTGCGCTCGTCCAGCTCGTCCAGGTCGTCGGAGGGCGCGCTCATGCGGATGATCTCGTCCTCCGCCGGCGCCGGTGCCGCCCCGCCTCCGACCTGAATCTCGAGGTTCGCCACGCGCTCGCGCAGCCGGCGCGACTCGGCGGTGAGCCGCTCGATGGTCCCGACCTGCTTGGAGATCTGCTCCCGCGCCAGCATCAGCTGGGTGGTGGTGGTGGTGTGCCTGTCGGCCTCCGCCGAGACCTGAAACTGCAGCTCGCCGTAGCTCGCGCGCAAGGTGATGAGCATCTCCTCGAGCTGGGCCTTCTGCTTCTTCACCGCCTCGTAGTCGGGCCCGGGCGCGGTCTCGAAGGCTCGCTTCTGCTCGTGCGCGAGGGCGACCTGCGTCTCGGCGAGGCGCTTCTGAATCGTCGCCTCGCGCTCCTCGAGGGCGCTGGTCTTGGAGCGAAGGTCGGCGAGCGCCTTGGCCCCGAGCGTGACGACGCCCTGGAGGTCCTCGACCTTCTTGGCGTCGGTGGCGCGGGCCGCCTCCAGCTCCTTGACCCGGGCCTTCTGCGCCTCCAGCTCCTGGGCGGCCTTCTCGTTGGGCGCGGCCTCCCGGGCCGCCGCTTCCTTCGCGGCCACCTCGAGCGCCTCGACGCGCGAGCGCTCGGACGCGAGGGACGCCTCGAGCTCCGCCACCTTCTGCTTCGACGCCTCGGCCTCCTGCCCGAGCTCGGCGATCTGCTTCTCCAGCGCGATGACCTGGTCCTGGAGCTCCTGCTTGCCAGCCTGGTGGCCCCGGGACTGCGAGCGGGCCTGTTCGACGTTCTGGGCGAGCTCGGCGCGGGCGGCTTCCAGCTCCGTGACGTGGGTGGCCGTCATCGCCAGCTTGGCGCGCTCGGCCTCCAGCTCCTTCTTGAGCGCCGCGGCCTCGTCGCGCGCGGTGGCCTGGGCGGCCGCGAGCTCGGCCTTGATGCTCTGGAGCGCGGTGTCGCCACCAGCGCGGGCCTCGGCGAGGTTGGCCGCCGCCCGCTCGAGCTCGAGCTGGAGCCGGGCCGCGTCGTCCAGGGCGGCCTGCCGCTGCGCCGCGACCCGCTCCGACTCGACGCGCACGACGATGAGCGCGGCCTCCTTCTGCTCGATCGTGGAGGTGAGGCCGGCGTTCTCGGTAGCGAGGCGCGCGCGCTCGGCCTCGGCAGCCTCGTGGACCTTGTGCTCCTCGGCCCGGGCGCTGACCGCCTCGTCCAGCTCGGCCTTCAGGTGCTCGAAGTCGCCCTGGAGGCGTTGCTTGTCCTGCGCGGCCTGGCCGAGGGAGGCCTCGAGCTCCTTCACCCGCGCGCGGGCGGCCTCGACGTCGTCCTGGCTCTTCTTCAGCTCGCCCTGAACGCGCTCGCGATCGGCGAGCTCGGTCTTGAGCCTGGCGTCGAGCTCCGCCCGCTCGCCCTCGAGGTGGCTCCGCTCGATCTGACCCGCCGCGAGCTGCGCCTCCGCCGCGGCGATCTGCGCGGTGCGCTGGGCCTCGGCGTCCTCGAGGCGCTTCTCGAGCTCGGCGATGCGGCTCTCGAGGCTCTTCGCGACGTCCTCGAGCCGCAGGGCCTCGACGGTGCTCTTGGCGAGGCTGTCCTTCAGCTCGGCCTGGAGGGTCTCGCCGGCGGCGCGGGCGGCGTCGCTGGCGCGCTTGGCCTGGGCGGCGGCCTCCTCGTTGGCGGAGAGCTGCGCGCGCACGGCCTCGAGCTCGCGCCTGAGGCCAGCGGCGGTCTCACGCTCGCCCAAGAGGTCCGCGCCGGTGCGCTGGACCGTGGCCTCGAGCTCGGCGAGGCGCGCCGTGCTCCCCGCCTCGCGGCTGCCGGCGGCCCCGAGCTGGCCGCGGAGCTCCTCGATCCGGGCCACGGCCTCTTGGAGGTTCTTCTCCAAGAGCTGGGCGCTCTGCTCCTTCTCCTCGAGGAGCTTGCGCGCGTCGGCGAGGCCGCTCTTCTCGACGGCCACGTCCTTCTCGAGGGCCTCGACGCGCGCCTTGAGGGCGGTCTCCAGCGCGCGGGCGTCCGCGAGGGCGGCGTCGAGCTGGGAGGACCGCTGCTCGGCGCCCGTCGCACCGGCCCGGGAGGCAGCGAGCTCGGCCTCGAGCTTCTGAATGGTGCCGGAGAGCTCCGCCTCCGCGGCCTTGTGGCGCTCGAGCTCGGTGGCGGCGAGCCCGGTGGCGCGGCTCTCGCGCTCCTGGCCGGCCGCGAGCTCGCCCTCGAGCGTGGCGATGCGGCGCCCGTGTGCTTCCTCCCGCGCCCTGGACTCGGCGGCGGCGGCCTCGAGCTTCGCGATCTCCTCGCCAAGGCCCTGGGCCTTCTGCTCGAGCTCGACGCCAGTGGCGGTGAGCTCGGCGATGCGCTGGGTGCGCTCGAGCTCGCGGGCCTTCGACTCGGCGAGCTCCGCGCTCCTGGCGTCGAGCTGGGCGCGGACGTCCTCGCGGGCGGCGCGCGTCTCCTCGACCTGGGCCACCAGCTCCGCGACCCGGCGCTCGAGCTCGGCGGCGCGGCCCTGGGCGGTCTGGAGATCGGCGCTCCTGGCCTCGAGCGTCCCGGAGACCGAGCCGTGCTGCTCGACCAGGGCCTCGATCTTGGCGGCCGCGTCGCGGGCCTGGTCGGCGAGCTCGCCCTCCAGGCGCTTCGCGGTGGCGTCGGACTCGGCGCGGAGCTGCTTGAGGCTCTCGTTGGTCTCGTCGAGCTGCGCTCGGGTCTCCTCGAGCTCGCGGGTCCAGCCGCGCTCCCGCTCGCGGGCCTCGGCGAGGGACGCCTGGGAGACCTTCTCCCGCTCGCCGGACGCCTCGAGCTCTCGGCCGAGTCGCGCGCTCTCGGCCTTGGCGTCGGCGAGCTGCCGCTCGAGGGCGTCGCCCTTGCGCTCCAGCGCCTCGGCCCGGCGCCCGACCTCGGCGAGGCGGGCGTCGAGCTCCAGGGTGCGCTCGCGCTCGGCGGCGTTCTTGGCCTCGAGCTCCTCGAGGCGGTGCTCCAGCTCGCCGCGGAGCGACTTGAGGGCGTTGCGCTCGCTGGTGAGGGTCTCGCGGTTGGCGCGCACCTTCTCCAGCTCGAGCTCGGTGGCGGCGAGGGACGCGCGGGCCGCCTCGAGCTCCAAGGTGAGCTGCTCGCGGGTGGCGGCGAGCTCGGCGGCGAGCTGCTCCCTCGCGCTGCGCTCGGAGGTGATGGTGGTCTGGAGATCCTTCTCGACGCGCTGGACCCGGGCGCGCTCGCCGTCGCGCTCGAGCTCGAGCTGAGTGAGCTGCTCGGAGAGCCGCTGCGCCGCCTCGCCCGCCTCGATGCCGCGGAGCTCGAGGTTGTGGGCCAGCTCGCGGAAGTGGCGCTCGGAGCCGGCCAGGGTCTCCGCGTCGCGCTGCGCCCGGGCCCGCCCCGCCCGCTCGGCCTCGAGCTCGGTCTCGAGCGCCGCCAGGGCGTCGCCGCGGCGGCTGAGATCGGCCTCGAGATCGCTGGCGCGCAGCTTGAGCCGCTCCAGCTCGGCTTCCAGGCTCCGGCGGCGGCCCTGCTCGATCTCCAGGGAGCGCGCCGCGGCCTGGCGCTCCAGGGAGCCCTTCTCCACGTCCTGCGTGGCCTCGGCGAGCTTCTGCCGCGCCTCGCCGAGCGAGTGCTCGAGGCCCTCGATGGCGACCAGGGCCTGGGTGCGCGCCTCGGCGAGGGTGGTCTCGCGGCGGCGCGCGGCCTCCAGCTCCAGTGCGCGGGAGGCGAGATCGTCCTTGAGCTGCGCGGCGCCAGCGCGGGTGCGCTCGTGCTCGAGGCGCTCGGCGGCGACGTCGTCGGTGATGCGCTTGGTCTCGGCGTAGGACTTGGCGAGGCGGGTGCGCGCGTCCTCGAGCTGAGTCCCGACCTCTTCGCGGCGCGCGCGCTCGAGGCGAATCTGCTCCTGCGCGGCGAGGGCCTGCAGCGCGGCGTCCTTCTGCGCGCGCTCGAGCGCCTCCATCTCGCGCTTGGCGGCGGAGGAGCGGCCCTCGGCGTCGATGGCCCGCTCGCGGGCGACCAAGAGCTCGGCCTCGAGCCGCTGCACCCGCCCGGCGAGCTCGTCGCGCTGGCGATCGGCCTCCGGACGCGGGCGGCCCTGCTCGAGCTGGGCGGTGAGGCGGGCGACGGCCTCCTTGGCGCCCTCCAGCGCGGCCTTGTTCTCGTCGAGCTCGAGCTTGCGCGCGTCGTACTCGGCGCTCTTCCTGGTGAGCGCCTCCTTCAAGCGATCGCTGCGGTCCTTCCAGTCCTTGGCGCGGTTGGCGGCGTCCTCGAGCTTGCCGCCGGTGAAGGCGAGCGGCTCGGGAGGCAGCTGCACCCAGGTGGGGTCGACGGAGCGCACCGGCTCCTGGCCGGCGAGCACGACGTAGTACGCGGCCTCGGAGTGCCCCGCGAGGCTGCCGTCGACCTGCAGGCCCTCGCCGCGCTCGAAGGCGAGCTGGTAGCCGAGCACCGGGCTCTGGGTCGCGACCTCGATGGAGGCGAAGTGAGGCGTGAGCGCGTCGAGCAGTTGGCCGTAGGTCGGCGGCGCGTCGGACTCGTCGAAGTCGACGACGCTGGCGAGGGACAGGCCCGCCGGGTTGCGCAGGCCGCCGAGCAGGTGGCCGGCGGGACCGACGAGGCGCGAGAGCTCCTTGAGCAGCTCGGGCGCGCGGACGTACGGCGAGAGGTCGGCGATGATCACCAGGTCGAAGCTGCCGGCCTCGAAGTCGTCGAAGACGATGGGGCGGAAGCGCAGGTTGGGCCCCGCGTGCCGCGACTGCGCCTCCTGAATGGCGAGCAGATCGCTGTCGGCCGCGACCACCACGCGGGCGCCGCGGGTGAGCAGGAAGCGCGCGGACTCGCCGAGGGTGGACGCCACCGCGCCGATCTCCAGCACGCGCCGGCGCGCGAAGAGGCCCTCGGCGAAGATGTACCGAGGCAGAAGCTCGCTCTGCCCCAGCTGCTTGAAGGTGGAAGGCACGGCGCCCGAAAGCGTACTCAAACTGGCGGCTTCCCCAACAAAACCTCCGGACAATCACCCCGCTCCTTCGGCGTATGAGGCATCATGGCGCCCATGCGGTCCGACCCTTCCCTGTCCTCCGGCGGCCCCGGCCTCGGAACGCGCCTGGTGCGGGCGTTTCGGAATCTGGTCATCGTCACTCTCGTCGTCACCTGCGCGATCGCGGCGGCCTGGGCGTTTTCGGTCGTGAATTCGCGAACTTTCTCGACCGAAGTGCGCGACGGGAAGCTCTTCGTGCTGAAGGGGAAGCTGCTGCCGTGGGGCCTCGAGCCGTACCTGCCCGACGATCCCGGGCTGGCGGAGGCGTATGGCCCCCTCGATCTGGAGGGGAACACCGCCCTGTCCATCGTGGGGGCGCGCTTCGGCGATCGCGACGAGCTCGACCGGGGCCTGTTCTCGGTGCTGGAGCTGATCGCCAAGCCGCGGGTGACCTCGGACGCGCAGGCGGACGTGGACAAGGGACTGGTGGCGCTGCGCCGGGCCGAGCACCTGAGGGGCTTGACCGAGGAGCAGAAGAAGTCGCTCAAGCGCATGCAGGCCGACGTGGCCTACTCGCTCGCGCGGACGCGGCTCGACGACGCGCGCAAGCTGCTCGACGAGGCGCTGCAGCAGCTCAAGCTCGCGGCGGACACCGACACCCGGCACTCGAAGGACGCGACCCAGCTGCTGCTGGCCATCGAGCCGCAGGCGAAGGTGATGTCCGACAACCTGAGGTCCGCGGTGCACGGGCTGCCGATCGCGCCGATGCCGGCGGCGCCGAAGTCCGACCCTTCCCCAGTGAAGCCCGAGGCAGCGGCGGACGCCGGGGCGGCGGCGGGTCCCCTCGACTCCGACACCGTGGCGCGTCCGTAGGAGCGCCGGCCGCGCTCACCCGCTCCGCGCGCGGCGGAGCGGCACGAGGCCTCTCCCCAAGACCAGGAAGTTCACCGGCATGAGGAGCGCGGCGAGCGGCCAGCCCACCAGGAGCGCGAGCCACGCGCTGAACTGCGGGGACCGGTGCAGGACGAGATCTTCCGCCAGCACGCTGAGAAAGAGCACGGCCAGGGGCATCACGATGCTCAGGGCCGCGAGCCACCGCACGTCGGGGCGCCGCCGGAGCACCCAGCGGCTGGCGAAGATCAGAATCAACGCGGTCGCGGAGGGGTACCGACAGGTGTGGAGGGTGCCGAGGGCGAGCTCCGCGGGCGTCGGCGGGGTGATGCCCTGGTGATGCAGCGGCGCCCAGAAGTCCGCGATCAGGACCGCGTTCCCCACGAGGAGGTTGACGGCGTAGGGCGACCACGCTCGTCTCGCTGCCGGCGGCGTCGCGATCGCCATCGAGGCCCCCTTCGGCTTCAGTCGGTCCGCATCACGCCGATGAACGGCAGGTTGCGGTACTTCTCGCCGTAGTCGAGCCCGTAGCCGACCACGAAGCGGTCTTCGATCACGAAGCCCTTGTAGTCGATCGGCACCTTGGTCTTGGCGCGGGCGGGCTTCTCGAGCAGCGTGCACACCTTGAGGCTGGCGGGGTGCCGCGCGGCGAGGTTCTCGAGGAGGAACTGCATCGTCAGGCCCGTGTCGATGATGTCCTCGACGATGAGCAGGTGCTTGCCGTGCATCGGCTTCGACACGTCGTGGGTGATGCGCACCTCGCCGGTCGTCTCCGTGCCGCCGTGGTACGAGGACACGCCCATCACCTCCATCGTCAGCGGCAGGTCGATCTCCCGCGCGAGATCGGTGAGGAAGAAGAGCGAGCCCTTCATGATGCCGACCAGGATCAGCTCCTTGCCTTGGTAGTCCTTCGTGATCTGCGCGCCGAGCTCCTGGATGCGAGCGTTCAGCGCGGCCACGTCGATCATCGACTCCACGTTCTCTTCGTAGAAGGGCATGGTGGTTCGTCCTTCAGACGTATGCGTTGTTCATGACTTCGCCCATGCCGCCGCCGCCGGGGACGATGTACTGCCGGTCGTCGAGGCCGCGCTCCTTCTCCCACAGCTCGCCGGGCGCGGTGGCGAACACCTCCGGCGGCGAGAGCCCGCGGTCGAGGCGGAGCGCGTAGATCTTCACGTCGGGGTGATCGGTGGTGAGCCGCTTCAGGTACTCCGGCGTGACGATCAGGTGCATGCAGACGATCTTCTTCATCTTGCCGGGCACCTTCTTCTTGTACATCTCGATGGCGGTGGAGAGGCTGCCGCCGGTGGCGCCCATCGGGTCGGGGAAGAGCACCATCGCCTCGTCGACGTCGC
>JBBIOE010000084.1:0-27822 GCA_037443525.1 Archangiaceae bacterium | reverse complement strand
CCGGTGCCGCCGCCGGTCGCTCCGCCGCCGGTGCCGCCGTCCGGCGCTCCGCCGGTCCCGCCGCCGAGGCCTCCGCCGGTGGTGCCTCCGGTGCCTCCGCCCGTACCGCCGCCGGTCGCGCCGCCCGTCCCTCCGCCGGTGCCGGAGTCCGGCGGGCTGGGGCGATCGAGCAGCACGGTCATCGTGACCTCGTCGTTGGCCACGATGGCCGGCGAGGTGGCCTCACCCTGCGCGAGGAGGTTCCCGTCCTTGTCGTAGCCGAAGATCTCGACGGTGAGGGCCTGCCCGACGAGATCGTCGGCGAGCAAGACGCGCACCTTCTCCGGCACCGAGAGCGGCGTGGGCGGGAAGGTCTCGGGGCGCAGCGAGCGCGGGAAGGCGTCGCGGCCGTCGACCTGCCCGACGAAGTAGAGGCCGTACACCTGGGCGTCGGCGTTCCACCTCGCGGTGATGAAGAGCGAGGTCCCAAAGCCCTTGGGCGCGGTCCCGCAGCCCCACAGCCCGAGCACGAGGCCCGCCACGATGCCAGTCGCGAAGCCTGCGCGCGGGCTCATCGGTCACCGTCCATTGATGTCCGCCAGGTTGGGCGTGCCGTAGCTCTTCGCCGGAGGTTGCAGCGCCAGCACCACGCCGGTCACCGCCACCGCCACCACCCCGCCGCCGACCAGCCCCCAGAACCAGGGCTTCGAGGTGACGCGCTCCGGCTCCGCCACCACCACCGGCGGCCCGGGCGGCGTCTCGGGGACGATGACCGGGGGCAAGACGGGCGCGTCCTTGAGGGCGGCCTCGGCGCGGGCGTGGCGCTCCGCTTCCTCCCTGGCCTCCTGCGCCTTCCGCTCCGCGTCCTCCTTCTCGGTCTGCCGCCGCTGCATGTCGTCGATGAGCTCCCGGGCCAGCTGGACGTTGGAGTCCTCGGGCTTGGAGTTGTCGATGAAGCGCCCGAAGGCGAAGGCCGCGTCCTTGTAGTTGCCGAGCTGCCGGTGGCACTGCGCGATGTTGAAGAGGAAGCCCGGCAGTGCCTTGAGCTTGTAGGCCTCGGAGTAGAGAGAGAGCGCCTGCTGGAACTGCCCCACGTCGTAGGCCTTCTGGCCCTGGGAGAAGAGCTCGCGGGCCTTCGTCTCGGTGGGATCGAGCTTCTTCTTCGGCTGCGCGGCGACGCCCAGGGCCCACGCGAGGAGCGCGAGGGCGAAGACCCTACGGATTGAACGGATCGACGGTGCCATCGTTCGAGACGGGCCCTTTCTTCGGGTCCGCTACTTTAGGCGACTCCGGCGGCGGCTGGGGGACTACCGCGCGCGGTCTGGGCTTCTTCTCGAGATCGATCTGCAGGGCGACGTTGGCCGAGAACGGCACCTCGCGCACCACCGGCACGTGGCCGTCGAGCTCGAGCTTGAGCGCCAGGCTCTGCCGCTTGGGCAGCTCGACCCTGAGCGGCGTCTTGCCGAGCACGGCGTCGCCCTCCACCTGCTTGACCGTCGCGCCGGAGGGGTGGGTCGCCACCTCGAGCCACACCGTGGTCGGCGCGGGAGGCGGGGGCGGCGGCTCGGGCGCCTTCACCGCCTCCACCGGCTTGGGCGCCTCGGGAGCGGGCGGCTTTCCCGCGGCCACCTCGACGGGCTTCGCGGGCTCGGGGGACGACGGCGCGAAGAGCAGGTAGCCACCGGCGGCGACCACGGCGAGCACGAAGAGCGTGCCCAGCACCAGGGGCGCCTTGGAGCGCGGCGCCACCAGCGGCAGGTCCGACCCGGAGTCCAGGGCCCCGTCGTCAGGGCTCTCCTCGATGTCCCGAGGCCCGCCGGGGCGCGTCCACGGCTCCAGCGCCTGGGCCAGGGCCTCGCCCGACTGGAAGCGATCCTCGGGCATGCGGGCGAGGCACTTCATCACCAGCCGCGAGAAGCCGGCGGGGATGGGCTCGCCGCGCGACGTCTCGTGAGGCAGCGGAGGCGGCGGCTTGGTGGTCAGCTCCACCACCAGGCGACCGAAGGTGTCGCCGGTGAAGGGCCTTCGGCCGGTGAGCATCTCGTAGAGCACGACGCCCACCGCCCACAGGTCGACGCGGAAGTCGAAGGCGCCACCCAGGGCCTGCTCCGGAGCCATGTAGTCGGGCGTGCCGATGACCACGCCGGCCTGGGTGCCCGAGCGGGGGATGTCGCCGAGCGGCTTGAGCAGCTTCGCCACGCCGAAGTCGAGCACCTTCACGAACTCGTCGCGCTTCAGGAGGAAGATGTTCTCGGGCTTGATGTCCCGGTGCACCACCCCGACCTGGTGCGCGGCGTGGAGGGCCAGCGCCATCTCCCGCGCCACCCGCGCCGCCCGCGCCAGGGTGAAGGCCTCGGCGTCCATGGCGTCGGCGAGCGAGCGGCCCTCGAGCAGCTCCATCACGCAGAAGACCGTCGCGACGCCGCCGGCGGAGGGCTGCTCGCCGAAGTCGGAGATCTCGACGATGTGCTCGTTCTTGATGGCGTTGACCGCGGTGGCTTCCTGAATGAAGCGCTGCACCGACTCGGCGTTCTTGGCGTGCTCGGACTTGAGCACCTTCACCGCCGCCTCGCGGCCGATGCGCGCGTGGCGCCCCAGGTACACCTTGCCCATGGCGCCTTCGCCCAGCACCCGCTCGAGCTGCCACTGGCCGAGGGTGGTTCCGGAGAGGTCGACCTCGACCTCGTACACCACGGCGGAGGGGTGCTTGCCGGAGACCTCGGTGCGGGCCCGCCAGCGGCCCTGCAGGTCCTCGAGGGTGTTCGCCAGCTCGCCGGCGTCGGTGATGGGCTCGAGCACCTCGAGCACCGAGGTCTCGAACTGCCCCTGGCTGGCCATCGCCTCGCTGAAGGAGACGAGCACCTGCACCAGCGCCTTCACGTCGCGGGCGGGCTCGCTGCCGTCGAGGGAGAGGCCGGCGAGGGAGACGTCGAGGCGCGCGGGCGGGCCGGGGAAGAGCTCCGCGCCGGTGACGCGGCCGCCCAGGGTGAGCCCCGAGGCGTGCAGCGCGGCGAGGGCCCGGGCGGCGTTGGCGAAGGCGGCGACCACCGGCTCCATCGCCATGGAGGGCGCCTCGGAGAACGGCGCGGTCTCCGGCTCGGCGGTGACGACGTAGGCCCGGCCGTCGCGCATGCGGCCGTAGCCCAGCACCGGCAGCACCGCCGGCGACTCCAGCGTGGCCACCTCGCGGCAGGCCTCGACGAAGCGCTCGACGTCGACCCGGGTCTCGGGCTTGAGCACCTTCACCACCCGCGGCACGGCGTGGCCGGGGAGCTCGGCGAGCACGGTGTCCACGCGCTCGTCGCCCTTCAGCGCGCGCAGGACCTTCAGGCCGGAGCCAGTGGGGGACGCGGTCGCGCTCACCGGGGTCTCCGGGCGGTCCTGTCGGCTCGTTCCATCTGCTGGCTGCTCACCTCGGGGGCCGACTGTAGCCTCAAAGGGCGCTGACGCCGATTCCGTGGACACGCGACACCCGGGTGCTGCTTCAGTGGCCCTGAGGCGAAGCGTACCCACGGCGCCTGCCTGAATTCACGGGCCCCGGACACGGATCGGGGCGCGAGCGGGCCGTCGATGCGCCGAAGGCGGCGGGTCAATTCAGGTGACGAGCCCGCGGAGGGGCGCGATTCTCCTGGGCATGGCGTGTCCGTCGTGCGGCGCGAACGTGGGCCACCTGCTCGGCTGCGAGCAGGGCACGGTCTCGTTCGAGCGCGAGCCGGCACCGTCAGCGCACGTCGCCGACGAGCTCATCGCCACGCCGATGCGCGGCCGGGCCCTCGCGGTGCCGGTGGCGCTGACGGTGATGGGGCTGTTGGCCTTCACCGGCTTCGGGCAAGCGGCGCTGCGGGTGTTCTTCGGCATGTGGCTGCACGAGCTGGGGCACGCCGTCGCCGCGTGGACCTGCGGCATCACCGCGGTGCCCTTGCCGTGGGTGACGATGCAGGGCGAAGAGCGCTCGAAGGTGTTCATCGCCATGGAGCTCGCGGCCTTGGGGGCGCTCGGGTGGCGGCTGTGGGGCCGCGAGGAGTCCCGGGCGCTGGTGGCGGTGCCGGCGGCGGCGCTGGGGGCGTTGCTGGTGGGCGTGCTGGTTCCGCTCCACCGGGCGACGGCGTTCATCACCTTCTCGGGTGACGGCGGGGCCCTCGTCTTCGGAGCGCTGCTGATGGCGCTCTCCACCGTGCCCGACGAGTCGCGACTCGCGCGCGGGGGACTGCGCTGGGGCTATCTGGTCATCGGCGCCGGCGCGTTCGCCGACGTGTTCCACCAGTGGTTCGCGGCCTGGCGCGACGTGGCGGAGCTGCCCTTGGGCCGCATCGAGGGCGTGGGCTTGTCGGACGCGACGCGGCTGCTGGATCAGCACGGGTGGTCCGAGCAGGGCATGATTCGCGCGTACCTCGGCCTCGGGCTCGCGTGCCTTTCGCTGCTCACCGCGCGGCTGGTGGCGATCGCGCGCGACGAGAGCTGAGTCAGGGCGGGAAGAAGGAGAGGGTCTCGCCCTTCTTGGCGAGCCAGATCTTCTCCAGGAACGCGACCGCTCCCTTGTCCGCCGCGCCGCCCTCGGTGAAGAGCCTGAGCGAGCCGAGGTGGACAAGGAGGGCGACCACGAGCACGCCAGCGCGCACCGACAGTCGGGTGAAGCGCGACGCCACCCAGGCCACGGCCGCGAGCAGGATGAGCGCGAAGAAGACGCCGGCGGCGGGGTTGGCGAGGCCGAGGGCTCCGAGCACCGTCACCGGCCAGAAGCCGTCGGAGAGCAGCGGCACCGCGAGCCCGAAGAGCGAGGTGGTGACGTCGCTGGGGATGTAGTTCACGAAGCAGACCACGCCGACGACGAGCACCGAGCTGATGACGAGGCCCGCCAGCACCGACAGCCACGGGCCGGCGGCGTCGGTGCGGAAGCGCTCCAGGGCGAAGCCCACCGGCAGCATGAGGAACGGGAACATCGGCGTGAGGTGGCGCGGGCCGGCGGTCCAGCCCCAGGAGTCGTAGTCGAAGGACGAGGTGAAGTAGGCGTTGGCGCCCAGGAGGATGAGGAGGAAGACGACCTGCGCCCGCTCCTTCGCCTCGAGGGGCGCGAGGGCGGCGAGGGGCGCGGGCAGCGAGTCGAGGGTGGCGTCCGGCTTCCGCATGCCGAGCTTCTTGCCGATGAAGTCGACCACCGGCCCGAGCACCGCGGCGAAGGCGAAGAGGAGGAAGGGCGAGAGGGTGAACAGCCCGCGCAGGGGCGAGAAGAACGAGAGCCCGAAGGCGCGGAGGTCGGGAGTGCGAATTCCGAGGAAGCCGCCCACGTGCCAGTGCTGGTAGCCCGGGTCGGCGAGCCAGCGGTAGCCGGACTCGAGCGGGTGGCCGTAGGCGCTGTCGTGGTACGCCATCAGGCCGCCGAGGAAGGGGGCCGCGCCGAGGACGACGAGCCCCGCCGCGATGGCGACGTCGCGCCACTTCCCCCAGCGCGCGGCGACGACGTAGGCCGCGAGGCAGAGCACGGTGAGGGCGGCGGTGTACTCCGCCATGACGGCCGCGCCGGCGGTGGCGCCCGCGATGACGTAGCCGCCGCGCCCCCACGCGCCGGAGAGCGCCTTCCACGCCGCGTAGAAGGTGGCGAAGAGCAGCACCGCGGTGAGCTGGTGGCTCATGAAGGTCTCGGCGTAGCTGAAGGCGATGGTGCCGAGGCCGTAGGCGACGGTGAGGAGGTCCGCGGTGTCGTGGGGCAGCTGCTCGCGGAGGAAGCGCCTCAAGAGCCACAGCAGCCACAGCGACGGCAGCACGGTGATGAAGAGGCGGCTGAAGTAGACCTGCGCGAGCTCGGTGACCGGCGCGTGGAGCTGCTTGAGCGCCCAGTACACCGGCACGCCGAGGAAGGACGTGAGCGGCGCCTTGGAGGAGTAGTACGAGGCCTCGATCATGCGTCCACCCGGCGGCGGCTGCAGGCACGGGGCGCGCACCTGCTGCCCGTTCACCAGGAAGACCGCGGCGCACGAGAGGTCCCGCGCCGCCCCGTACTCGCGCATGGTCTCGTTCAGCACCATGGTGTGGTGGTCGACGATGGCGCGCGACGTCCACAGGCGGCAGATCTCGTTCGCCGAGTACAGCTCCGGGTGGTACGGGAACGCGAGCAGGTAGAGCGCGGCCATCAGGCCGAAGCCGACGCGGGGGTCGAGCCAGCGCTTCATGGGGTGGCGCGTGTAGCACCGAGAGGACTGTTGGCGGCAGAAACTCCGCGCGCCACCCGTCTCGGGGGAGCGCGCGCCGGCGTCGACCGGCGCGCGCGTTCAGCCCAAAGACCGGACTACATGATCATGAAGTCGTGAGCCCGGACGGTCTTGCGGCCGTTGGCCTTGGCGCGCTTGGCCGCCTGCTCCAAGAGCCAGTAGGCCCAGCCGTTGAGGCCCTCGAGGGCGTCCCCGGCGACGTTGCAGTCGAACTCCTTCAGCGCCGCCTTCGCCTTGCTGGCGATGATCAGCGGCTCCATCTGCTTCTTCTTCGCGGCCATGCGGTGCTCCTTGGTGAGTGGTGAGAACGCTTCGCCCCATGTGGCGGGCGGCCGGGATTCCTATGCCCCAACGCGCCGGACGCAAGCGGGGAATGTCCCGTCTGGCCGGGCATTCCTTCCCTCGCCACGTCCTCCCCTCCCCTCTTCTCCTTCTCCGCTCCCCCCGCCCCGCCCGGTGTAGCCTCGCCGGCGATGTCTCACCTCGACGAAGACCGGCTCTTCCGACTCGTGCTGGGGCAGCTCCCCCAGGCGGAGACCGCCGACGCCGAGGCGCACCTGTCGACCTGCGCCGACTGCAAGCGCCGCCAGGACAACCTCTCCTCCCTCGCCTTCGCCAGCACCCTCACCACCCCCGCGCCGAGCACCCTCCGGAACGGTCCCCTCACCCGGGCCGAGTCCCCCGGGGCCAAGGCCACCGAGGCCCAGGCGCTGCCCGACGGCAAGCACTTCGGCCGCTACGTCCTCCTGGAGCGCCTCGGCGCCGGCGGCATGGGCGAGGTCTACACCGCGTACGATCCACAGCTCGATCGCCGCGTGGCCTTGAAGGTCCTGCGCGCCGGCGCGCTCTCCGCCAGCGAAGGCAAGGCCCGGCTCCTCCGCGAAGCCCAGGCGATGGCCCGCCTCCAGCACCCCAACGTCGCCACCGTCCACGACGTGGGCAGCATCGGCGACTCCATCTTCATCGCCATGGAGTTCATCGAGGGAGAGACCCTCGGCGAGTGGCTCCGCGGCGACCGCCGCTGGACCGAGGTGGTGCGCATCTTCCACCAGGCGGGCGCCGGCCTCGCCGCGGCTCACGAGGCCGGCCTCGTGCACCGCGACTTCAAGCCCGACAACGTGCTCCTCGGCTCCGACGGCCGCCCGCGCGTCGTCGACTTCGGGCTCGCCCGCCAGACCACCTCCGCCCCGGACGCCGACGCCGTCACCAAGCCCGGCGACCTCCACGAGTCCCTCGCCGACACGCCGCTCGCCACCCGGCTCACCCGCGACGGCGCCGTCATGGGCACGCCCGGCTACATGGCGCCCGAGCAGCTCGCCGGCCTCCCCACCGACGCCCGCTGCGACCAGTTCGCCTTCTGCGTCGCGCTCTACGAGGGCCTCTACGGCAAGCGCCCCTACGGCGGCGCCACCCTCAAGCAGCACGCGCAGGAGATGGCGAAGAACGCACTCCCGCCCGCGCCCTCCGGCTCGCCGGTGCCGGGGTGGGTGCACGACGTGCTCACGAAGGGCCTCTCGCCGAACCCCGACGATCGCTTCCCCGACATGGAGGCCTTGCTCGCGAAGCTGAAGCTCCAGTCCTCCACGGGCAGGCGCGCCACCCTCATCGCCGGCGCCATCGCGCTGGTCGCCCTGGGCCTCGCCATCTGGGGCGGCCTCGCGCAGCAGCGGCTCTCTTTGTGCAGCGGCGCCGAGAAGCGCCTCGCCGGCCTGTGGGACGCGCCCGCGCGTGCGCGCCTCAAGGACGTGGTGCTCGCCTCGGGCCTGCCCTACGCCGCCGACGTGTGGCGCAACGTCGAGAAGTCCCTCGACGGCTACTCGCAGGAGTGGGTGGCCGCCACCCGCGACGCCTGCGAGGCCACGCGGCTGCGCCAGACCGACTCCGAAGAGGCCTTCCGCTACAAGACCGACTGCCTGGAGTCGCGGCGCTCGCGCCTCTTGGCCTTCACCAACCTGCTCGTCACCGGCGACCGCGAGGTGGTGGCCAACGCGGCGACGGCGGCCCGCTCGCTCGACCCCATCGCGGGCTGCTTCGACGTCGCCGCCCTGCGCTCCCGGTCTCTCGCCTCCGAGAAGGACAAGGCGGCCGAGGCCTCGCTGCGCGCGTCGCTGACCGAGGCCCGGGCCCTCTTCGACTCCGGCAAGTACGCGCGGGGCATCGAGGTGCTCCAGGCGGCCGTCGCCAAGGGCGCGCCGCCCCGCGCCATGGCCGAGGCGCTGGTGTGGCTCGGGCGCCTGCGGGTGCGCGCGGGCGAGGAGACGGCCGCGGGCGCCGACTTCGAGCAGGCCGCCACCTGGGCCTTGTCGTCGGGTGAGAGCTCGCTGCAGGCGCAGTCGCTGGCGCGGCTGGCCGCGAACCACGGGTACGATCAGGATCTCCCCGACGCCGACACCTTCTCGCGCCTCGCCCACGCCGCCGCCAGCCGCGTGCCCGACGACTGGGAGGTGCAGGCCGAGCTCTCCACCGACGACGCCTTCGTGGCGCTGCGCCGGCGCAAGTACAAGGACGCGCTCTTGGGCTTCGAGAAGGCCCTCACGCTGCAGGAGGAGCACCTGGGCCCCCAGCACCCCGCGGTGGCGATGACCCTCAACAACCTCGGCGTCACCTACACGGGCCTGGGCGAGTACGAGAACGCCATCGCCCGCTACGAGCGCAGCCTCACCCTGCACCAGTCGCTGGAGGGCGCCGAGCACCCGAACACCGCCTCCGCCGAGCACAACCTCGCGCACGTGCTGCGCAAGCAGGGCCGCTACTCCGAGGCCGCCGAGCACTACCAGCACGTGCTGAAGGTCCGCCGCGAGGCGCTGGGCCCCGAGCACCCGGAGACCCTCAAGACCGCCGAGGCGCTGGCGCGGGTGGCCATTCCGCTCGACCGGCAGGAGCTCGCGCTGGACCTCCTCGAGAGCACGCTCGCCACGCGGAAGAAGGTGAACGGCGAGAGGTCCAAGGAGGTCGCGCAGACCCTGGAGCTGATGGCCGAGCTCTACTCGGCCGGCGGCTACTGGAAGGAGGCCCAGGCCATGGCGGAGCAGGAGCTCGCCATCTACCGCGGGCTCGGCGACAAGGGCCTGCCGGTGTCGAGCGCGCTGCACACGCTGGGCGGCATTCAGGTGCGCCGGGGCGCGTGGGGCGACGCGAAGAAGTCCCTCGACGAGGCAATGGCGATCCGCTCCGAGAAGGTCGGCAGCGACAGCAACGAGGTGGCGGTGGTGCTCAACGCGCTGGCGGACCTGGCGTTGGCCCAGCGGCGCCCGGCCGAGGCGCTGCCCTTGTACGTGAAGGCGCTGGAGACGCGGGTGCGCGCCGGCAACGCCACCCCCGAGGCCCGCGCGGCGGACCTCCTCGGCCAGGGCCGGTCGCTGGTGATGCTCGGGCAGCCGGCGGAGGCGGTGGTGGCGCTGGAGCAGGCGACGGAGCTGACCAGGTCGGTCGAGCAGGCCTCGGTGGTGGCGTCGACCAGGCTCGAGCTGGGCCGCGCGCTCTGGCTCTCCGATGCCCAGCGTCGCGATGAGGCGAGGGCGATGATGGTCTCCGCCTACGAGCGCGTGCGCAGCGACGAGCGCCGCGACGCCGAAGGCTGGCTGGGCAAGCTCGGCGTGCTCACCGCGGCGGACGCCGGCGTGCCCTGATCTTCGAAAAAGAGGAGGCCCCGCTCGAGAGCGGGGCCTCCTCCCGTCGCGCACCGAGGTCCGGTCAGTGCGCGAGCTGTTTCCGTCGAAGCTGTGGTGAGCTGGATCGAAGGGGAGCGCCGGCGGCCCTCAGCGGCCGGCGTCGCCGCAGCCGCCCAAGGAGCCGACCCGGACGCCCGCGTGCCGGGCCCAGCACTCGTTGGTGTAGGTCACCCCGTTGCAGCCGCAGACGGGGACCACCTCTCCGCCGCACTCCCGTGGGCCGTATCGGCAGATTCCGGGCGCTCCACACCCGGTGCCGTCACAGAACGAGACCAGGTGCGGAATCGCGCACTCGAGGTCAGAGACGCAGTTGGGCACGCCGCCGTCCGCGAAGGGCTGACAGCGCCACGGCTGAGACGAGTCGTAGCACTGCCCGGTGATGCCGCAGCAGGCCGAGCCAGTGGGGCACTGCGACGAGAGGCCGCAGGGGATGCGAGGAATGCCTCCGTCGACGAGCTCGTACATTCCCGAGTGCGGGACGCCGCAGGGCCCGGCCATGGAGGAGCGGCTCCCGGCGACGCACGCGGCCTGAATCGACTCGTAGGTCACCCCGTCGCAGCCGCACACCTGGCACTGCGGAGATCCTTCCGGGCTACACGTCCCGCAGGAGTTCCTCGGCCCGCAGGTGCCAGCACCAAGACACGCTCCAGGTCCGCCGGTGAAGCAGGCCTCGTCCGCCGCGCAGTCGGCTTGCGAGGAGCACGGCGCGCCCGCGGTCCCCGCGTCGGTCGGAGCGTGGCCTGGCGGACAGTCCGTCGACGAGGTGTCCTTGGCGAAGCACTTGCCGGTGGTGAGGCAGCACGCCTCCCCGGCGCCGCACGCCGAGCCGGCACAGACGACCGGCGTCACCGGCGCGCAGACGCGAGGCTTGCTCGCGCCTGGGTAGTCGATGCACTGCTCCCGTCCCCCGTCGGCCACCCGATCGATGCAGTAGGAGAAGCTCCCCTCGCACACCGGGGTGAAGCAGGCGGACTGCAGCAGAAAGATCGCCGCCAGCGCCGCCGCGCTTCCAAACGTCCACTTCTCGATTCTCATCACGAGCCCCGACTCTCCTCTGACCGCGGGCTCTACCATGGCCCCGCAAAAGAGAAAGCCCCGCTCGAAAAGCGAGGCCTCCTCACGCCACGCACCGATGTCCGGTCAGTGCGCGGCCTTCTTCGCGCTCGCCCGCGGCTGCACCTTGCCAGCCGGCTTGGCGGCGGCGACCTTCTTGGCCGGCGCGACCTTGGGCGCGTTCAAGGCCGGCGCCACCTTCGCGGGAGCCTCGGCCTCGGCCTGCGCGGGCTCGGCCACCGCCTCGGTGCCGCTGATGGCGAGCGAGTAGTCGAAGCCGCCCTTCAGATCGCGGCCGATGAAGTCCTTCACCTTCACCGTGTAGGTGCCGGGCTCGAGCGCGAGCTTCTCGCTCGTCGCCGGCTTGCCCATGTCGTCGGCCTCGACGGTGGCCAGCGTCGCGCCCGAGGCGTCCACCACCTCCAGCTGTGCGAACAGGGGGTACTTCTTCCCCGAGGGCGGGCTCACCTGCACCGAGTAGCTGCCGGCCTTCTCCACCGTCCACGCGTACTCGTTGCCGCTCTTCATCGACACGTTGTCGGTGCAGCCCTCGACCAGGCCCTTGAGCTCGTGCTGGCAGGACGAGCCCTTGGCGATGGGCGCGTTGGGGTCGGCCGCGGGGGCGAAGATCATCAGGGGAATCGAGAGCGCCGCCGCGACGCCGCCGCCGATGAAGCTGAACTTCTTCTGCTTCTGCACGCTGCCCAAGAGCCCCTCGCGGCCCTTGTTCGAGGCCATCATCGAGCGCCACGACGGCTTCATGATCTTCGAGCCCTCGAGCTTGCCGAGCACGAAGAGCTTGCCCTCGACCGGCACGTACTTCTCGGTGGCCTTGAAGCCGATGGTCCAGTTCTCCGACGAGGAGATGGGCGGCAGATCGTAGCTGAGCTCACCGAACTGGACGTTGGAGGCCCAGGAGCGGCCGTTGAGCTCCTTCTTGAAGCCGGGCTTCCAGTTGTCGAAGTCCGCGCCCTTGGAGAAGTCGACCGCGATGCCGCCGGTGCCGTCGTCGAGCATGGCCACCGCGCCGCCGGAGAGCGTGGCCAGGGTGTCCGAGCCCTTCACCGTCTTGGTGCCGTCCTGGGTGGTCTCGGTCTTCTCCCACAGCCGCTCGATCTTCACCTCGTAGGCGAGGCAGCTCTGCCTGGTGCAGGGCGAGAGCACCGGCTCCTTGGGCGCCACGACCTGCCCCTCGGTCGAGATCGCGCCCTTCGGGTCCGAGGTGGTGGGGTTCTTGGCCAGCTCCCCCGTGCCCTTGTAGGGCGCCGCGAGGATTCGCTTGCCCTTGAGGTGCTGCATGAACCCAAAGCCGAGAACGCCGACGCCGACGAGAAGCAACAGAACGCCCATCTGGTGACTCCAGTGTGATGCCGCGCGTGGCGGCGGTGGATTGACGCGGAACTGGGGACCTGCCCCCCTGCTTCGGTGCTCGAGACCCACCGCACCCACAAGGTGTGCAAATTGATTTCACCCCGATTTTCCGGGCCGGTTTCGCGTGCGGCGGCGGGGGTTTTGGCGCCTGGCCGCTGTCGGAAAGGCCGCCGGCGAGGCAGACTGCGCGCGTTTTCGTGCACCTGCCCCCGACGCACGGGGTCAGCCCCACGGACTCTCCAGCGATGACGACGCGAACCCTGCTCTTCCTGTCATGCCTTCTGGCCGCCGCGGCCTCCGCCGAGACCAAGCGCGTGGCCATCGTGGTTGGGAACAACGCCGGCAACGGCGACCTGCCGCCGCTGCGCTACGCCGAGAGCGACGCCGGGAAGATGGCGCGCATGCTGGTGGAGATCGGCGACGTCTCCGCCGACGACGTCTTGCTCCTCCAGGGGCGGCCGATGGCCGAGCTCGAGCGGGCGCTCTCCGACGCCAAGGAGCGGGTGCAGCACTACGGCCGCTCCCCCGACGTGCGCACCATCATGGTGTTCTACTTCTCCGGGCACTCCGACGGAGAAGGCCTGGAGATGGGCCAGGAGAAGCTGGCCTTCAACCGCCTCAAGGCCATGCTCGCGGGAATCGGCGCGGAGGTGCGGGTGGCCATCGTCGACGCCTGCCGCTCGGGCGCGGGCCTCAAGGAGAAGGGCGCCAAGCCCACCGAGGCCTTCACCATCAAGCTGGCGGACACGCTGCAGACCACCGGCGAGGTGTTCATCACCTCCTCGGCGGCCGACGAGGCGGCGCTGGAGTCGAGCGAGGTGGCGGGCAGCTACTTCACCCACAACTTCATCTCCGGGCTGCGCGGCGCGGCGGACGCGTCGGGGGACAGGCTGGTGACGCTCTCCGAGGCCTACCGCTACGCCTACGATCGCACGGTGGCGGCGACCTCGGTGCTGGCGGTGGGCGGCCAGCACCCGAACTTCGACTTCAAGCTCTCAGGGCAAGGCGAGCTGGTGCTGGCGTCCCTGCAGCGGAACACCACGGTGCTGGTGCTGCCGGACGGCGCCGACCGCTCGCTGGTGACGGACGTGATTCGAGACCAGGTGGTGGTGGAGGTGCCGGCCGGGCCGGTGCGCGAGGTGGCGCTGCCGGCGGGGAACTACGGCCTGAGGCTCTTCAAGGGCGGCCAGAGCTTCGGCGGGAAGCTCGTGCTCGCGGAAGGCCAGCGGCGGGTGGTGAAGTGGGACGAGCTGGTGGCGCTGTCGGCGGGCGTGCAGGTGGCGAAGAAGGGCCCGGGGGTGTCGACGGAGATTCCGCCGCCGGATCCCGAGCCGCTGCGCCGCGGCCGCGCGGTGGGCTTGTCGGTGGGCGCGGGCGTCACCTCTCGGCTGGTGCCGTTCGCGTACGGCGCGTCGTCGGACTGGCAGGGGAAGTTCCAGCTCGTCTTCGGGCTCGAGCCGCTCAAGGCGCGCTGGGCGCAGTTCGGCCTCTTCAACTCGCTGGCGGAGCTGCGCGGCGAGCTGGCGGTGTTCGCGGCCGGAGAGCTCTCCTCGGGGACGTCGAGCGCGGCGTCGCCGAACGAGGTGGGCGGACAGGTGAGGCTGGTGCCGCGCGTGGTGGTGGAGCTCGGCGCGCTCTCGGTGAACGCGGGGCTGGGGCTCGGCATGGGGCTCGTTTTGCCCCTGCAGCCAGAAGCGCCGGCGGCGGCGGTGTTCGCGTTCGGGCCGCGGGTGGGCGCGCGGTTCAAAGTGGCGGAGAGCCTCGCGCTGGATCTGCAGGGCGAGCTGGCCTTCCTCGGCGTGCCGGTGCGCGACTCGGCGAAGGCGAGCGCGGAGACGAAGTGGTTCCCCATTCCCACCGCGACCTTGGGATTGGTGTTCTTCCTCTGAGCCGTCAGAACAGCTCGTAGCGCGCGCCGGCGAGGATCTGATCGTTCCTTCCGAAGTACCCGAGCGGGCTCCACGGCGAGCCCTCGTAGAACTCCGCCGCCAGCCACAGGTCCCACCGGTCGAAGCCCCGCCAGATCACTTTCGGCCCAATCGCGAAGCTCCGCTGAATCGGCTCGAAGGCGCCGCGCACCGTCACCTCCAGCCGGTCGTCGAGCTTCACCACCCCCACCTGCCCGACGAACAGGTGCAGGAAGGCGGTGCGCGCGCCGCCGACGGCCGTGGCCGGCTCGATCAGGATCACCTGCTCCTTCGCCGTGATGTCTGGAATGACGAGCCCCAGGTACTGCACCGCCCACACCCAGTCCGACTGCTCCGCCGAGCTGTAGCCGACCACCAGGGTCAGCGCTGGCTTGTCGATCGGCGCGAGGTCGGCGTCGAAGAAGGTCTGGCGCGGCGAGTACGTCACGTCCAGGTCGAGCTGCCCGGGCCCGACCAGCATCGACGCCTCGAGGGAGAGCAGGTGCGCGCGCCGGTAGGTGCCGGTGAAGAGCGTCTCGTTGGCCTGGAAGCGGTTGGAGAGCGAGGCCGCGGTCGCCGGGTCCACCGGCTTCCCGGCCGACTGCGCCGAGAGGAAGGCCTGCAGCTCCTTGTCCACCACCACCCGCGGCATCTTCTCGTTCATCCACACCCAGCTCGCGCCGATCCTCACCTTCCCGCGCGAGCGCAGCCGCAGCGCCAGGTCGCCCGCGAACGGCGGCGGCCGCTGGGTCTCCAGCAGCCGCTCCTGGCCGTAGGGCACCACCGAGGGGTCCACCCGCCGATCGTCGAACCCCAGCGCCAGCCCCGGCTGCAAGAGCGCCTGGTCGGACCCGAAGACCATGAAGCGGTTCGGCGTGAAGAACGGCGCGTAGGCGAGGAGCCAGTCGAGCGTGCCGATCTCTCCCGCCCCACGCACCGCGAACACCGGCAGCACCGCGTCCTCGGGGTCCGCCAGCAGGAAGTCTTCGCGCAGGTCCCTCGGGTTGAGCGCGTCCGCTCCCGCCAGCGCCGCGTTGGCCCCGAGCGCGAGGCGCTGGTTGCCGATCCGCACGTCCACCTTCTTCGTGTACAGGTCGACGAAGGCCTCGCCGAGCATGGGCTCGAAGAAGCCGCGGGCCCGATCGAGGTCGCGCTGCGCCGCGCCGCGCACCTGGAACCGTCCCTCCACCACCGCGCGCACCCAGTCGCTCACCTTCACGTCCACGCCCAGCGTGCCGCGCAGCCACCCGTCGACCACGTCCTCCGCCCCCGCCGCCCCCTTGATTGAGTCGAAGCGCGTGTCGACGCCGCCCTGGGCGCGGAGGTGGCCGTAGAGCCGCGCGTTCGGGCCGGCCGCGGGCTCGGTGAAGGAGGCGATGGGGGACGAGGGCTCCTCGGAGGAGCTGAAGGACTCGATGGTGGACGGGTGTTCGGCACCCTTCGACGGGCTCAGGGTGAACGGCGGTTCGGCAGTCCCCGCGTCCGGCGCACCTGCGCCCGCGACGCTCGCGAGCACCCACGCCAGCGCGACGCTCACCCGCGCTCCAGCGCCCGCTCGGTGAACGCCTCTTCGCCCGGCGTCGTCTCCTCGAGCTTCAGCACCGTCATCTCGGTCTTGGAGCCGGTCTGCACATTCTCCATCACCGACTCGGCGGCCAGCACCCGCTCCTTGAAGGCCTTCAGCTTCTTCGTCTGGTAGCGCTTGAAGGGCTTGCCGGCCTTGTCCAGGTACTCCACCTTCATCGGCACGCTGGTCTGCTGGTCGACCCACATCGTCACCTCGCCGTAGGGGCTCGCCTCGTCGCCCTTCCCCTTCACCACGAAGCAGTCGCGCCCCTCCAGCTTCACGTCGGCCAGCCGCTCCAGCGAGTCGTCGTTGGTTCCTCCCGAGGCGATGTCGGCGTAGGCGAAGTCCGTGTCCATGAAGCTCTTGCCGCGATCGCTCTTCGCCACCTTCCGCACCCGCTTGAGCTTGGGGAGATAGAGCGACACCTCGTCGCCCTCGCCCTTCTTCCCCTCGATGGTCAGCACCGCCACCCCCGCCACGCCCGGCGGCTGGGAGAAGCGGGCCAGCGCGTGGCTCTTGCCGTCGATGGTGCGCGAGGTGGTGGTGAGCACCTGCTCCTTCGCCTTGCCGTCCTTGGGCGTCGTCACCAGCTTCAGCTCGGCGGTCAGCCCCACCAGGTTGAGCGCGCCCTTCTCGCGCGAGCGTCTGGCGATGTCCTTGGCGGACTCCGCGGCGAAGGCGAGCGACGAGACCACGAGGGAGACGACGAAGAGCTTCCGCATCACGACCTCCGAGGGCGGGTCCTACTTGATGTCCGACACGGCGGCCCGCAACTTCGACTCCGCCGCGCGGAGCCGCTCGTCGGCCGGCGCCGCGGCCCGGGCCTCCGACAGCCGCGCCAGGGCTCGACGCAGGTTCCCCTTCGCCAATTCACAGCGCGCGTCGGCCTCCAAGGTGACCGCGTCGAGAGGCTCGAAGGCCACCGCCGCCTGCGCGGCCTCGCACGCGCCCTCCACGTCGCCCGAGTCGAGCCGCGCCCGCGACAAGAGCACCCGGTAGCGCGCGTTCGACGGCTCGCCCTTCGCCGCCAGCTGGAGCGCCTGGGCCGCCGCTGAGGGCTCCCCCACCTCGAGCAGGGCGTGCCCGAGCCGCGCCAGGCTGGGCGCCGAGCCGGGGAACAGGAGCGCCTCGGCACGGGCGATGCGCAGCCGCTCCGGCTCCTCGAAGCGAGCCAGGTGCGCCATCTGCTCGGCGATCTTCCCGTAGCGCGGCCAGTCGGCGGGCCAGGTGAAGACCAGCTGGTAGACGGCGGTGCCGCGCGGCACGAAGTAGGCGGCCACCCGCGTCTCCTGGGAGGTCTCCGAGAGCGTGGCCCTGACCCGCACCGCGTCGCGATCGGCGACCTTCGCCGTGTCCACCTGGGGCCTCGACACCGCGTGCACGTCGCTGGAGAGCGCGTCGGGGCGGAAGCGCTCCTCGATGAAGCGCTCGGCGGCGACGTCGGCGTCGGCGCCCTCCGGCATCTGTCGCGACTCGGCCGCGAAGGTGGCGCGGCCCAGGCCAGAGAGGCCGTTGGTCCACGCCGAGGCCACCAGGGGGCCCTGCCCCCGCCCCCAGGAGAGCGGCACCGGCACCGCCAGCCCGAAGGGGTCGTCGTGGTCCAGGTGGAAGCGCGGCAGGCTGCTCTCGAACAGCGGCCCCGCCGCCCACAGCGCGCCGACCAGCGCCATCGTCGGCAGCGCCCTCACCGTGGTGTCCCAGCGGTGGCGCGGCTCGGCGAGCAGCCTGGGCTTCAAGAGCGCCCCCATCAGGATTCCCGCGAAGAGCCCTCCCAGGTGCGCCCAGTTGTCCACCCCCGCCGAGGTGAAGCCGATGAAGAGCAGGCCCAGCACCGTGGGAATGGCCGCCTCGCTGAAGATGCGCCGGTAGAGCGAAGGCAGCTCGAGGCGGTACTTGAGCCCGAAGGCCAAGAGCCCGCCCAGGCAGCCGAAGACGATGCCCGACGCGCCCACGGTGATGGCGTCGTTGAGCACCAGCGAGGTGGCCATGGTGGCGACCCCGGTGAAGACCACCAGGAAGAGGTAGTCGAGCGCGCGGTAGGTGTTCTCCAGCATGCCGCCCACGTTGAAGAGGACGAACATGTTCACGCCCACGTGCACCGCGTCGCGGTGGAGCGCGTTGGCGGTGAGCAGCCGCCAGAACTCCCCCAGGTCCGCCACCAGGGGGCCCACCTTGGCCCCGAAGCGCACCATGTCGTCGAGCTCCAAGAGCCCGCCCCGCGAGGTCGACAGGTAGACGGCCACGTTGAGGACGATGAAGGCCGACGTCAGCCAGGGGAACTGGGCGATGGTGAAGGCCCGGCGAAAGCGCGCCCGCCTCGGCTCGTTGAGGCTCTGCCAGAGCGCCAGCTCGCAGGCCGGCACGAAGGTGTCGCCGGTGACCGCCGGCAGCTTCACCAGGCTCTGGGGCGAGACCTCCCCCCGCCGCACCCGCGCCTCGAAGTCGGGCAGGTCGAGCAGCTCGTCGCCAGCGTCGGTGCGCAGGGTGATCGGGGCGGCCATGGCAAGGCGCAAGGGGTACTTCACGCCAGACGTCAAGGATATCCCACCTGGTGCGAGAGCCTGCGCCTCCCGAGGTTTGGTGCGTGAAACGCTACAGTGATGCTAGAACCTCTCCCGCGTGCTGAAGCTGATCATCGAAGACGACGAAGGCCGGAAGACCGTCGTTCCCTTCGCGAGGGACGAAATCACCATCGGTCGCCAGGAAGGCAACACGATCCGCCTCACCGAGCGGAACGTGTCGCGCCGCCATGCTCGGCTCATGCGCCAGAACGGGCACGTGCTGATCGAGGACCTGGGCAGCTCCAACGGCATCAAGATCAACGGTGATCGCATCCAGGGTCAGGTCAAGATCAACGACGGCGACCTGGTGCAGATCGGCGACTACGACCTCGCCATTCAGCGAGACGAGGACAAGCCCGCCGGCGTGCCCGCCGACCAGGCGAAGACCCAGGCCCTGCCCAAGGCGTCTCCCGACACCGGCGCCACCATGCCCGCCCTCCCCGCGCTCGAGGCCCCCTCGGCCGCCGACGAGGACGTGCGCGAGGCCCGCCACGACGACGACGAGGGAGAGGTCGACGACGGCAAGGCGTTGGGCGCCGAGAAGCACCAGGCGACCGCGGTCATCCGCGTCGATCAGATCCAGGGCTCGAAGTCGAAGAAGGTCGTCGACCTCTCCGCCTCCGAGGCCCCGCGCCTGGTGGTGATGAACACCGACCTCGCCGGCAAGGAGTTCACCTGCGGCCGCACCGAGGTGAAGATCGGCCGGGTCGAGGAGAACGACATCGCCATCGACCACCGCTCGCTCTCGCGCACCCACTGCAAGCTGGTGCGCGAGGACGGCGGCGACTGGCGCGTGGTCGACATGCAGTCGGCCAACGGGCTGATGGTCAACGGAGAGACCTACGCCCAGGTGACCCTGCGCTCGGGCGACGTCATCGAGCTCGGGCACGTGAAGCTGAAGTTCCTGGCGGCGGGCGAGAAGTACGTCGCGCCGGCGGCCTCGGGCTCCACGGTGCAGGTGGATCGCGGCGACGACGACACCCTGCAGAAGAACCGGCAGACCTCGGGCGGCGTGCCCAAGGGCGCCCTCATCGCCGGCGCCGCGGCCTTCTTCCTCCTCATCCTCCTGGTGGGCGGCTACTTCATCTTCCGCAGCGAGCCCGAGCCGGTGACGCCCAAGCCGCCGAAGAAGACGGTCGAGGTCACCCCGAAGCCGCCGCCGACGCATCGGCCCGAGGTGGAGAACCCGCCGGACAAGACGCCGCCGCCCGAGGCGCCCGAGGCCGACCCGGAGGCCGCCAAGAAGGCCGCCGAGAAGATCGTCTCCGAGGCGCGCGCGGCCATCGCCGACGCCGACTTCGATCGCGCCGAGCTGCTCCTGCAGGGCTGCAAGGTGGGCGACGTGCCCTGCCCCGAGGCGAAGCAGCTGCTCACCCAGATTCAGGGCGAGAAGGGCTACCGCAACTCGCTCAAGACCGCCGAGGACGCGCTCGACGCCGGCGAGCTGGAGAAGGCGCGCCTGGCGCTGGAGGCCGCGCGCTCGACCAAGCTGTTGCGCGAGAAGTACGAGGCGCTGGAGGCCCGCCGGGCCGAGGCGGTGAAGGCCAAGCTCTCGGCCGCCAAGCCGCCCGAGGTGGTGAAGGCCCCGCCGCCGCCGCCTCCGCCGCCCACTCCGGTCAAGGCCGGCCCGAGCCCGGAGATTCAGAAGCTCCTCGACGAGGCCAAGGACCTGATGAAGGAGAAGCAGTGGCAGGCCGCCATCAACCGCATGGAGAAGTGCTCGAAGATCGATCCGACCTATGCGGAGTGCTACCTCAAGCGGGGCACGGCTCACGGCAACCTGAAGGAGCCGGAGCTGGTGGTGAAGTACTACAAGCTCTATCTCCAGTTCGCGAAGCCCGAAGACCCGATGGTTCCGAAGGTGCAGCAGCGCGTGAAGGAGTACGAGGAATCGCTCAAGAAGTGAGGGGATGACGGCGTGCGAGGCACCTTGCAGGTTCGAATTCTGGTGGTCGACGATGAGCCGGACAACGCCGAGCTCTTCAAGAGCCTGTTGACCCGCGAGGGCTATCAGGTGACCACCATCCAGGACCCGACCAAGGCCCTGGACACGTTGAAGGAGAACGACTTCCACCTGGTCGTCCTCGACATGATGATGCCGAAGCTCTCGGGCACCGAGGTGCTGGAGCAGATTCGGGCCTTCGACGACGACGTGGCGGTCATCGTGGCCACCGGCTTCCCCAACGTGGAGACGGCGGTCGCGAGCCTCAAGTTCTCGGCGTCGGACTACGTGAAGAAGCCGGTCGAGCCGACGGAGTTCGTCGCGGCGGTCCGGCGCACCCTGGAGAAGAAGGGCATCACGCGCGATCCCGAGGCCGAGCTGCACCGCACCATCGGCCGCTTCATCCGCGAGGGGCGCACCCGCCAGAACCTGACGCTCAAGCAGCTCGCGCGGCGCACCGGGCTGTCGGTGAGCCTGCTGTCGCAGATCGAGCGCGCGGAGAGCTCGGCGTCGCTCGCCTCGCTGTACCGCATCGCCTCGGCCTTGCGGGTGCGGATGAGCGAGCTGTTCAACGAGGTCTGAACGAAGCGGAAGGTCAGGACGCCGCGGCTCTCGCTCGCGCGAGCAGGCCCTCGAGGCCCAGCGTGCGCGCCCACGTGTCCAGGTACGTCCGATCGAGCGCGTCGCCCTGCACGCGCAGGACCTCGACCACGTCGCGGAACTGCTGCGAGCTCGCCTCGCCTCCGGCCTGAAACCAGAGGAGCTTCCGAAGCACCGAGTCCTCGGGGGACTTGAGGACGATGCGCTGTCCCGGAGCCACCTCGAATGGGCGGCGTCTCCGGAACTCCTCCAGGTCGAACGGCCCGCTCTTCAGCATGAACAGGTCGACGCGCGTCACGGTTGGCAGGTGGAAGATGTTCCAGCTGCTGGCGCGACGAACGTGCGTCGGTGAGCGCTTGCTGGTCGACGTCGAAGTCGGGGCCGAGCGCGGCGACGAACGGCCCGAGGTCCGCGGCACGAAGCGCGACGACGAAGTCGAGGTCATTGGTCAGGCGCGGCTGCCCTTGAAAAGGTCGCCATCGAGCCGCCGAGAAAGTAGCCCACGCCCGCGGCCTCCAGCGCCCGCGCGACGGCGAGCGCGACGTCGAGCGGGGTCATCGGGTCGGCCGATTGCCGTGCAGGCGGATCGCCGTCGCCTCATCGTAGATGGTCGCGGTGAGGAGCCACCGGACCAGCGCCTCGCTCGCGCCGGGGTTTCGCGCCCGGACGCCCGCTTCCGCAAGCTGCCGTCCGGCGGCCCAGAGTCCCGCGACGAGCGCCGCGCGCTGAGGATCTCCGAGCTTCCGGAGCAGCGCGTCGTGGCGGGCCTGCTGCGCCGGGCTGACGTCGAGAGGCATCACACCCCGAGTGTAATGAGGCCCCGGCGTGGGCGTCACGCAGCGCCGCTGCCGAGGAGCTCGAATGCACGCTCGCGCGCGGCGAGCTCCTTCGAGAACACGCCTCCGCTCAGGAGCTGCTCGAGTCGCTCCCGGTGCTCCTTCCTTCGCTGCGGCTCGCTGGCCAGCGTCCTCAGCATCGCGACCGCAGCTGGCGACCGACCGAGCTTCTAGGCTTCGAAATCTGGTGAACGCAGCCAGTCGAAATCCCGCCACATCCGCTCCAGCGTGTCGGCGGCCTCCTCGATCCGAGACCACTCGCTCCGCGACGCCAGCTGGGACAGAAGGCATTGATCCCGCAGCACGTCGCGATCGTTCGAAGCGATCCTCGCGATGACGGCGTGGAGTGCACCCGGGCTCATCAGCGCCCCCGGAACACCGGCGGGCGCTTCTCCAGAATCGCCGTGCGCCCTTCCCTGGCGTCCTGGGAGTTGAAGCTCTCCCGCCGGCGGCGCTCGTAGTCGGCGCGCTCCTCGGGCGTGCCGCCGCCCTTGGCCAAGAGCTCGAAGCCCTTCTTCATGCCCGCCACCGCCAGCGGCGCGTTCCGGGCCAGCTCGGCGCAGAGGGCCTTGGCTTCGGCCTCGGCGAGAATCGCGTCGGCGGCGAAGACGTCCAAGAGCCCCAGGCGGTGCGCCTCCGCCCCCACCACCCGCCGGCCGGTGAGGCACAAGAAGCGCGCCCGCGCCTCGCCCACCCGCTCCACCACCCGGGCCAGCCCCTTCTGGGCATAGACCACGCCCACCTTCGCCGGCGGCATGCAGAAGAGCGCGCTGGGGTCGCCCACCCGGAAGTCGCAGGCCAGGGCCAGCTCGCAGCCCGCGCCGAAGGCCGGGCCCGTCACCAGGGCCACGCTCGGCGCCGGGTGGTGCATCAACAGGTCGAACACCTCGCCGATGCGCTCGTCGGGGAGCCGCGCGCCCTCGGGCACCTCGTCCAGGCTCGACAGATCGTACCCCGAGCTGAAGGCGCCCGTGCCCTCGCCGCGCACCAGCCAGGCGCGGACGTCGCCACCGTCGGCCACGGCCTCGGCCAGGGCCTCGAGCACGCCGGCGTCGAGCGCGTTCTTGCGCGGTGGGTTCGAGAGGGTGAGCTGGCGGACGCCGTTCGGCAGCTCCGCGACGGCGAGCGACGCGGGCATCAGCCCAGGACGACCAGCACGTCGCCCTCGTTCACGGCCTGCGCTTCCTTCACGCGGATCTCCTTCACCGTGCCCCCGTCCTGCGCCTCGACCGGCATCTCCATCTTCATCGACTCCAGGATGACCACGGTGTCGCCGGCGGAGATCGCCTGGCCGACCTTCACCTCGATCTTCCACACGGTGCCGGTGATGTGCGCGGTGACGTCAGCCATGGTGAGGCTCTCCTTGGTGCTGCGTGCGGGGTCAGGGTTTGGCGTGGCGCTCGAGGAAGCGGGTGTCGAGCTCGCCCTTCTGGAAGGCCTCGCTGGCCACGATGCGGCGGTGCAGGGGCACGTTGCTCTTCAGGCCCTCGATGACGAAGGCGTCCAGCGCGCCCATCGAGCGGCAGAGGGCGTCGGCCCGGTCCGTCCCCGAGACGATGAGCTTGGCGATCATCGGGTCGTAGTACGGCGTCACCGTGTCGCCCTCGGCGTAGCCGGCGTCGAGGCGCACGCCCTCGCCCGCAGGCGGCGAGAAGCGCGCGAGCTTGCCCGGCGAGGGGAAGAACTTCACCGGGTCCTCCGCGTAGATGCGGAACTCGAGCGCGTGGCCCCTTCGGCGAATCTCTTCCTGCCCGAGCGTCAGCGCCTCGCCCGCCGCGATGCGGAACTGCCAGCCGATGAGGTCCACCCCGGTGGTGAGCTCGGTCACCGGGTGCTCCACCTGCAGGCGCGCGTTCATCTCGATGAAGTAGACCTCGCCGTCGCTGTAGAGGAACTCCACCGTGCCGGCGTTGGCGTAGCCGAAGGCCTTGGCCGCCTTGAGCGCGGAGTCGAGGAGCTTCTGACGCAAGCCGGGGTTCTTCCCCTCGAGGAAGAGCGGGCTGCCGGCCTCCTCCACCACCTTCTGGTGCCGGCGCTGAATCGAGCACTCTCGCTCCAGGACGTGCAGGGTGTGACCCTTGGTGTCACCGAGGATCTGCACCTCGATGTGGCGGGGGGCGGCGAAGTAGCGCTCCAGGTAGACGCCCTCGCGGCCGAAGGCGGAGCGGGCGCGATCGACCGAGGCGCGGAAGGCCTTCTCCAGCTCGGCCTGGGTGTTCGCCACCGCCATGCCGATGCCGCCGCCGCCGCCGGCCGCCTTGCACAAGACCGGGTAGCCGATGCGCTCCGCCTGCTCGAGGGCCGCGGTCAGGTCCGACACCACGCCCTCGGAGCCGGGCACGATGGGCACGCCGGCGGCCGCCGCCAGCGCGCGGGCCTGCGACTTGTCCTTCATGCGCTGCATCGCCTCGGGCGGAGGGCCGACGAAGACGATGCCCGCGTCGGTGACGGCCTTGGCGAAGTCGGCGCTCTCGGAGACGAAGCCGTAGCCGGGGTGAATGCAGTCGGCCCGGGTCTTCTTCGCCGCCTCGAGCAGCGCGGCGTGGTTCAGGTAGCTGTCCTTGGCGGGCGCGGGGCCGATGCAGACCGCCTCGTCGGCCTCCTTCACGAAGGGCAAGGTGGCGTCGGCCTCGGAGTGCACCGCCACCACCCGCATGCCCATCTCCCGGGCGACCTTCCCGACACGGCGGGCAATCTCTCCCCGGTTGGCGATGAGCACGCTCTTGAACATGGGCGGCGCACCGTAACGAAAGCCTTGGGCCTCACACAACGGGTTTGGATTTCGCTATGAGGAGCGGCGATGCCCCGCCGCAAAACCGCTGCTCCGAAGATCGTGCTGTTGTCCGAGGCGCGGCTGGCGCGGCGGCTCCTCGTCTACCGCGAGCGGCTCGACCGGGTCTTGAAGCACAACCGAAGGGCGCTGGGCCGCCTCTACACCACCGGCACCCTCTTCACCAAGGTGGGCACCCGCGCCGGCCGCGACCTGTTGCTCGCCCACGAGCACCTCTTGCGCGTGGTCTCGCTGCTCGATCAGCTCTCGCACCAGGGCGACGTGCCGGCGCCGCGCAAGCAGAGCGACGTCGACTCCATCTTCAAAGAGCTCGACACCCTGCTCGAGCAGACCGCCACGCTCACCGCCCAGACCAACGAGCTGCTCGGCGAGCTGAAGAAGGAGTGAGCGTCAGAGCTGGACGCCCGCCACGGCGAAGGACAGCCGGTACAACAGGCCGGCGACCGCCGAGCTCGGCACGGCGATGAGGCCGACGCCCATCACCGAGATCACCAGCAGCAGGAAGGGCGAGACCCGGGCGAACGACTCCCAGGTGTCGCGCATCGAGTAGGGCACGAAGCGGTCGACCAGCCGGCTCCCATCGAGCGGAGGAATGGGCAGCATGTTGAACAGCGCCAGACTCACGTTCATGGTGATGCCGAAGGTGAGCAGCATCCGCACCCCCTCGTTCTCGAGGTAGGTCTCGGGCGAGAAGCGCAGCAAGAGCCCCTGGATGAGCGCGCTCACCACCGCCAGCACGACGTTCGACGCCGGCCCAGCCAGCGCGGTGACGACCATGCCGGTGCCCATACTGACGTCGCGGCGGAACCGCGCCGGGTTCACCGGCACCGGCTTCGCCCACCCGAACGGCACGCCGAGGAGGGGCAGGAGCACCGAGCCGATGGGGTCGATGTGCGCGAACGGGTTCAGGTTCAGGCGGCCCTGCATTGCCGCGGTGTCGTCGCCGAGCCTGTATGCGCTCCAGGCATGGGCCCACTCGTGCACCGTGAGCGAGAGCCACGCGGGGATGAGGAACATGATGCGCAGCGGCAGATCGTGGAGGTCGAACACCGTGCGGTCGAATAGCGCCCAGGCCCACCCCGGTCAACGCGGACCCTAGTCCTCGTCGCTCTTGACCAGGTCGAAGTCGGGAATGTGCGCGCGCATGAAGGTGCGCATTCGCTCGACCAGGGAGGCCTCGATCTGCCGGGCCCGCTCGCGCGACACGCCCCACTGGGCGCCGATCTCCTGCAGGGTCAGCGGCTCGTCGGCCACCAGGCGCTTCTCGAAGAGCACGCGCTCCTTGTCGCTGAGCGTCTTGGCGAACTCCGCCAGCTTCTCCTTGAACATCGCCTTGAGCTGCGCGTTGCCGAGCGCGTCGTCGGCGCTGGTGGCCCCGGTGGTGAGCAGCCGGTCGGCTCTGGTGGGGCCGTCGTCCTCGTGGCCCAGGGGCGCGTCGAGGGACAGCTCGTCCTGGCCGAGCCGCCGGTCCATGTCGATGACGTCCTGCTCGGTGACGTTGAGGCGCTCGGCCAAGAGCTTGGGCGTCACCTCGTAGCCCTGGGCCGACAGCCGGTCTTGCTCCTGGCGCAGCTTGAAGAAGAGCTTCCGCTGGGCCTCGGTCGTGCCCAGCTTCACCATCTTCCAGTTGTCCATGATGTACCGGAGGATGTACGCGCGAATCCACCAGGCGGCGTAGCTCGACAGCTTCACGCCGCGCTCGGGGTCGAACTTCTTCACCGCCTGCATCAGCCCGATGTTGCCCTCCTGCACCAGGTCGAGCAGCGAGAGCGGGTTCCGGTGGTACTCGTGGGCGAGCTTCACCACCAGGCGCAGGTTGGCGGCCACCAGGCGGTAGGCGGCCTTCACGTCCTGGGTGTCGCGGAACTGCCGCGCCAGCGAAACCTCCTCCTCGCGGGTGAGCAGGGGGTGCCGCGAGACCTCGTGCATGTACGCCGAGAGCACGTCCCGGTGGCTGCCGGGCTTCTCCAGCTCGGCCAGGGCGGTGACGTCGGGCTCGGGCTCGGCCGCGGCTTCGGCCTCGATCAACTCGTCGAGCGCGGGCTCAGGCTCGGCGTCGCTCTTCTCCTCGTCCTCCGGCGCGTCGACCGGGGGGGCCTCGGGCTTGGGCGCCTTTGGCTTCCTGGACCGTTTGGGCGGGGGAAGCACCTCCCCTTCGATGGGGTGCGAGGGCGCCGGCGGGCCTGCCTCGACGGGCGGAGCCCCAGCCGCCGCGGGCGGATTCTCCAGCGCTCCGCTGGTTTTGGGCGCACGCCCCTTCTTCGCGGCCATGGCTCGATTCCACATAGCCCAAACCTCTTAGGTTGCCACTCGATCTGCCGAGGGGTACACACGAGTGTGATGACTGAAACCCCCTCCTCGAGCGCCAGCGTGCAGCCGGGCCCCACCGGCGATGCCGAGCGCCCGCAGGAATACATCGCCGACGTCTCCTTCGATTCGCTGAACCTCTCTCCGGAGCTGAAGCGGGCCATCGCCGAGCGCGGCTACGCGAGCCCCACCCCGGTGCAGGCGCGCGCCTACCCGCCCGTGCTCGCCGGCAAGGACCTCATCTGCCGCTCCAAGACGGGCACCGGCAAGACGGCCGCCTTCGGCATGCCGGTCATCGACCGCATCCCCATGGGGACGCGAGAGGTGAAGGCGCTGATCATGTGCCCCACCCGCGAGCTGGCGATGCAGGTCAGCCTCGAGCTCGAGTCGCTGGCCAAGTACCGCGACATCCGGGTGACGGCCATCTACGGCGGCGCCTCGATGAAGCAGCAGGAGGACGCGCTCGACGCGGGCTCGGCCATCATCGTGGGCACGCCGGGCCGGGTGTACGACCACATCCGCCGCGGGAACCTGCAGCTCGCGCACTGCACCCACGCCGTCCTCGACGAGGCCGACGAGATGCTGAACCAGGGCTTCTACGAGGAGGTCACGCGCATCCTCGACTGCCTGCCCAAGAACCGGCAGGTGCTGCTCTTCAGCGCCACGGTGCCCGAGGACATTCAGCGCCTCATCGCCAAGTACACCACCAACGCCGAGACGCTCCTGCTCTCCGGCGACGTGTACACGGTCGATCACATCAAGCACGTCCGCTACGAGCTCTCGGACGCGTTCCCCAAGCCGCGCAACCTGCTCTACATGCTGGAGATCGAGGAGCCGGAGACGGCCATCATCTTCTGCAACACCCGCAGCGACACCGAGCTGGTGACGGCGGTCTTGAACCGCTCCGGCTTCGACGCCGAGCTGCTCAACGGCGACCTGGCGCAGAAGGAGCGCGAGCGGGTGATGGCCAAGGTGAAGCGCGGCGAGGTCGCCTACATGGTGGCGACGGACCTGGCGGCGCGCGGCATCGA
>JBBIOE010000083.1:0-27842 GCA_037443525.1 Archangiaceae bacterium | reverse complement strand
GCCGCCGCCGAGCGGGCGAGCTGGTCCGCCGCCAGGTGGGCACATGGGAGCGCCGCCGCCGAGCGGGCGAATGAGTCCACCGCCGAGCGGGCACATGGGAGCGCCGCCGCCGAGCGGGCGAGCTGGTCCGCCGCCAGGTGGGCACATGGGAGCGCCGCCGCCGAGCGGGGGGCGCGGCGGTCCGCCGCCCTCGGGCGGGAAGGGCGCAAGTCCTCGCCCACCCCCACCGCCCTGACGCTTTCGCCGGGCCTCGCCTACACTCCTGAGCCTTGAGCCCATCGAAGGAGCCCCGGCCGTTTTCCAGAACTCGCCTCGGCCGCTTCGAGCTGATGCAGCGGCTCGCCATCGGCGGCATGGCCGAGGTGCTCCTGGCGGTGGAGCACGGCGCCCACGAGCTCGAGCGCCTCGTGGTCGTCAAGCGCATGCTGCCGCACCTCGCCGACGACCCCGGCTTCCGCGAGATGTTCCTGCAGGAGGCCCGCGTCGTCGCCCGCCTCTCGCACCCCAACATCGTGCAGATCTACGAGCTGGGAGACGAGGGCGACGATTCCTTCATCGCCATGGAGTACGTCGCCGGCGTCACCCTGCGCGATCTGGTGCGCCGCGCCACCCACGACGAGCGGCCCATTCCCTTCGACGTGGCGGTCAGCCTCATCACCCAGGCCTCGGCCGGCGCCCACGCCGCCCACGAGCTGACCAGCCCCGACGGCAAGCTCCTCGGCCTCGTGCACCGCGACGTCTCGCCGCACAACCTGATGGTGAACCGCCACGGGCACGTGAAGCTGCTCGACTTCGGCATCGCCAAGGCCACCTTCGCCGAGGGCGACTCGACCCGCACCGGCACCATCAAGGGCAAGCTCCACTACATGTCGCCCGAGCAGGTGCTGCAGGAGCCGCTCGACCGCCGCACCGACGTCTTCTCGCTCGGCATCATCCTCTGGGAGCTCTTCACCGGCCGCCGCCTCTTCAAGCACGACACCGAGCTCGCCACGATGCACGCCATCATCAACGGCGAGATGGAGGACCCGCGCGGCTTCCGGCCCGACCTGCCCGAGGCGCTCGCCACGGTCACCATGCGCGCGCTGGCCAACGATCGCGACGATCGCATCGCCACCGCCGACCAGCTCCGGCTGGCCCTCGACGAGGCCGCGCGGGCGTGCGCCCTGCGCGCGAGCCCCGACGCGGTGGCGCCCTTCGTCGAGGAGCTCATGGGCAACGAGCTCCGCAAGGCCGACCGCGGCGCCCAGGAGACGCTGGCCCGCGCCAAGGAGCTGCCGCTGGAGACGGAGGACCGCACCACCGTCGACGGCCCCTCCGACGGCCCGGTGCGCCACCAGACCGGCTCGGCCTCGAAGAACAACTCCGAGACCCTGCCCCGCGCCTCCTCGCCCAAGAAGCGCGGCGCTCCCAAGCGCTCGTGGGCCCTGACGCTCGGCCTCGCCGTCGGCGCGGGGGGGCTTCTGGCCGGCGTGGTGGGCTCGCTCGCGATGCTCAAGCACCGGGAGCCCTCGGTGGAGGGGCCGGTGATTCGCGTCGGCTGGGCGCCGACCTACGACCCCAAGGCGCTCATTCAGGACATGGAGCCCCTGCGGCTCCACCTCGAGCGCGCGACCGGGCGGCCGATTCAGTTCGTGGTGGGTCAGACCTACGCGGAGACCGCCGACGGCCTCGTGCACGGCGACGTGGCCTTCGCCGTCCTGCCGCCCACCATCTTCGTGCGCACCGAGCGGAAGGAGCCGAAGGTCCGGGCCATCGCCACCAAGCGCGTCGGCGGCAGCAGCGGCAGCGACGGCGTGCTCCTGGCGTCCGATGGCAGCGGCATCGGGAGCCTCGCCGAGCTGAAGGGCAAGACCCTCTGCATCCCCGACGAGAACTCCACCACCGGGGCGCTCTTGCCCAAGCTCGCGCTCAAGAAGGCCGGGCTCGATTGGGGCCGCGACGTCACCATCGTCACGAGCGGGAACCACCTGCAGGTGCTGCGCGACATCCTCTCGCACCGCTGCGACGCCGGCGGGACCTACTCCACGGTCTTCACCAGCGCGGTGACCCAGGGGGTGAACGTCGCCGGCCTGCGCCAGCTCGCCATCACCGGCCGCGCGCCCCAGGACGCGATGGTGCTCGGCCCCCAGGTCACCAAGGACGACGAGGCGCTGGTGACGCGCGCCTTGCTCGCCTTCGACGGCACCCAGGGCGGGCAGGGCGCGGCCCCAGGGAACGTGGAGCGCGTGACCGGCTTCGAGGTGGTGAAGCCCTTCGACTACCAGGCGCTGCGCGAGCTGGTGGCGCACGAAGAGGAGAAGCAGCCCGGGCCGCCCAGGTGAGACGGGAAGGGGACCTGAGCTCGGTACCCTTGGCTCAGGGTGAGCGGGAGGCCCGCGCCACCCGAACGACGAACGATGCCAGCCCCACCGAGAGCGCCAGCGCCACCCCCGCGTCCACGATGCCCCGCCACGGCGCCGGCAGCGCGCGCACCACCAACACCGCCACGACGATGAGCGCCACCCCGGCCCAGGCGCGCACCAGCGCACTTCGCTCCACCCCCCACAGGGCGAGCGCGTGCAGGGGCGCCGGCACCACCACCGAAGGCCCGGCGCCGCGCGCCAGCGCCATGACCCGCTCCGCCACCTTCGGCATGTAGCGCCGGTGCAGGGCGCGGTAGCCCTCGAAGTAGACCAGGGACCCGCTCACCAGCGCGAAGGTCGCCCACTCCCAGGCGCCCAGCGGCTCGGCGCGCAGGGTGTCGAGCCCCCGCGCCCCCAGGCGCACGATGGCCTCGAGCAGCATCACCGCCACGCCCACCACCGCCCAGGCCGCGGCGAGCACCCGCACCCACGGCCGGGCGCGGCCGGCGCCGGTCTCCCCGCTCACTCCACGCCCCAGGCCTTCAGCTTCCGCCACAAGGTCGAGCGCCCGATGCCCAGCACCCGGGCCGTCTCCTGCAGCTCGCCGTCGCAGGCCTGGAGCACCTGCTCGACGTGCCGCCGCTCGGCGTCGTCGAGCGAGTCCAGCCGGCCGGGCGGCGGGCGCCGCCGCAGCGAGAGCTCCTCGGGCAGGTGCTCGGGGCCCACGTCGCCGCCCTTGGACAGCACCGCGCCGTGCTTCACCGCGTTCTCGAGCTCCCGCACGTTGCCCGGCCAGGCGTAGCGCTCGAGCCGCGCCTCGGCCTTGGGCGTGAAGCGGCCGGTCGGGTGCCCCTCGCGCTCGAGGAACTGCCGCGCCAACACCATCACGTCCTCCGGCCGCTCCCTCAACGGCGGCATCGCCAGCGAGAAGACCTTGAGCCGGAAGTAGAGGTCTTCGCGGAACCGCTTCTCGGCCACCGCCTGGGACAGGTCCGCCCGCGTCGAGCACACCAGTCGAACGCCGGGCTTGGTCGCGCCCTCGCGCCGCCCCGCGCGCTCGTCGAGGGCGCGCAGCACAATGGACTGCAGCCGCGGGTCGAGCTCGGCCACCTCGTCGAGGAAGAGCGTCCCCCCCGCCGGCGACTCGAGCCCCGAGGCCTTCCCGCGCCCTCGCCCGACGAGCAGGGCCTCGAGCGTCTCCAGAGGCAGCGCCGCGCAGGACACCGCCACGAACGGCTTGGCCCGGCGCGCGCTGTTGGCGTGAATCGCCCGCGCCAGCACCTCCTTCCCCGCGCCGCTCTCTCCGGTGATGACCACCGGCGCGTCGCTCATCGCCACCGTCGCCGACTTCGTGAGCAGCCGCCGCATCGCCGGGCTGCGCGAGATCAGCCGAGAGCAACGCCGGCCTTGCGGGTCTTCCGGCAGCATTCGGCACAACTTGCACAACAGGCCGCCGCGTTCGAACGGAGTGGTGCAGGTGGCGGGGTTTTGGCTCATGTTTCGTTCCGAAACGTCGCGTTCCACGCGGGAACGGGGCGGGGTGGCGTGGGTTCGTGCAACTACTGGCCTCCAGTCGCCTTCGCAATTGATCCCTTCGGGCTGGTCGCCGCGCGCCCGGGAATCAGCGCTCTTGCCCAGCGAAGGCCGGGGCTTCGGCCGTGGGCCCGGAGTGTGCACAGGTGCGCCGGGCTCGCCGCGCGGAAGCGGCGTTCGCTTCACGACACCCACGGAGGAATCACCCATGAGCAGGGCATCTCGCTGGCTGGCCGCGTCGGTCGTTCTTTCGACCTCGGCCGCGCTGGCCGCCGACACGCTGCAGGACGTGATGAAGAAGCGCGGGCTCACCCAACAGGACGTGCTCGCCGCGGCGAAGACCTACGTCCCTTCGGGCAAGCGCGACGACTTCATCGTCTTCAGCTCCGGCGGCCAGAGCGGTCAGGTCATCGTCTATGGCATCCCCTCGATGCGCATCCTCAAGTACATCGGCGTCTTCACCCCCGAGCCCTGGCAGGGCTACGGCTTCGACGAGGAGTCGAAGGCCGTCCTCAAGGGCGGGTCCATCGGCGGCAAGGACATCACCTGGGGCGACTCGCACCACCCGGCCATCTCCGAGACCAACGGCGCCTACGACGGGCAGTTCCTGTTCATCAACGACAAGGCGAACCCGCGCATCGCGGTCATCGATCTGCGCGACTTCGAGACCAAGCAGATCATCACCAACCCCCTGTTCAAGAACGAGCACGGCGGCACCTTCGTCACCCCCAACACCGACTACGTCATGGAGGCCGCGCAGTACCCGGCGCCCTACGAGAGCGGGTACGTCCCCCTGGAGCAGTTCAACGACAAGTACCGCGGCGGCCTGACCTACTGGCGCTTCGATCGCACCAAGGGCCGCGTGGTGCTCGACGAGTCCTTCGCCTTCGAGCTGCCGCCCTACAGCCAGGACCTCTCCGACTCCGGCAAGAACGCCAGCGACGGCTGGGGCTTCACCAACTCCTTCTGCACCGAGCGTTACGTCGGCGGCATCGAGCTCGGCCGCCCGCCCTTCGAGGCCGGCTGCTCCGCCAAGGACACCGACTTCCTCCACGTCACCAACTGGAAGAAGGCCGCCGAGTTCGTGAAGGCCGGCAAGGCGAAGAAGGTCAACGGCATGTCGCTCATCACCATGGAGCAGGCGGTGAAGGAGGGGCTGCTCTTCCTCATCCCCGAGCCGAAGAGCCCGCACGGCGTCGACGTCTCGCCCGACGGCAAGTTCATCATCGTGTCCGGCAAGCTCGACACGCACACCATGGTCTACTCCTTCGACAAGATTCAGGAGGCCATCAAGGGCGGCAAGTTCGAGGGCAAGGACCCCTACGGCATTCCGATCATCGCGATGAAGGACGCCTTGGCGAAGCAGGTGGAGCTCGGCCTCGGGCCCCTGCACACCCAGTACGACTCCAAGCCCTGCACCGCGTACACCTCGCTCTACGTCGACTCGCAGGTGGTCAAGTGGGACTACTGCGAGGGCAAGGTGCTCGACAAGATCTCGGTGCACTACAACATCGGCCACCTGATGACGATGGAGGGCGACTCCGTCAACCCGAAGGGCAAGTACCTGGTGGCCCTCGACAAGCTGGCCATCGATCGCTTCAACCCGGTGGGCCCCTTGCACCCGCAGAACCACCAGCTCATCGACATCTCCGGCGACAAGATGCAGCTGCTCTACGACATGCCGCTGCCGCTCGGTGAGCCGCACTACGCCGTGGCCATCCAGGCGAGCTCGCTCAAGCCCGGCGTGCGCTACAAGGTCGGCACCAACAGCCGCACCGACGAGAAGCACCCCGGCGCCACCCGCGCGGGCGAGGAGAAGATCGTCAGGAGCGTCCCGGGCAAGGTGGAGGTGTTCGGCACTCTCATCCGCTCGCACATCACCCCGGAGATCATCGAGGTGGAGAAGGGCGACGAGGTGACCATCAACCTGACCAACCTCGAGCGCGCCGAGGACGAGACCCACGGCTTCACCATCAGCACCATGAACGTGCACGCCTCGGTCGAGCCCGGAAAGACCATCTCGGTGAAGTTCAAGGCCGACAAGGAAGGCGTCTTCCCCTACTACTGCACCGAGTTCTGCTCGGCCCTCCACCTGGAGATGACCGGCTACTTCCTGGTGAAGCCGAAGGGCTACAAGGCCACCGCCGCGGGCGAGAAGAAGGCCGACTACACCCAGGCCGACTTCGACAAGCAGATGAAGACCTGCGCCGACACCCAGAAGGTCATCGACGGCGTGGTCGCGTACATCACCAGCCTCAACTTCAAGGACTTCCCCGCCGCCGTGGCGCTGGTGGACGACGCCACCGAGCAGCTCAAGAACGCCGAGCCCGCCAAGGCCAAGGCCGAGGAAGCCGCCAAGAAGGGCGACTGGCAGAACGCGACGCTCTGGGCCGGCCAGTGGTGGCAGTACCAGGTGAAGGCCGCCGACATCGGCCTGCGCGCCAAGAACTACCTCGACCAGAACGGCGCCAAGAAGGTCAAGTAGCTCGAAGGCCCCCGAAGGCCACGAAGCACCGGCGGCGGCGAAGGGCTCCTCGCGCTCTTCGCCGCCGTCGCATTCCGTGCGCCCACTTCTTGAAAGAGCAGAGGCCAGCCCGGCGAGGCCCCAGAGGCGCACGAGGAGCCGGTGTTTCAGAACGAACGTACGAAGTTTCAACTTGGAACGGAGCGGAACGATGCAGCGAATGACCCTGGTGATGGCGGCAGTGGTGGCGGTGTCCTCGATGGCGGCGTGGGCGGCGGAGCCGAAGGCGGCGAAGGCCCCGGCGGGCCCGCCCGTCCCGGTGGCGCCGCTCGACGCGAAGCTCGTCGCGCAAGGCGAGAAGCTCTTTCAGGAGAAGACCTGCTGGAGCTGCCACGGCAAGGACGCCAAGTCGCCCATCATGGTCGACTACCCCCGCATCGCCGGCCAGAACCAGCCGTACGCCGAGCGCCAGATGCTCGACATCAAGAGCGGCGCGCGGGCCACCGGCCAGTCGGCGGCGATGAAGGGCATCATGGTCCTGGTGAACGAGGCGGAGATCAAAGCCCTCTCTCACTACCTCCAATCGGTTCGCGAGAAGTGAGCGGCACGGAACGTGCTCGACGCTCGCCCGGCGACTTTCACTTTTCACCAAGGATCATGAACATGACTGGCACCACCCGCTCGCTCCTCATCGCCTCCGCGCTCGTCGGCACCTTCGCGCTCGCGCAGGCTCCCGACGACAAGCCCAAGGCGAAGGGCATCGAGTCCGCCGGCTACAAGTGGAACGCCCAGGCCGGCGAGAAGATCGAGGCGCTGAAACTGAAGGGCGACGCCAAGGCCGGCGAGGAGGTCTTCGAGATCTGCTCCGCCTGCCACCTGCCCTCCGGCGCGGGCCGCCCCGACGGCACCTTCCCGCAGCTCGCGGGTCAGCACGCCACGGTCATCATCAAGCAGATCGCCGACATCCGCGCGAAGCTGCGTGACAACCCCATCATGTACCCGTTCGCGACGACGCTGACCGACCCGCAGCAGCTCGCCGACGTGTCCGCGTACATCCAGTCCATGCCCATCCCCCACGACAACGGCCGGGGCCCGGGCACCGACCTGGAGAGCGGCAAGAAGCTCTACGAGCGCGACTGCTTCAAGTGCCACGGCGCGAACGGCGAGGGCGACGCGGTCAAGTTCTTCCCGGTGCTCGCCGGCCAGCACTACAAATACATGCTCCGCCAGGCCACCGAGATCCGCGACGGCAAGCGCCGCAACGCGAACCCCGACATGGTGAAGATCATCAAGACCTACAGCGACAAGGAGATCGACGCCATCGTCGACTACATGTCGCGGCTGAAGATGCCGGAGCACAAGGCGACCGCGGCGAAGAAGTGACGCCTGCGTCGTCCGGCTGATCCGTCGCCCGAACACGTCGCGGGCGCCGGCCCCTCACGAAACCCTGGAGCGTGACATGTCGTCGACTCGTCAATCACCGCTGGTGAGCGCGCTGTCGCTCGGTGCGCTCGCGGTCCTGCTCGTCGCTGCCTCGAGCCCCGTCTGGTGGGTCTCGCTCACGGCGCCGAACTACCCGCCCGAGGCCTTCCCCGACGGCATCCGCATTCACTTCTCCTTCAACGGCGTCTCCAACGGCTGCACCACGGCGCCCCAGACGAGCCGCGTCGCTCAGGAGACCATTCAGGAGGACCTGGGCTGGCGCACCGAGGGCGGCGAGGCCCCCAAGGAAGACGCCGCGCCGCAGAAGGACCTCGTGCAGCTCGACTGCATGCACGAGATGAACACCATCAACCACTACGTCGGCATGCACCCGATGGGCGTGGGCGCGCCGGTGGAGCGCCTGCTCGGGAAGTTCATCATCGCCTTCTTCGGCGTGATGTTGCTCGGCTTCGCGGTGCCCTGGGCGCGCGCCCGCACGTGGACGCTCGGCGCCGGCTTCGCCGCCGTGGCGGGGTGGATGCTCTTGGACCTCTACGCCCTGGGCCACCTCTCCGCCTTCGCCACCGAGTTCGTCGGCGAGGCGGGGCAGTACTTCCGCGACCCGGCCCGCATCGAGGCCTGGGCGTCGAACGTCCGCCTGGCCACCGGCGTGATGGTGGCCGTGCTCCTCGGGGCGATGGTCTTCATGATCGTCGGCTCGGTGAAGTGGCCGCGCTTCCAGCTCGTGCTGGGGCTCGTGCCCGCCGGCCTGCCGCTCTTCTTCGTCGGCTCCTTCGCCGCCTGGCTCTGGTTCTTCGGCCACAACCTGCACCCCTGGGGCGCCTTCACCCTGAAGCCCTTCATGCCCACGGTGTTCGGCGACGGGAAGGTGGCGCAGTTCACCACCCACTCGTACCCGCACTACGGCTTCGGGCTGCTCCTGCTCGCCTCGGTGATGATGATCGCGGCGGTGGCGCGCCGGCGCTGGGAGCTCCACGACGAGGCCGGCGAAAAGCCCCTCTCGCCCACCGCTCACCCCCAAGGCCCAACGACGCCGCTCGGGCCGCCCGCCACCGCGGCGGGCCCGAAGGCCTGAAGGAGACCCACGATGCGCCGCGCGCTCCTCGTCCTGGTGGTGCTGACGGTCGCGGCCCACTCGTTCGCGCAGCTGGTGCCGGCGGAGGCCCCCAAGGCCGAGGTGAAGCCCAAGGCGCCCGAGATGGCGCCCGCGGGCAGCTGGGGCGCCTCCTGGGAGAAGGCCGCGCGCCCGGCCGCCGCTTCGCTGCCCCGCGTCCCCTGGTTCCAGGAGCTCGTCGACCGAGCGCCCGCGGGCTCGACGCTCACGCCGCCGCCCGGCGTGTACTCCGGGCCGGTGGTGGTGCAGAAGCCGCTCGTCATCCGCGGCGGTGGGCAGGTGACCATCGACGGAGGCGGGAAGGGCACCGTCTTCGTGCTGGAGACCAGCGGCGCCACGCTGGAGGGGCTCACCTTCACCGGCTCGGGTGACAGCCACAACACCGACGACGCGTGCCTGAACGTGCGCGGCCACGACAACGTGGTGCAGGACAACCGCTTCGAAGACTGCCTCTTCGGGGTGGACCTGAAGCAGTCGAACCGGAACGTGGTGGCGAGGAATCACATCCGCTCGCTCCGGCGGCCGCTCGGCCAGCGCGGCGACGCGGTGCGGCTCTGGTACTCGATGAAGAACCGCGTCGAGGAGAACGTCGTCGAGGACTCGCGCGACGTGGTGGTCTGGTACTCCAACGACAACCACATCGCGAAGAACGTCGGGCGCCGCGGCCGCTACGCGCTCCACTTCATGTACGCCCAGCACAACGTGGTGGAGAACAACCGCTACGACGACAACTCCGTCGGCATCTACGTGATGTACACGGACGGCGTCGAGATTCGGAACAACGTCATCTCGCACTCCCTCGGGCCCACCGGCATGGGCATCGGCTTCACCGAGGCCAGCGACTCGGTGGTGGAGGGGAACTCGGTCGTCTACTGCGCCATCGGCCTCGACTCCGATCTCTCGCCCTTCCAGCCCGGCTCCACCATCGCCATCAAGAACAACCGCGTCGCCTACAACGGCGTGGGCATCAGCTTCACCGGCGACAAGCTGGGCATGGCCATCGAGGGCAACGTCTTCGAGGGGAACCTCGATCAGGTCGCGCACACCGGCGGCCGCTCCACCAAGGACCTGGGCTGGCGCGGGAACTACTGGGACGACTACCAGGGCTTCGATCGCGACGGCGACGGGGTGGGAGACACGCCCTACGAGCTCTACGCCTACACCGATCTCATTTGGATGGAGACTCCCCACGCGCGCTTCTTCAAGAACGCGCCGCTGATGGAGGCCATCGACTTCCTCGAGCGGCTGGCGCCCTTCTCCTCGCCGGAGCTGATGGTGCGCGACGAGGCGCCGCTGTTCAACCGGCCCGAGCTCCCCGTCGGCGGAGCGGCGGGGACCAGGCCCCAGGCCGGCCGCGAGCCGCGCGGCGCGAAGGCGGACCTCGAGGAGCTCGGCCGCCCATGAGCACTCCCGAAGGCCCTCCCGCGGGCGCTGCCCCCGCCGCCCCGGCGCCCAAGAGCGCGACCGACACCCGCGCCCGCGACGCCCGCCGCCGCTTCCTCCAGACCGCGGCCGTCGGCGCCGGCGTGGTCGGCCTCTCCCTGCTCGGCCTCGCGCCGGTGCTCACGCGCAACAAGGAGCGGCTGAGGCCGCCCGGCGCGCTCGAGGAGCACGACTTCCTCGCCGCCTGCATCAAGTGTGGCCAGTGCGTGCAGGTGTGCCCGGTGAGCGCGCTCCACCCCGCCGACCTGCTCGACGGCTTCGGCGTCGGCGCGCCCTTCATCGAGCCGCGGAAGCAGGCCTGCGACTTCTCCTGCGACGTGGCGCAGTGCATCCTCGCGTGCCCGACCGGCGCGCTCACCTACCACCGGCCGCCGTTCCTCCCCACGCGCGAGGGCTCGCGGCTGCCAGCGCCTCCGGTGCTCCTCGCCAAGGAGAAGGAGCCCGAGCCCACCTTGAACTTCGGCGAGCGCATGGGCGTGGCCCGGCTGGCGCGGCCCGAGGCGTGCCTGTCGGTGCAGGGCCAGGGCGTCACCGGGCCGGCGCGCGGCCCACGCTTCGACGGCAAGAAGCGCTGGGCGGAGACCGATCGCTGGACGCCGGTCGACGTCGCCAGCCACGCCTACTCGCTCGAGCGCTGCGACCTGTGCGTGCGCGAGTGCCCCATTCGCGGCGCCATCTCCATCGAGGACGTGGTGGGGAAGGACGGCGTGTCGAAGAAGACGCCGGTGGTGCACGACGCCTGCGTCGGCTGCGGAGTGTGCGAGATGATGTGCCCCGCCGAGCCCGCCGCCATCGTCATCGACGCGCGCGAAGCCTGGGAGGGCGCATGAAGCCCCAGTCCCGCCTCGACGGCCTGCGCCTGCTCTTCGGCGGCGAGCCCCAGAAGCCCGCGCCCGGAGACTTCTCGCCCGGCGCCAGGCACCTGCACGAGACCCAGAAGCTCACCAAGAAGGACCTGCTGGCCGCCGCCGAGCGCCACGCCGAGCACCGCAAGAAGAAGACCTGGCTCAAGCGCCGCTGGGCGGTGCTCATCGGGGTACAGCTGCTCTTCGTCATCTCCTACCGGCTCGACGTTCAGCTGGTGGAGGGCTCGCTCACCGGCTCGCGCTTCCTGGGCTTCCACCTCATCGACCTGAACGCGGCGCTGCAGCTGATGCTCGCCCACAAGCATCTCATCGTGAACCTCTTCATCGGCACCGCGACCATCGGGCTGGTGTGGGCGGTGCTCGGCGGGCGAACGTTCTGCTCCTGGGTGTGCCCCTACCACCTCCTCGCGGAGTGGGCGGAGCGGCTGCACCTCTTCCTCGCCTCGAAGAAGCTGGTGAAGGATCACCCGCTGCACCGCGGCCTGCGCACCGGGCTCTGGGCGGTCTTCGCGCTGCTCGCCTACGGCACCGGCTACACGGTCTACGAGACCATCTCGCCCACCGGCATTCTCTCCCGGGCGCTCATCTACGGTCCCGGCGTCGCGCTGGGCTGGGTCGCTTCGCTGCTCGCCTTCGAGGTGCTCTACTCGCGCCGCGCCTTCTGCCGCTACCTCTGTCCCATCGGCATGACCTACGGCGTGGTGGGCACCTTCTCCGCGGTGAAGGTCACCTACGACCTCGCCAAGTGCCAGCACGAGCTCGAGTGCCGGAAGGTGTGCCTGGTGCCGCACGTGCTCGATCACGTGATGAAGGGCCGCGCCACCAAGGAGCACCTCGACGTCGGCGCCGACTGCACCCGCTGCGGCCGCTGTCTCGACGTGTGCCCCACCGGCGCGCTCACGTTCACCGTCACCGGGCTGTCGAGGCGCCCGAAGGAGACCCCGCGATGATGATTCGCTTCGAGAAGCTCACCAAGGTGTTCAAGAAGCGAACGGTGCTCGACCGGCTGGACCTGGGCATCGACCGCGGGGAGCGCGTCGCGCTGGTCGGCAGCAACGGCGCCGGCAAGACGACGCTCATCCGCTGCCTGCTCGGCGAGTACGGCTACGGTGGAGAGGTGCTGGTGCAGGGGAAGGGCCCGCGCGCGCACCGCGCCGAGGTGCTCGGCCGCATCGGCTTCGTGCCGCAGCTCCCGCCGCCTTTGAAGATGCCGGTGGGCGAGCTGTTGCGCTTCTCGGCGCGCGTCTCGGGCGGGCGCGTGGAGGCCATCGAGCAGATCGCCGCCCGGCTCGGGCTCGACGTGAAGGCCTTCGCCGCGCAGCCGTTCGTCAAGCTCTCCGGCGGGCAGAAGCAGAAGCTGCTCATCGCCATCGCGCTGGGCCGCGACGCCGAGGTGCTGGTGATGGACGAGCCCGCCGCCAACCTGGACCCCGAGGCGCGGCACGTCTTCTTCTCCCTGCTCGCCGAGCGCGCCAAGCACGCGACGATGATCATCTCCAGCCACCGCCTCGATGAGGTGGCCGCGCTGGTGAATCGCGTCATCGAGCTCGACCAGGGGAAGGTGGTGCTCGACGACCGGGTGGCCGACTCCGCCCTCGACGGCAAGCTGGAGTGCCGGCTCGTGCTCAAGCGGCCCGACGAGGCCATCGCCAAGGCGCTGGGCGAGTGGGGCTTCGCCGCGGTGGACGGCGGGTTGGAGTGGAGAGGCCTCATCTCGGGCGGCGATCGCCTGCGCTTCATGGCGCTCATCTCTCGGTACGTCGGCCTCCTGGCCAAGGTGTCACTTCACGACGTGAAGGCCGCGCCGCGGCTGGAGGTGGTGGGCCGATGAGAGCCCGACTTCGGCTCCTGGTCCTGGCCCCGGTCCTCCTGGGGGCGGCCTGCACCTCACGGTCCTCCGACGGCCCCGCGCGCATCGCCTTCGACCGCGACGCCTGCACCGGCTGCGGCATGGTCATCAGCGAGAAGGAGTTCGCCGCCCAGGTGCGCGGCGGCGAGCGCCAGCGGACCTTCAAGTTCGACGACGTGGGCTGCGCGGTGAAGTGGCTCGACGCGCAGCCGTTCGCCGACGACCCGTCGACGCGCCTCTGGGTCGCGCGGCACACAGACGGCGAGTGGCTCGACGCGCGCGCCGCCCACTTCCATGAAGGGGTCAGCTCGCCCATGGGCTACGGCTTCGCGGCGGTGGACGCCAGCGAGCCGGGCAAAAGCTTCGACGAGATTCGAACCGCGGTCCGGGCGAAGGTCGCTCGCCGCCAGTGAAGGAGCACTCGATGGGACACCTCCTCGTGACGGCAAGGCTCGACGTGCAGGAGTCGGTGCGCGCCCGCTGGTTCCTGGTCTACGCGCTCATCTTCGGCGGCATCGTCGCGGCCTTCTTCGGCTTCGGCGTCACCGAGTCGCGCGTGCTCGGCTTCATGGGGCTGTCGCGGCTCTTGGTGACCTACATCCAGCTCGCGATGGCCATCATGCCCATCTTCATCTTGCTCACCACCGTGCGCTCGGTGGCCGGAGACCGGGAGGCGGGCGTCCTCGAGTATCTGCTCTCGCTGCCGGTGGCGCTGTCGAGCTGGTACTGGGGCCGCATCGTCGGCCGCTTCCTGGTGGTGTTCCTGCCGGTCTTCCTGGCCATGGCGGCGGCGGCCGGGTGGGCTTTGGTGCAGGGCATCGAGGTGCCGTGGCGCATGTTCGCCGTCTACACGGGCCAGCTCGCGGCGATGTCCTGGTGCTTCCTCGGCCTGGGGATGCTGCTGTCGACGCTGGCCCGCAGCACCGACGTGGCCCAGGGCTCGGCCTTCGTCCTCTGGCTCTTCTTCCTGCTCTTCTTGGACCTCATCCTCCTCGGCGTGATGATTCAGGGCCGGGTGCCGGCGGAGGCGGTGGTCACCATCGCCCTCTTGAACCCGCTGCAGGTGTTCCGCACCGGAGCGCTGATGCTCTTCGACCCGCAGCTGGTGGTGTTCGGCCCCGCAGCCTACGTCATCGCCGACACCTTCGGCGGCCCGAGCTTCATCGCCTACTCGATGCTCTACCCGGTGTTCCTGGGGACGGTGGCGGCGACCTTGGGCTACGGCGCCTTCCGGCGCGGCGACCTGGTGTAGGGCGCCAGTCGATTCTTGTTGTAGATCACATGAACGAGGCTTGTGTGTGCCCCGCGGTTACCGGTGGTCAGGGGACCGGAGTTCGGGTCTGTTGGGAGCATGAGGCTGAAGTACTCCAGCCTGGTTGTGGCTTCCTCGCTCGCGGCGCTGGCGTTCTCGGCGTGTGACTGCGCCCCGCCGATCGCCGTCGTCTCCGAAGACTCGGGCGTCGACGCAGGGGCCGAGGAGGCCGACGCCGGCGCGGAGGTGGACGCGGGCGAGCCCGACGCCGGCTTCTTGCCCGACGCGGGGCCGCTGACCTGCCACACCTGCCACGGCACCACCCTGAGCGACGCGCCGCCGCGCGACACCCTGGGGCGCGTCGAGCGCGGGCTTGCCACCGTCGGCGCGCACCAGTCGCACGTCGGCCCGTCGACCTGGCACCGCGAGGTCCGCTGCGACGACTGCCACGTGGTGCCCGCCACCATCGACGCCCCGGGACACATCGACCCGTCTCCGGCCGAGCTCACCTTCAGCCGCGTCGCCAACGCGTCGGGCGTCTCCGCCCGCTACGACGGCGGAACCTGCGGCGCGTACTGCCACGGCCCCACGCTCGAAGGCGGCGCGCTCACCCAGCCGGAGTGGACCCGCAGCGACGTCGCGCAGACCTACTGCGGCGACTGCCACGGCGTGCCGCCCCCGGCTCCGCACCCGCAGATCTCCGTCACCGACTGCAGCCGTTGCCACCCCGACGCCAGGCCGGGCCTCGGCTTCAAGGAGCCGGAGCGCCACATCGATGGCGTCCTCGACCTGAACGTCACCTGCGTCTCCTGCCACGGGAGCGGCACCAACCCCGCGCCGCCCTCCGACACCCTGGGCCGCACCAGCACGTCGCTGCGCTCCGTCGGCGCCCACCGCTCGCACCTGGGCCCGTCGACCTGGCACATGGAGTTCGGCTGCGGCGACTGCCACCAGGTGCCGCAGCGCTACGACGATCCCGGCCACATCGACTCGCCCCTGCCGGCTGAGCTGACCTGGAGCAACCACGCCACCGCCAAGGGCGCGACGCCCGCCTTCAACGGCGTCACCTGCAGCGGCGTCTACTGCCACGGCACCACCATCGCCGGCGGCGACAACAAGACGCCCACCTGGACCGCGCTCGGCACCGGCGAGGCGGCCTGCGGCACCTGCCACAGCCTGCCGCCCACCAGCATGCCCCACACGCCCTCGATGCCGCTGACCCAGTGCGGCGTCTGCCACGACGCGGTCATCGACACCAACGCGCGCTGGGTGAGGCCCGAGCTGCACATCAACGGGCTGGTCGAGGTGAGCGGCGGCGCCTGCGGCTCGTGCCACGAGCTGCCACCCAAGACCGGCGCGCACATGAAGCACGCTGGCCTGGCGATGGGCGTCTACGGCGGCCTCGACACCGCGGCCAACCTCACCAACCCCACCGGCTACGCCTTCGGCTGCGCCTACTGCCACCCCAGCGATCCGGCGAAGCACGCCAAGGGCGGGCTGGCCGAGGTCGAGCTCTACAACGCCAACGCGCCGCTCGGCTCGCTCAAGCGGCTCTCGCCCACGGCGGTGTACACGCCGGGCACCCAGACCTTCACCGACGCCAAGGGCCGCGCCTACACCCTCGGCACCTGCGCCAACGTCTACTGCCACTCGGGGCCGTCGTACGCCACGCCCGACGTCGTGCCCGCGGCCGGCACCGACTTCGCCTTCACCGGCTACCCCCTGGCGTTCCCGTCGTACGCGCTCAACCTGGGCCGCAGCTACCAGACCGCCAACTGGGGCGGCGCGGCGCTGCCCTGCGGCGGCTGCCACGGCTTCCCCATTCGCACCCAGGCGCCCGGCGTTCAGGCCATGGCCGGGCAGAGCCACAGCTGGCTCGACGCTTCGGGCAACGAGAGCGGCCATGGGTGGAACCACGGCTTCTCGCCGGTGCCCTGCACCACCTGCCACACCCAGACCGTCACCGCGCAGAACGCCACCTCGCGCGCGGCGAGCGGGTCCTCCATCTACTCGCCGGTGCCCATCGCGGGCTTCGCCTTCCACGTCAACGGGAAGCCCGACGTGGTCTTCGACACCGCCCGCACCCAGCCCTACCTGACGCCGAAGAGCCTGGCCGGCGCCAGCTACTCCCAGGCCACCCAGACCTGCAGCAACGTGGCCTGCCACCTCGATCAAACCGCCGTGAAGCACGGCACGCCGTTCCGCTCCGACACCGTGACGCCCGAATGCAACGTCTGCCATCAATACTGAGCGCCCTCGTCGGGCTCACGGCGGTGACGGCCTTCGCCGGGCCTCGGGACGTCGTGTACCTCGAGACCCGGCACGGCAGCGCCGACGCGGGCGTGAACCGGGTGGCGACCGTGCCGGTGGGCCACTGCCGCCAGTGCCACGACACCCGCACGCTGCCCCAGCCGCAGCCGCACCTGCTCTTCCGCGCCGACGACAACGCGCTCTGCTTCACCTGCCACACGCCGGCGGGCGCCGCCGCCTGGCAGGGCTCGACGGCCTACAACGCCACCGCGCACTGGACCTCGATGAAGATGGCGTGGCCGGGGCCGGCGCCGGCGGCGCGACCGGCCGGCGACGTGGGCAAGTGCCTCAACTGCCACACCCCGCACGGCTCGCGCGACGGCCAGGGGCTGGTGCCGGTGCTCGGCTTCGTGCGCGAGGAGGCCCTCTGCCTCACCTGCCACGACGCCTCGGGCCCGGCGTCGACCAACCTCGTGGCGGAGCTCGCCAAGGCCACCGCGCACCCGGTGATCGCCACCTCCGGCGTGCACGACGCGCGCGAGGCGATGAGCCCGGCCACCTTCGCCACCGGCCGGCGCCACGCCGAGTGCGTCGACTGCCACAACCCGCACGCCGCCAACGACGCCGCCAAGCTCGCGGGGGTCGCGCGGGTCGCCGTCACCAACGGCGGCGCAGGCACCGTGCCCGGCTACACGCTCAAGCCGGCGAGCGATCTGTCGCCCACGCTCGAGTACCAGCTCTGCTTCAAGTGCCACGCCTCGTGGACCACGCAGCCCGCCGGCCAGGACGATCTCGCGCTGGTGCTGAACCCGGCCAACGAGTCCTTCCACCCGGTGGAGGGGCCGGGCAAGGGCACCTCGGCCCAGCTCGCCAACAGCCTCGCCGGCGGCACCGGCTTGCCGCACCTGACCACCGCCGACACCATCACCTGCTCCGACTGCCACAACTCCGAGGCCATTCCGCTCACCGTCTCCAAGGTCTCGACCTACGGGGGCACGGTGCCCTCTGGACCGCACGGCTCGAACGCCGCCGCCACCAACGCCACGTTCTCCAAGGCGTTGCTCCGCGCGAGCTACCGGGTCACGCCGAAGACCACCAAGAGCTTCGTGGCCAGCGAGTTCCAGCTCTGCTTTGTCTGCCACTCGTCGGCGCCCTTCGCCACCACCAGCAAGAACATCCGCAGCGACACCCGTTTCAACCTCCACGGCTTCCACGTGGGCGAGGGCCTGTTGTGCGCGGAGTGCCACTCCAACTCCCACGGCACCCGGCTCGCCGGCTACTCCGGCAACCGCACCTACGGTCGACTGGTGAGCTTCGGGCCCACCATCACCGGCCCCACCACCGGCTCGCAGCCCGCCTGGAACGGCTCGTCGAGCTGCTCGCTGCGCTGTCACGGCTTCACCCACAACAACGAGACGTACCCGTAACGTGCTCCGCGCCGCCCCCGCCGTCGTGCTCCTCGTCGTCGTCTCCGCGTGCGGAAAGCTGCGGCAGACCGATGCGTCGTACTGCCCCAGCTGGGAGAAGGACGTCGCCCCGGTGCTCTCGGCGCGCTGCGTGTCGTGCCACGGGCCCGACCGGGCCGAAGGGGCCTGGCGCGCCGACGGCTACCTCGAGGCCGTGCGCTCTAGAGACGACGGCACGCCGCGCCTCGTCGCCGGCGACCCCGCGGGCTCGCTGCTGATGCAGGCCGCGCGCGCCACGCTCCCCAATCACCCCGAAGCGTCGATGGAGGCCCCGGAGCTGGAGGACCTCTCGGCGTGGATCGCCTGCCGCGCTCCGGCGAGGCACGGGCTCTTCCATCCCTCCGGCTGGTCGAACCCGTCGGACCTGGAGGCCTTCCACGGCAAGGCGCTCCGGCGCGCGGCGTACTCGACCGCGGAGTGCCAGAAGTGCCACGGCGACGATCTCGACGGCGGCAAGGCCGAGGTGAGCTGCCGCTCGTGCCACCTGAAGGGCCCCGAGGACTGCTCCACCTGCCACGGCGACGCCACCTCCGCGGCGCCGCCCCGGGCGGTGCTCGGCGCGCGGGCCACCAGCGCGGTCGGCGTCGGCGCCCACCGCACGCACTTGAGCGACGGCCCGCTGCACGCCGCCTACGACTGCACCGTGTGTCACGCCACGCCCAAGACGCCGGCCGAGGAAGGCCACTACCTGAAGAACGGCAAGCTCGACGAGCTCCCGGCCGAGGTCCAGGTGAAGGGCACGTCGGGGCAGACGGGCGAGTGGGAGCACGACCACCAGACCTGCGAGCGCTCGGCCTGCCACGCGCCCTCCGTCGACGCCAAGGCCACCAACCAGGAGCCCAAGTGGACCGCGGTGGGCCAGGGCCAGGCGGAGTGCGGCGCCTGCCACGGGCTGCCGCCGCAGAGCCACGCCGACGGGCGCTGCGAGGGGTGTCACTCCCGCGTCTACGCGAACGGCGCCATCGTCGCCCCGGCCCTGCACGCCAACGGCACCGTCGAGCTCGGCGACGGCTCGGGGCTGTGCACCGGCTGCCACGGCGACGCCACCTCGCCCGCGCCGCCCCGCGACGTGTCCGGCCTCACCGAGCCGTCGCGCAAGAGCGTCGGCGCGCACCGGGCCCACCTCTTCGCCAGCCGCTTCCGCGGCCCCATCGCCTGCACCGAGTGCCACCTGGTGCCCGAGGCGGTGACGGACGTGGGCCACATCGACAGCGCGGCCCCGGCGGAGGTGTTTCCCTTCGCGGACGGCGTGGGCGTGCTCGCCCGGGCCGACGCCGCGCGCCCCGCCTATGACCCCGGCTCGGCCTCCTGCAGCAACGTCTACTGCCACGGCGGCGGCGCCCGGGCCTCGCGCGACACCACCGCGAACCTCACCCGCACGCCGGTGTGGACGGCGCCTTCGTCGTCGGTGGCGTGCGGCGGCTGCCACGGGCTTCCGCCCAAGGACAACTTCCACGCCCCGACGCTCACCTCCGCCGACTGCGAGGGCTGTCACTTCGAGACGGTGGGGCCGGGCTTCACGCTGAAGCTCTCCCGCACCGACGGCGGCGTGGTGACCACCACGCACCTCAACGGGCAGCTGGAGCTCGGCGGGCCGCCCTGACCAGCGGGGAACCGCCGCGCCGATCCCCGCCGGGCTGGTCTGCTGGGCCTGACTCTTCGTTGCTCGTCCGTCGCGTTGGCCCGAACCACGCTTCTTCCTCGCGCCTCGACCTCGACCCAGCGCCCTTCTCCGGGCAGGTCCGGTGCGACAGAGCCCCGCTGTGAGGACGGGCGCAGGGTGGGGAGGTCCCCCGCCTGCGCTCACCGTCGAAGGAGGTCAGTCCTCCGGATCGGGGATGATCTCGTCGTCGTTCGACGCGTGGGGCACGGGCGCCTCGCCGCCCTCGGGCGGGAGCACGTAGACCTGCCGGTTGGTCTGCTGGCGCCGGAGCACCTTCTCCTTCTCCAGCGCCTCGAGCAGGCGGGAGAACGAGGAGAAGCCGTGGTCGCGCTCGTCGAAGTCGGGCTCCTTGCGGACGATGGTCTCCTTGATGAAGGAGGGGTTGATGGGCCCGGTGGCGCGCGCGAGCAGGCTCTGCACCACCTCGCGGGCGATGGGCGGCACCACCGCCGGCCTCCGCCCGGAGCCACCCGAGCCGGACCCCGACGCCGCGCGCCCGCCGCGCTCTTCGCTCCGCTCCTCGCTCCGCCCCCGGCCGCCGCGCTGAGGCGTCGGCAGGTAGATGAACTCGTCGCAGGCGCGCACGAAGAAGGGGCTGGTCGAGTCCTTCACCCCGAGCCCGATGACGGTGCGGTCGTTCTCGCGCAGCTTGTAGGCCAGCGGGCAGAAGTCGGAGTCGCCCGACGCGATGACGAAGGTGTCGATGTGCTGCCGCGCGTAGTTCAGCTCCAGCGCGTCGATGACCAGGCGCATGTCGGCGCCGTTCTTCCCGGCTCGCGTGGAGGGCGGCACCTCGACCAGCTCCACGCCCAGCTCATGCAGCCCGGCCTTCGCCTCCTTGAAGCGCGACCAGTCGCAGTAGGCACGGCGGTAGATGACCTTGCCCTTCTCGAGCAGCCGATCGAGCGACGGCTTGAGGTCGAAGGTCTGCGGGGTGATGCCGGTGTTGGTCACCAGGTTCTCGAAGTCGATGAACAGCGCCATCCGGCGATTGAGGTTCTCAGTCACGTCGGACCTCATGACAGGGACGTCTCCCGGAAGCCAGGGTGATTGGCCCGCGCGGCCGCGCGCCCTGACCGCTCGGGGCGCCGGCGACGCCCAGCGCTTCGCTTCAGCGAATCACCGCCAGCACCTGCTGGTTCACCGAGACCAGCTCGCCTCGGCTGGTCCACAGCTCCCGCACCTCGAGCGAGTAGCCGCCCGAGAGGGAGAGCTCGCGACCAGTGTGAAAGAGGGGCTCGTCGGGCACGAGCCGCGGCGGGTCCGCCACCAGCGCGAGCGAGAAGGACACCGTGGCCATCGGCCGAATCGCCTCCAGGCAGGTGAAGCGCGCCGGCCACCAAGCGTCGACCGACGCCACCACGCTGGCCGCGTCGCGCCGCGCGCTCGGCTTCTTCGGCCGAATCCACCCGCTGGCCGCGGGCTCGGTCGCCCCGGAGAACGGAAGGGCGCCGGCGTTCTTGAACTCCCAGTAGCGCGCGAAGTCGGGGCCGAACGGTGGCTCGACCGGCAAGGGCTCGAGCGCGCTGAAGTGCGGCGGGCGCGCGGGCGGCGCGAGGGTGAGCTCCTCGGCGCCATCCTTTCGGGCGCGGGCCAGGGTGCCGGTGGCGTGCGCCTGCACCTCACCGTTCTGCACGAGCCTCGCGGAGAGCGTGGCCACGTTGCTGCCCAGCCGGAGCCGCGAGATCTCGATCAGCGCCCGGCCCGGCTGGGTGGGGCCGCAGAGCTCGGCGTTCAGGCTGCGCAAGGGGCGCGCGGGGTCGTCGAGCTCGAGCTCCAGGGCCCGGGCGACGTTGGCGAGCACCAGACCGCCGAAGAGCCCGCGGCCCTGCTGCCAGCCGTCGGGGAGAGAGACCTCGAAGCGGCCCTCGCCCACGCGGCGCGGGCTCACCAGCTCGTCGAGCGGCGCGTCGGCCGGCGGGGTGGAGGCGGTCGCCATGCGCGGCTCCAGCTCAAGGAGGCGAGACGTTCCGCTCCGTCTTGATGCCGCCGTCGGCGTGCACGCTCCACACCTCGTAGAGCGCGGTGGGCGCGCCGGTGTCCATGCTGGCGGCGCTGCTGTAGTCCAGCTCTCCGCTCGCGCCCTTGAGATCGATGGAGGCGCCTCCGGAGAGCGCCGCGGTCGCGGTCTGCCAGCCGGTCGCGCCCACGTTGACCTGGGCCTGACCGACGGCCGACACGCGGCTCATGCCCTCGGCCAAGTTGGCGCCGTTGAGGAGGCCCTTGTACTTGCCCCAGGCGGTGGTGAGCATGACCAGGTACATCGCGTCGTAGCTCTGCGCGGTGTAGCCGTAGAGCGCCGGGTCGACGTGGAAGCGGGTGCGGTAGCGGTCGGCGAAGTCTCGGAACGCCGGGCCCACGCCCATCGCCGGAGCGGTGCCGAGCGCGCCGTCGATCTCCGGGGCGGTGTACGCGTCGACGATCGCCGGGTCCTTGGCCGCGTCGGCGAAGGCCCACCTGTGGCCGCTGGCGTGGGTGAGGCTCTGCCGCTGCTTGGCGGCGCGGACGATGTCCTTCACCGCCGGCGGGAAGGAGACCAGCACGGTCACGTTCGGCGCGAAGGACTGCAGCTCGTTCAACACCGCGTTGGGATCGAGCGCGGCGGCGTCGTACTGAATCGTGCGCACGTCCTTGCCGTTGTTGGTGAGGTCGGTGGCCAGGGCCTCGGTGAGGCCGTGCCCGTAGGAGCCGTCCTCGTAGATGATGCCGATCCTCCTCGGCGTGGCGGCCTGCGTGTAGGTCGGGTCGGTGCGAAGGAGCGTGGAGATGACCTTCGCCTGCTGCGAGTCGGGCGGCGAGGTGCGCCACAGCAGGTGCGCCTGGTTCTCGTTGTAGAGCGCCACCAGGTCGACCGCGGTGGAGGTCGCCGACATGAAGAAGGTGGGCGCGTCGCTGGCGGCGCGGTAGGCGGCGATGGTCTGCGAGCTGCCGGAGGTGATGATGGCCGGCACCTGGAGCTGGGAGATCATCCACTTGGTCTGGGCGACGATCTCGTCGCTGCTCCTGCCGGTGTCGCAGGTGTAGAGCGCGAAGAGCCGCCCGGCGAGGCCCTGCTGCGCGTTCACCTCGCCCACCGCCAGGCGCATCGCGTCGAGGCCCGCCCTCTCCGAGGCGTCCTCCGCCCCGCCGTCGGGGCTGTCGGTCAGCGGCAAGAGCGCCGCCAGGGGAATGCGATCGAACGTGTTGAAGGAGCCCTCCTTCTTCTCGCACCGCGCGGGGAGGGGGACGCAGTAGCCGTGGCTGCAGACCGCGCGGCTGCCGCACTCCACGTCGGTGATGCACTCGGTGAAGCCCTGGGCGGTGGTGAGGCTGCAGGAGGCGGCGGCGAAGGCCAAAGCGGTGCCGCAGGCGAAGGCGAGGAGGTGCCGGTTCATCAGAAGCGCCCTCCGAGGACCGCGAAGCCGCCGCCCGGCGCGGGCGCGAGGGAGACCGAGACCGCGGTCTCCGCTTCTTGAGCCTTGGGCCAGAGCACCGCCGTGGCCACCGCGCCGGCGAGCCCGATGACCAGGCCCACGTCGGCCACCGCCGCCAGGGTGCGGGTGGCGCTCTCGGCCTTCTGCTTGTCCTGCACCGTGGTGGCGGTAATGAAGCTGTTCTTGGCCGAGCCGGAGGCGAGCCCGAAGCCCAGGCCCATGCCCAGGCCGACCACCGCGGCGCCGGCGGTGCCGTAGGTGATGAGCCGCCTGGTGCTGATGCGCTTGTTGGCCTCGTCGCGCTGGGCCTTCTCCTTGGCTTCGAAGGCCTCCTTCTGCTTCTTGGCCTTCTTCGCCTCGTCCTCGGCGCGGGCCTTCGCTTCCTTGGTCTCGCCCTCCAGGCGGCTCTTCTCGGCCTCCTGCATCTTCTTGTCGGCCTCGTCCTTGGCCAACAGCGTGCGGATGCGGTCCATGGCCAGGTTCGCCTTCTTGGTCAGCTCGGGGTCGGTCTCGTCGGAGGGGAGGCCGACGTACTTGCGGTACGCCTCCATCGCCCAAGAGAGCTCGCCCGCCTGGTCGTAGGCGCGCGCCATGTTGTACAGGAACTTCGGCACCGGATCGGCGTCGAAGGCCTGCTGCAACAGCTCGGCGGCCTCCTTGTACTTGTTGTCCTTGTAGAGCTTCTCGGCGTCCTTCGCGAGGGCGGTGGCCTTGGCGTTGGCGCCGAGGGCCGGCAGGGCGGCCAGCACGGCGAGCAGACAGAGGAGGGCGGGGCGTCGCACGGGCCAAAGACTACACCCGGTTTCGCGAAACCCAACCTCGATGTCGAGCCGCCGCGCTGCTTCCCTTCAGCTCACGCGGGACAACAGCATCTGGCGGATGAGCTCGAGCGTCTTCGGCATCTTGTCGCCGAACTGGTCGAAGAAGGGCTTCTGGCTCTCGAGCTCGGCCTTCCACTCGCTCTCCACCACCGCCGTCGCCTCGTCGACCTGCGCCGGGTCGATGTCCAGGCCGGAGAGATCGATGTGGCCCTGCTTGGGCACCCAGCCGAAGAGCGACTCCTGCGCGCCGACCTTGCCGTGGGCACGGTCCACCACCCACTTGAGGACCCGCATGTTCTCGCCGTAGCCCGGCCAGAGGAACTTGCCGTCCTTGTTCTTCCGGAACCAGTTCACCAGGAAGATCTTCGGCGGGTACGGCGTGGTCTTCTGCATGTTGAGCCAGTGCTGGAAGTACTCGGCCATGTTGTAGCCGCAGAAGGGGAGCATCGCCATCGGGTCACGGCGCACCACGCCCTGCGCGCCGGTCGCGGCGGCGGTGGTCTCCGAGGCGAGCGTCGCGCCCAGGTACACGCCGTGCGACCAGTTGAAGGACTGCATCACCAGCGGCACGGTGCTGGAGCGGCGGCCGCCGAAGATGATGGCGGAGATGGGCACCCCGCGCGGGTCGTTCACCGAGGCGGAGAGCATCGGGTTGTTCGAGGCCGGGGCGGTGAAGCGGCTGTTGGGGTGCGCGGCCTTGTCGGTCGAGCCCTTCTTCCACGGCGCGCCCTTCCAGTCGGTGAGCTCGTCGGGCACCTCGCCGTCGAGGCCCTCCCACCACACGGTGTTCTGCTTGGTGACGGCGACGTTGGTGAAGATGGTGTTCTTGGCGATGGACATCATCGCGTTGGGGTTCGAGCGGTAGTTGGTGCCCGGGGCCACGCCGAAGTAGCCGGCCTCGGGGTTCACCGCCCACAAGCGCCCGTCGGCGCCGACGCGCAGCCAGGCGATGTCGTCGCCCACCGTCCACACCCGCCAGCCGGCGAAGCGCTTGGGCGGAATCATCATCGCGAAGTTCGTCTTGCCGCACGCCGAGGGGAAGGCGGCCGCGACGTAGGTGGTGTGCCCCTCGGGGTCCTCGACGCCGAGGATGAGCATGTGCTCGGCGAGCCAGCCCTCGGACTTGCCCAGGTAGCTGCCGATGCGCAGCGCCAGGCACTTCTTGCCGAGCAGCGCGTTGCCGCCGTAGCCCGAGCCGAAGCTCCAGATGGCGTTGTCCTGGGGGAAGTGGCAGATGTAGCGGCGGTCGGGGTTCACGTCGCCGGTGCAGTGCAGGCCCTTGTTGAAGGTGTTGGCGCTGCCCAGCATGTCGAGGGCCGGCTTCCCCATGCGGGTCATCACGCCCATGTTGAGGGTGACGTAGACGGAGTCGGTCAGCTCGATGCCGATCTTCGAGTGCTCGCTGGCGAGCGGGCCCATGACGTAGGGCACCACGTACATCGTGCGGCCCTTCATCGAGCCGGTGAAGAGGCCCTTGAGCTTGGTGTACGCCTCGTCCGGCGCCATCCAGTTGTTGGTGGGGCCGGCCTGCTCCTTGGTCGGCGTGCAGATGAAGGTGAGGTGCTCGACCCGCGCCACGTCGTTGGGGTTCGAACGATGCAGGTAGCAGCCGGGGTGCTTCTCCTGGTTCAGGGGCATGAGCACGCCCTTGGCCACCGCCTCCTCCGTCAGCCGCTTGCGCTCCTCCTCGGAGCCGTCGCACCAGACCACCGCGTCGGGCTGGCACATCGCGGCCATCTGGCCGACCCAGTCGATCAGGGCCTTGTTGGAGGTGAGGGTAGTGGTGACGCTCGCCATGTCCGCTCCCGGAAAAGAGGTGAGGTCGGGGGCCTTGCATGAGGCCTGCGCTGGATCAAGCAATGACGTTTCATCCGACCATGAAGTTGTTCTACGAGGTGAGGTGCTCGTGAAGGACGCGCTTCAACGCCTGTGCCTCGCCTGCGGCCTGTGCTGCGACGGCTCGATCTTCGAGGTGGTGGCGCTGAGCGGGGCGGAGGCCGAGCGGCTCTCGACGCAAGGCGTGCGGCTGACCGTGCGCCGCGGCGGAACGGTGCTCGTCCAGCCCTGCGCCGCGCTCGAGGGGACCTGCTGCCGGCTCTACGCGCAGCGCCCTCAGGGGTGCCGCGCCTTCGAGTGCCTGGTGCTCCGGCGGCTTTCGAACGGCGGGCTCGACGAGTCGGAGGCGCTGCGGGTGGTGCGCGAGGCGCGCGCGCACGTGGAGGAGGTGGGCCGGGCGTTCGCGGTGCCGGCCGGGTCGCCGGTGCTGGGGCACGCGCGGCGCGCGGTGGGGGAGCCGACGGTGAAGGTGTCGATGGAGGCGGCGGAGCTGCTCCGCCGGGCGGAGGCCTTCGTGCGCGAGCACCTCCTCGGGACCTGAGGGCGATGAGCGGGTCGCTTGAAATGGCGACTCCGTTCAGCCCGAGCGGAGAGGGCCGGCGGGGCTCTGGAGTCCGATCGGTTCAGCCGAGGTCCTCGACGTCGCTCGGACTGAGCGGTGGCAGGTTCCGTGTTTCGGCCAACCCGCCGAGCGGCGTCGAAGCCTGCCGACCGTACGGTCTCGTAAGGCGGTGGTGGCGGCTCAGTAGACCGACGCGCCGCGGCCGCTGCCGAGGAAGTACTGCCGCTTGAGCGACTTCACCTGGCGCTGCTGCTCCTCGGGCGCGGCGCTGGGGGCCGCCGTCGACAGGCCGAAGAGCGAGTCGTTCAGCTTGCGGTCCTGCTCCACCGCCTGGGCGCCGCCCACGTCGGCCGCCTCGTTGAGCAGCGCGGCGTTGCCCTGAATGGTGCCGGTGGCGGTGTGGAAGTCGCCCTTGGCCATCGCCTCCGCCGCGCGGCGGTAGTTGTCGGCGGCCTGCGCCCGGGTGGCGTCGACGAAGGCCACCTTGTCGCGCCTGGCCTTCACCACCGCCACGTCGCGGGTGGCCAGCGCGGCCAGGGCCAGGCTCTGGGTGCGCGCGGTGGAGCCGGCCACCCCGTCGCGCTCGGCGAGCAGGTCCTTGTAGGCGAGCTTGAAGTGGCCCACGTCCACCGCCTCGCCCTCCTGCGACGCCGTGGCGGTGAGCCTGACCACGAGCTTCTCGGTCTGCGCCGAGGAGAAGTCCGGCAGGTCGACGGTAACGGTGCGCCCGGCCTGCGTCGCCGGCCGGCCGAAGACCTCGCGGAAGCTGACGCCCTCGGGGACGGTGAAGGTGACGCTCACGCCAGAGGCGACCATGGTGCTGGCCTGCGAGAGGTCCTTCTCGAACATGCTGGCCATGGTGGCCGGCGAGGAGACGAAGCCGTAGCTGCCGCCGCCCACGTCCGCCAGGCGCTGCATCAGGTCTTCGTTGAAGTCGGCGCCCACGCCCAGCGAGGTCAGCGACACGCCGCTCTGCCGCATCAGCGACGCCACGCGAATCAGCCCGGCCGTCGAGGTGATGCCCACCGTGGGCTGGCCATCGGAGAGGAGCAGCACCCGGTTCACGTGGAAGTCGGCCCTGGCGCGCTCGAGCTGCACGCGGCCCGCGGCCAGGCCGTCGCCGAGGTTGGTGCCGCCCTCGGCGTCGATGCCCTGGATGAAGCGGCGCAGGCGCGCCTTGTTGGCGTCGGTGGCCATCACCCCGCCCATTACCGACACGTCGGTGCCGTAGTGCACCACCGCCAGGCGATCGTCCTGGTCGAGCAGGTCCACCAGGCGCAGCGCTGCCCTTCGGGCCGAGTCGATCTTCTCACCCATCATCGAGCCCGAGCGATCGATGACCAGCGCCAGGTTCACCGGCGCGCGCTTGGAGCCCGGCACCGTCACCGCCGAGACGTCCAGCGTGGCGAAGACGTCGCTCTGGCCCACCGGCACCGAGGGGTGCGAGAGCCGGCCGGTCAGGGTCAGCGAGCCTTTGCGCTCCGGGGCGGGCACGGGCGGCGGCGGCGCGGGCGGCGGCGGCGCG